>NZ_JBBGYW010000005.1:0-358078 GCF_037479515.1 Ochrobactrum sp. MYb379
GATCCCATTCCGAACTCGGCCGTGAAACGCTCCAGCGCCAATGGTACTTTGTCTTAAGACACGGGAGAGTAGGTCGCTGCCAGGTCTGCTAAGCACACAAATAATCAACATCTTCTCAAATCCATACAAACAGACTTTCAACGCAGTAAGCGCGCAAAATACCGAATATATGACTAAGTGAGAGTGGCTCGGAGCAGCCCGTTCGGTCTAAAATCGATAATCAATCGATTTTTAAACGATCTCACCTCATCAGGCCTAACCTAGTATAAGGGCCTGACTTCGCTTCCGGGCTCAAAAGTCCGTAATTCTTTGACGCGGGGTGGAGCAGCCCGGTAGCTCGTCAGGCTCATAACCTGAAGGCCGCAGGTTCAAATCCTGCCCCCGCAACCAAAATCTCAAAAAAAAATACTAAAACCTTTGATGCACACGCCATATTCGTAGCTATACCGCCTCTACAAGCTACATGAGAAGCCCGTTCAACCAAATCGATAATCAATCCATAGCTGCGGGATTTTTGTTTTTGCAGACGTTCCAATGGTTTGACGTTCTATCCTGCCTAGAATTGCACCCAATTCACCGTGCCAGTTTGCATCGACTTGGCCATGTTTTTGGCCCGGCGTCAGAGAAATCTTGTCAATTAAGCAGCGAAGTCGCTGCGAGGCGGCCTGTCGTTGTTCGGGATCGTTCAGCGCTTTTTTTAAGTGCTGTGACTTGCATCCTATAGATCGCGGAAGCGCTTGGAAGAATGTCAGGCATGCCATCTGGCAGATTTACGAGGAGGGCGGTTAGCTCTGCCTTGCGCGTTTCCAATAGGTCCATCTTTTGTTTCATGGACTGATGATACATGACATTGGTTATGGCTTCGACAATCTCTAGAGTCATAATATGACGTTCAAGTCCTGCAAGCACGCGAGCTTCCAGTATGCTCCGCGCAATCGTTCGACTGTTCGTGCAGGTTCCTTTGCTGATGTGGTTGGAGCAAACAAAGCGATCTAAACCGCGCAGCGAGTGTGAGCCTTGGCATATGCCGCATGTGACGAGGCCAGACAGAAGCGATTTTGGTCTGCGGGTTCCGTTTAAGCGGTTTTGTTTGTGATGGTTACGAATAGCCTCTGTGACGTGGATGAACGTCTTGGCAATCTCGCCCTGACGCGCACGCACCGCGTGCCAGAGTGCGTCATCAACAATACGGAGTTCCGGAACGTCTTTGATAATCCAGTCGGATTTTGGATTGAGTCGTGAAACCCGTTTGCCGCTTGATGGGCCTTTGATATAGCGCAGCCTGTTCCAGATCAAACGACCGATATAGAGTTCATTGTTTATGAGCGTGGTGTCAAGCTTTACATGTCCGCGGATAGTGGTGTCGTTCCATAGCTTTCCCGCAGGTCCTGAAACGCCTTCTTCATTTAATGTGCGTGCAATGGTGCGTGTACCAATACCGTTGGCGAATTCCAAAAAGATGCGGCGAATGATGATGGCTTCATAGTCGACGATCTCGTGGTCCTGTCGTCGTCGCCGGGAATGTAGATCGGGAGCGAATCCTTCCAGCCAGGGTGCTGCGCGTCAAGAGACGATAGTGGGCCGACGCCCGCCGGTCCTTGATCCGCCATTCGCTTCCATTCGACGAGTTTCAGGATAAGTTTACAAGAGAGATTAATGAAACCATCTAGCCTGAGCGAGATTCGAATTTCGTTAGAAATGTCGCCGACGAACCCTCGTACATGGTCGTGGTTGCTGCCCGCTAAAGCGAACCTCATCAGTTTTCGGAGATATTCTGCCAGCGACGATGAACCATATTCCGAGATTCCGACGGCGGTTTTTGGGAATGGCGCCGAATACATTCGGCGCAAGGGCAACCCAGCGAAGGAGGAGTGATGTCTCTTCGCGCCGAAACCACTACGCGCAAAAGGCCACAAACAGGCTTGCCGCAGGACCATCGTCCCGGTCAAGCTTGGTCTCGACACCTTAAGAAGTAAGCGTGCGCCCTGATATTTGGCATATGACATTCGATATTGGTGAAGAGGACGCTCGTCGGCTGCGGACATCCGGTGGCTTAGGAGAAAAGCCTTCAGCCAGGCAACGACAGGATCTCCTTTCGGGGTAGTCTGCGCGGCCTTTCGAGGATTTGTCAGGACTTGCACGATCTCTATCTGAAGGTCGAACGCCTCGTCTGTGTCGCGGCTATTAAGTTCGCGGTTCAAGGCATCGAGCTGGACTAAATCGCCCCTGTGCCGCGCGAACTCGGTCCTCAGCTCCGCGTCGGCAAGTGGCGCACCTTGAGGATCAAGCCAGCAAGCTCAAAAAATGTTTCGGAATTGTGACGTCCTCCCCTGGGGCCGAAACGTCTCTGAATCTGTTCAGCGAGGCAATCATTCGACTGACCTAAGGCTCGGAAGTAGGGAACCACACTCCTCAAAGATGTCCTTCTCGGGAAAGGAGAGGTCAGTCGGAATTTGATCTGGTGCGCCGGGACACTCTCACGATGCTTTTGAAAAGTGCCGATCAACAAGGGCGATTCCACAGATGGAAGCCATTAAGTAGCAATGGGTTGATGGCGCGGTAGAGGCTCCGTAAAGCGAGCTTCGTGTCCCCGAGCTTTGGGCGCTAATCCAAGCCTGCGACTTTATAAGAATGGCCTATGAAACGATCCTATCGACGGCTCTTGTTACTCTATCCGATGCCCAGCGGAATCGGATGCCGCTATCGTGTACCGTAACCTTCATGGAGATATGCCGTAAGGCGTGATGGTATCTCGCTTTTAAAGGTTGCTAGATTGCTACCTCCAACGAATGTCGGTATCGGTAGTTGTGTGTCCGCAACCAAATATCACCCAAATACGTCAATCATCTTATGCAGCCCCATGCACCTATATCTACTTATGTGCGTACCGTTCGGCCAAAATCGATAATCAATTACACGACAAACCGGATAAATCCGGAACACAAAACCAAAGTATCCAAAAATCTAAAGAAGATATATCAACCGTGTTGCCCGTATAACAATACAAGGGCAAAACGCCCCCAACAACAGCCCGCCCCGAGCGGGCTATTTGCTTTATAAGGTAGCATCCAGAATTTGTGCTCTGTGCATTTTGGAAACATGAAAATCACGGCGCGGTTTTTTTGTGAAAATAATCGATATTGGACTATCCAAAATAGCTTTTAATTGGCCTAGAAACTTTGGTAACGGCCGTTTTTAATCAGCCTATTAATCGGCGCAGAATATAGGCCCTCAAGAAATCTATCAAGAGAATAGATAAGAATTAAAAATATTATTTATACTTGATGCGTTACCCCAATCTGTATTTACTCACGAATTGTAACGGGTTTAAACTTTTTTGGGAAGGGCAAGTCGATGACAGATATTGTGCAGCCGATACGTGGCACAAAGGGTGCGGATATTGTAGGGCCGCGTAATCTGGAAGTGGAAGCGCAGAACCCCGATATTCTGCTGCCCCCTGAAACAGATCATGGCGGCATTCCAAATCTGAAATTTCCTTTTGCCATGGCACATAACCGTCTTGAAGACGGTGGTTGGGCACGTGAAGTTACCCAGCGTGAAATGGGCAGCTTGAAAGAGTTGGCAATTGTCAACATGCGCCTTCCTGCTGGCGTCGTTCGCGAGATGCATTGGCACAAAGAAGCCGAGTGGGCTTATGTCCTGAAAGGGAAGGTTCGCTTCTATTTGGTGGATGATAAGCGTCAGACATTGGTTGAAGATCTTGAGCCGGGTGACCTTTGGCTTGCGCCTGCCGGTTTTCCACATGCAATTCAGGGGCTTGAAGAGGGCACGGAGTTCGTACTTGTCTTCAACGACGGTAATTTCTCTGAAAACCAGACTTTGCTTGTGACAGAGCTATTTGCACATACTCCGCGCGAAGTTCTTGCTAAGAATTTTGGTGTACCTGAAAGCGCTTTTGACGGTATTCCTTCCGAAGAAAAATATATTTTCCGCCAGCCTGTACCAGCTCCGCTCGAAGAAGTTCGTCGTGATCTTGGTGCAGTGAGCTTTACGGACAAGTATGTGTTCCGTGCATCCAAGCAGCAGAAGAACCATTTTGAAGGTGGTGCGACGCAGGTTGTCGACAGCAGCAATTTCGCAGTGACCAATCTTGCGGCGCTGTTTATCGATCTGGAACCGGGTGGCATGCGTGAAATTCATTGGCATCCCGATGCTGATGAAATTCAGTATTATATCAGTGGTCAGGCCCGCATGACGGTTTTTGATGCTGTCAACAACGCGCGTACCTTCGATTTCGTTGCGGGCGATGTAGGCTATGTACCCAAGACATTGGCGCATTACATCGAAAATACCGGCAATGAGCCTGTCCGTGTTCTGAACGTCTTTCACACCGGTGAATATAAGGACGTATCTCTCAACAACTGGCTTGCATTGACGCCGAAAGAGCTCGTGAAGGGGCATCTTGATGTTGGTGATCCGCTGATGGGAGCGCTGCGTCAGAAATACCAGACGATCGTCAAAGGCTGACGCTTCGCTGAGATCTAAGGAGTTCGTTCTGATGAACGAACTCCCTTATTTTCCGTACGATACTATGTGCAATTTTGGGTGCCATGGGCTGTTGATCGCGTCGGACTAATCCTTTGGCGTTTGAGGCGGCAGCTATGTCAAGGGGAATGATCATGGAAGAATTCATGTCGAAGATGCTGGTCTCTGACCTCATCCCGATCTTTGTTGTTATGATCTTAGGCTATGTCAGCGGTAAGAAAAACATCTTCGCAGAAGATCAGGCAAAAGTTTTCAATAAGCTGGTTCTGGATTTCGCACTTCCCGCCGCTCTGTTTGTTTCCATCGTTCGCGCGGACCGCGCGATGTTGTTTGAAAATGCGACATTGACGATTATTTCTTTCGTCGGTCTGGTTGCGCTTTTCATGCTTTCCTACTTCACGATGCAGTGGTTCTTCAAGCGAAGCAAGGCGGAAGCCGCCGTTTGCGCCTTGATCGCCGGATCACCAACAATCGGATTCCTAGGCTACGCTATCCTGGATCCTCTTTATGGCACCGGCGTTGAAACTGGTCTTGTCATCGCCATTGTGGCGATTGTTGTGAACGCTGTTACCATTCCGATTGGGCTTTACCTCTTGAATGCAGGTGGCGGCGGCGACAAGACAACTGCTGATGCACCCAAAGACAATGCACTGCTTTCCGCGTTCAAGGAGCCAGTGGTGTGGGCCCCAGTGCTGGCCGTAGCGCTTGTTCTTGTTGGCATTAAAGTGCCTGCCCAGTTCGATCCAACTTTCAAACTGTTGGCACAGGCCAATTCCAGCGTGGCGGTTTTTGCAGCGGGTCTGACACTTGCAGCCTACAAAATCGAACTCGACAAAGAAGTTGCCTACAATACGGCTTTCAAGCTCATACTGATGCCCGGTGTATTTCTGATTGCTGGCTGGCTCTGCGGTCTTAGCCCGCTCGTTCTGCAAATGCTGGTTCTCAGTGTTGCGCTTCCGCCAGCATTCTCGGGCATTATTATTTCCAGCCGCTTTCAGGTTTATACGCGAACAGGAACATCGTCACTTGCAGTCAGCGTGCTAGGTTTTGTGATCGCTGCTCCAGTGTGGGTATATCTTGCAAAAATTCTCGGAAGCTAAATAATTTTCTGGAGTTGTTATGGCGCGGATACTCATCGCTATTTCTAGTAACTTTGGTGCAAATCTTGTGCTTGCACGGCTTCTTTCTCCGGTTCTTGAAGAACTGGGCGCGAGTGTCAGAATTCGGCGCGTGGAACTTCAAGCTCCAAGCGCCGAGTTGTCAGAACTAGAATATGCTTCGGCGATTGATCTTGAGTGGGCGGACGGGTTTGTATTCTCTTCGCCCTCTCACACCGGATTAATGTCATCGGCGATGAAGGCGTTTATCGATGCCAATCACGAGGCTGCAGTAAACGGTAAATATCTCAACAAGACATTTACTGGTATGGCGACTTCAGGCTTTGCCCATGCAGGGCAAGAGCGCGTTGTTGATGATTTGAATGCAGTCGCTGCAGCATGGGGGTGCTTGGTCGTTACGCCAAGCACGGCAAATCCCGACTTAAACAGGCTGAATGGCAATCCATTTGGTCTAAGTTTTGTGCTTCAACATGGAAAAATTGCCGATGTTGACGTCGTCACGCAGGTTCTGAAAATTCACTTCAAACGCTTTGTAGCAGTAACGGAGGCTCTCACTTCTTTGAAAGAGTGAGTCCTTCCAACAAACTCTTAGAGCGTATCCCAAAAGTTTTTCATATTTTTCAGGATACGCTCTAAGTTTTTCTTGGAAATTGCTCTAATCCTCATCCACCACGCGCAGGCGCATTTGGGTGGGTGCGTTATCCGACTGTCGCGTCGGACGCTGAGGCTCTTCAGCAGGTGCCGGGCCAAATTCCAGCGCTTCGATCTTTGCACCGCGCTTCGTCACTTTGTTTGAAGACACCAGAATATCGTCAATGTCTTTGTTGGCTTGTAGGAAATGGGTTTGCAGCTTGCGCACGCGTTCATCAAGGCGACCCACATCTTCCATTAAACGCACCACTTCGCCCTGAATGACATGGGCTTGCTCGCGCATACGCGCGTCTTTGAGGATTGATTGAATAACCTGAATTGAAAGCATCAGCAGCGAGGGTGAAACGATCACGATCCGCGCGCGGTGAGCGCGATGTATCAGCGCTTCAAAATGCTCGTGAATATCCGCAAAGATCGATTCAGAAGGCACGAACAAGAAGGCCGTGTCCTGTGTTTCGCCCGTGATCAGATATTTGTCGGAGACGTCTTTGATATGTACTTCCATATCGCGTCGAAACTGCGCAATGGCGGCCTTACGTGCCTCAGGCTGTTCGGTTGCACGCATGGAATTCCATGCTTCGAGCGGAAATTTTGCGTCAATCACCAATGATGGTGAGTTGTTAGGCATCCTCACGAGGCAGTCGGGGCGTGTTCCATTGGACAGTGTTGCCTGAAACTCGTAAGCGCCTTGCGGCAAGCCATCGGCAATGATCGCTTCCATGCGTGACTGGCCGAATGCGCCGCGCGTCTGCTTGTTGGCGAGGATTGCCTGCAACTGCACGACCTGACCGGCAAGCGACTGGATATTGTTTTGTGCTGTGTCGATGACCGCTAGACGCTCCTGCAACTTTGCAAGATTTTCATGGGTGGAGCGTGTCTGCTCGGTCATGGTCTGGCCGATGCGATGGGTCATGCCGTCGAGACGTTCGCGGATTGATTGATTAAGCTCTGCTTGTCGTGAGCCGAAGACTTCGGCCATGGTCTGCATCCGCCCCTGCATTTCGGATTGGGCTTTCAGAATCTCCGCCATGCGATATTCCGCATCGCGCGCACGGTCTTCGGCCTGTGCTTCCGCAACGGCACGAAGTCGGGCAGATCGGGCCGCCGCAATGAGAAAGATTGCAAGGCAAACAACCAGCACGACTATGCCCGCAAGGAGTATATCTCCAAGCGTGAAAGAGGTTGCGCCAAGCTGCAAAAGTGGTTCGTTCAAGAGATTCTGGTTTTCCATAGGTGAAGCTTAGCTGATTCGTGTTGCCTTGATGAGATCAAAACAAGAACATTTTGCAAGTTATAATTGACGATTCTCGCGCAAGCGATTACGTGAAACGCATGTCTATTAAACCGCTTATCATTCTTCCGGATCCTCTTCTGCGTGAACTGTCCAAGCCAGTTGAACGCTTTGACGATCAATTGCGCAAATTTGCCGGCGACATGTTTGATACCATGTATGACGCGCCGGGCATTGGTCTCGCTGCCATTCAGGTGGGCGAACCTCTGCGGATGCTGGTGATTGATCTCGCTAAGGAAGACGCTCCGAAAGAGCCGCACGTCTTCATCAATCCGGAGATTGTAGTCTCATCGGACGAGCGCAGCGTCTATGAAGAAGGCTGCCTTTCCATCCCGGATTATTATGCTGAGGTTGAGCGACCTGCGACGATCAAGGTCAATTACTTCGATGCGGATGGCAAGGAAAAGTCGATGGAAGCCGATGGGCTGATGGCGACCTGCTTGCAGCATGAAATCGATCATCTGAATGGCGTGCTGTTTATCGATCATATCTCCAAACTTAAGCGCGATATGGTGATCAAGAAGTTCAAAAAGCTCGCAAGCCAGCGCGCGCCAAGTAAGGCTTTGTGATGCGGATCGTCTTTATGGGGACGCCGGATTTCTCCGTGCCAATCCTCACAGCTATCATCGGTCAGGGCTATGAAGTGGTCGCGGTCTATTCGCAGCCACCGCGTCCGGCTGGCCGTCGCGGACTGGAACTGACCAAGTCGCCGGTGCACGAAAAGGCCGAAGAATTTGGCATTCCGGTTTTCACGCCGAAAAGTCTCAAAGGCACCGAAGAGCAGGACGTCTTTGCGAGCCTTGAAGCCGATGTCGCAATTGTCGTGGCTTATGGCCTGCTGCTGCCACAGGCTATTCTCGATGCGCCGCGTTTGGGTTGTTACAATGGCCATGCCTCGCTTCTGCCGCGCTGGCGTGGAGCGGCGCCTATTCAGCGTGCGATCATGTCCGGTGATACTGAAACCGGCATGATGATTATGAAAATGGATGTGGGGCTTGATACTGGTCCCGTTGCCATGGTCGAGAAAGTTGCGATCACGCCGGATATGTCGGCAGGTGAATTGCATGATCGTTTGAGCTTGATCGGTGCTGATCTGATGGTGCGCGCATTGGGCGCGCTTGAGCGTGAGAGTCTAACGCTTCAGCCGCAGGCCGACGATGGTGTAACTTATGCCGCCAAGATCGACAAGGCCGAGGCGCGTATCGACTGGTCGAAGCCTGCGAAGGATGTTCACAACACAATCCGCGGCATCTCTCCGTTTCCGGGTGCGTGGTGCGAGATGGAAATCAACGGTGCAGTCGAACGCGTCAAACTCCAGCGCTCCACATTGGGCGAAGGTAGTGGAACGCCAGGAACCGTGCTTGATGATCGTCTGACGATTGCTTGTGGTGATGGCGCTGTGCGTCTTGTGACATTGCAACGGTCTGGCGGTAAGCCTTTGCCTGCACAAGAGTTTCTGCGTGGTGCAAACGTGACGAAGGTGCTTTGAGCGGTGCCTCGTTATAAGATCACGGTCGAATATGACGGCACGCCCTATGTCGGCTGGCAGCGGCAGGAAAACGGCTATGCTGTGCAGAACGCCATTGAAAAGGCGTTTAAGAAGTTTTGCGGTGAAGATCTGACACTAGGTGCAGCGGGGCGTACAGATACGGGTGTTCATGCTTGCGCTCAGGTTATTCATGTTGATCTTGCCAAGGATTGGGGTGCGGCCAAGGTTCGCGATGCGTTGAACGCGCATCTGGTGATGGCCAACGAGCGCATCAGTATTTTGAATGTCGAAAAGACAACGGATGCTTTTGATGCGCGGTTTTCGGCGCGTGGCCGACATTATCTTTATCGCATTCATAATCGCCGTTCGCCCTTAGCGATAGATTATCAGCGCGTGTGGTGGGTGCAGAAGCGCCTTGACCACGAAGCCATGCATGAAGCTGCAAAGCGCTTGCTCGGCGAACATGATTTTACGACATTTCGCGCGACGCAATGTCAGGCAAAAAGCCCGATCAAGACGCTCGACCGGCTCGATATTACGCGTACGGGCGATTATGTCGAAATGCGGGTTTCGGCGCGTTCATTCTTGCATAATCAGGTGCGTTCCTTTGCAGGCAGCCTGATGGAAGTGGGCGTTGGCCGCTGGACGGCTGATGATTTGCAGGCCGCTTTGGAAGCGAAAGACCGCAAGGCTTGCGGTCAGGTTGCGCCACCTTATGGTCTGTATCTGGTTGGCGTCGACTACCCGTTTCCGTTTTAGAGCACGTTTCGATCTGATTGAATGAGATCCGCGCTCTAATTCTTTGTTTAGACGCGCATCTTGTCCGAAAACCGTTTCACACTTTTCGGGATGCGCTTTAAAAACTCTCCGCGCCAATTCCGATGCCAAACAGCTGTTGCAGGAACACTGTGATAAACAGTGAGCCGAAAAACACACAGGCATAAAATGGTGCGACATAGGCGTGCGGGCGTTGCAGTACGATGAATGTCAGTCGGTAGCTCAAGATAATTGAGATGCCGAAAAGTACAAAAGCGAACAGCGTCGCAAAATCCAGCGCTCCCGGAAAGAACAGTTGAATGAGGGTTATTGGCGCGAAAAGCCAAGCCAGCAACGCGCTGCCCCAATTGGTTGCGATGACGTAAGGCGCGTAACGCTTTGATATGCCAATGCGGCGGGCAAGTAGGCCGATAATGACAAGCGGAATTATCCACGCAGCAATATCAACGATAGCTGCACGGATAACGATTGCAAGGCGGAGACCAGCTTCATCGCGGCCCGCTGTCAGATCGGCCGAATAGGCGACCCATGTCGCAAGAAGCGGCGGGAGAGCCACGATAATCGCATAGAAAGATGCCCAGAAATCTTCTGCTGAGATGTCCAGATATGCAAGGCCGTCTTTGCGGCCAAGCATCATCTTCCAGACGCCCGTGAAATATCTGAAAATATCATCCAGACTGGGCATGTCGTTCCCTTATCCGAAGAAGTCAGCGATGAAGCGTTCGTATATCTGTGTCAGCCCTTCAAGGTCGGCAAGAGCCACGCGCTCGTCAACCATATGCATGGTTTGTCCAACAAGGCCGAATTCGACGACCGGGCAATAATCTTTGATGAAGCGCGCATCTGACGTGCCGCCCGATGTAGACAGCTTCGGACGTTTGCCGGTGACAGCCTCTACAGAAGATGTGAGCGTGCCGATCAGCTTCTCATCGCGTGTGAGGAACACATGGCTCGGATGTTCGCGCCATGTCAGTTCATAATTGATTGGTGTTTCGCGGCCCGGACGAAGGCGGTCATTGCGCGAAGCCTTTTCAAGACGCGAGATGATTTCGGCCTTCAGGCTGTCTGCCGTCCACGTATCGTTGAAACGGATATTTAAGGACGCTACCGCCTTATTGGCTATGACATTGGTGGCCTTGTTGCCAACATCGATGGTGGTGACTTCCAGATTGCTGGCCTGAAAATCTTCAGTGCCTTCATCAAAAGCTGGATAGAGCAGACTATCGACAAGGGTTGTGATGCCACGCACGGGATTTTCGGCAAGGTGCGGATAGGCGGCATGGCCCTGCACACCATGAACTGTGATCGTGCCGGAGATTGAACCGCGACGCCCGATCTTGATCATGTCGCCAAGCGTATCGGGATTTGTTGGCTCGCCAACAAGCGATGCGTCCCATGTTTCACCACGGTCTTTGGCCCATTGTAACAGCTTTTCGGTGCCATTGATCGCTGGGCCTTCTTCATCGCCTGTGATGAGGAAAGAGACGCTGCCCTTGAGGCTACCTTGCTTTTCGATATGACGTGCAACCGCTGCCACAAAGCAGGCAATGCCACCCTTCATGTCGACTGCACCACGGCCATACATGATACCGTCTTCAATCGCAGCGGAAAAAGGAGGGTGCTTCCAGTCGCCTTCATTGCCGGGAGGCACCACATCCGTATGGCCCGCAAACATCAGATGCGCCCCATTGCCAGATTTGCGCGCATAAAGGTTTTCGATGTCAGGCGTATCTTCGTCGGTGAAGACAGGGCGCTGGATTGAAAAGCCCATAGGCTCAAGCATTGCTTCCAATGCGGTCAGCGCGCCGCCTTCAGCGGGCGTAACCGACGGGCAACGAATAAGAGAAGCGAGGTTTTCAGCGGGATTGGTAGGAAGGCTCATGATGTCAAAGCTTTGTTCTGAGAATCGTGTGGGCTTGAGATTAGATCGGGACGCCCCCAGATGAAACAACAATCCCTCGTTAGCGTAAACAAGATGCAGTGCGCATGGGTTTTAGAAAATGGAGGTTCGACGAACCAAAGCTCTTTTAATCGCGGCTTTTCTCAGAATGTCGCAAATCGGGAATGAAATTTCCTTGACCAGAGGGCCACTGTCATCGTTAGTTAAAAAAAGGTTGATAGCGAGACCCGGGAAACGGGCCGGTCAACGGGAACAGTTTCTAGGAAATGCTTTTCGGAGCATTTTAAAAATGGGAATCCGCTATGCGTTTATTGATGACAGCAGCATTAGGTTTCGTGGCATTGTCTGGCGCAGCTATTGCCCCGGCAAAGGCCGGTCAATGGAGTGAAGCGGGCGGGATTACCAGCATTCCTTATGGGCATCTGGATTACTGCAAGCGCACACCGCGCGATTGCAGTTCGCACCGTGCTCTTGCACCGATGAAACTGACGCCGGATCGTATGAAGCTGCTGCAAAGCGTTAATGCTTCGGTCAATGCCGCGATCAAGCCGGTTTCCGATCAGGACAATTACGGTAAGCGTGATTACTGGACCATTCCGAAGAACGGCAAAGGCGATTGCGAGGATTATGTGCTGCTAAAGCGTGCCAAGCTTATGGCGCGCGGGATCAGCCCGTCGCAGCTTTTGATTACCATGGTGCAGGGAAGCGAGGCACATATCGTGCTGACCGTGCGAACCGATCGTGGTGATTACATTCTCGACAATATGCGATCAGAGGTGTTGCCAGTTGAGAAGACTTCTTATCGCTATATTAAAATGCAGTCACCGTCGCATTCGGGGCAATGGGTTTCAATTGCAGGCCGCTCTGTAAACGTCGCCAGCAATTAATTTAATCACTATAAGCGAGAGCTGTCAGGCAGAAGGGGTCGCATAGCGCGCTCCCTTTTTCATTTGCGCGATTAGCAGACCCAGACTCAGTGTATTTTTTAAGATTGCAGATGAAATCGTTAGCCGTGCAATTGTGATTAACACCATTCATTGTTCGATATTGTTACACAATAAAAGGCGACACAGTGTTCGCAAAAAGTGAACAAAAATGACATGATAACAAATTGGTTACTGCTGATATATGATTCAACATATTGTAAAAAATATATAATTCTAATTTTTACATGCCTGTTAGAAGAAGTTGGGCGCACGAATGTGTGATTAAGAAAACATTTTCGTGACTGGAATTTTTCATCACTGTCACCCATTTGAGGCTCATGAGGACGACGCACAGAACGTCGCCCAAATGACTAAGGAGATAGAAAATGAATAAGTTTGTTCTTGCTGCTGCTGCCCTTGCTCTTAGCGCCGGTGCTGCTTTTGCTGAAAATCCTCATGTAGGTGAACCTGCAGATCTTTATGCAAATGATCGCACTCCTGTTGCTTCGCAGCGCGTAGACAACACCGCAACTGCAACTATTGGCCAGACGGTCAATATGGATGGTTCCGCTCACCGTTTTGGTGATGCATCGCCATCGAGCTACCAGAACTAAGAATACGATTATGACATTGGTCGTTACAGTTTAATTTTAAATCGTAACGACAGAGATTGCGGGTTGTAAGTGCGGCCTCCCAAGGTTCTTACAACCCGATATTTGAAAATGATCAATTTAACAAATCTCCCCGGAGGATGGTTGTTTGCCATCCCGGAGTCCCCGAAGGGATAGGCAAATTGCCATCCGATGGGGTGATAGAAGGATTATGAAAATGAAAAAGTTTGTTCTTGCTACCGTAGCTGTTGCTCTTAGTGCCGGTGCCGCTTTTGCTGGAAACCCACATGTTGGTGAACCGGCTGATCTGTACGCAAAGGATCGCACACCAGTCGCTGCCCAGCGCGTTGATCACACTGCAACTGCATCGATCCCAACGAACACATACTCAGATGGTTCTGCACATCGTTTCAGCGATGCATCGCCTTCGAGCTACCAGAAATAAGCCTTTTGGCAG
Source organism: Ochrobactrum sp. MYb379 (assembly GCF_037479515.1). Taxonomy (NCBI): domain Bacteria; kingdom Pseudomonadati; phylum Pseudomonadota; class Alphaproteobacteria; order Hyphomicrobiales; family Brucellaceae; genus Ochrobactrum; species Ochrobactrum sp. MYb379. The sequence continues at coordinate 13,727 of NZ_JBBGYW010000005.1, forward strand.
TGAATACAAAAAAGGCGAAGCTTTCGGGCTTCGCCTTTTTTCTTTGATTATGCTGGCAAATTAATCGCGCAGCAATTCATTGATAGAAGTCTTCGAGCGGGTCTTTTCATCGACGCGCTTAACGATTACAGCGCAATAAAGACTTGGGCCCCAGTTTTCGCCCGGTACATTTTTGCCCGGCATGGTGCCAGCAACGACGACCGAATAAGGTGGCACTTCGCCATAGAATATTTCGCCGGTTGCGCGATCAACAATCTTGGTCGATTTGCCGATGAATACGCCCATGCCAAGCACGGCACCTTCACGAACGATACAGCCTTCAACGACTTCCGAACGCGCGCCAATGAAGCAATTGTCTTCGATGATGGTTGGACCAGCCTGCATTGGCTCCAGAACGCCACCGATGCCGACGCCGCCCGACAGATGCACATTCTTGCCGATCTGCGCACAGGAGCCAACGGTGGCCCATGCATCGACCATCGTGCCTTCATCGACATACGCGCCGAGATTGACGAAGGATGGCATCAGGATCGCATTAGGTGCGATGTAAGCCGAATAGCGCACAACCGAATTGGGAACGGCGCGAATGCCGGCCTTTTCGAATTCATTGGCTGTCCAGCCGTCAAACTTGGAAGGAACCTTGTCCCACCAGGAAGCTTCGCCGGGGCCGCCCTTGATGATCTGCATCGGGTTGAGGCGGAACGAAAGTAGGACCGCTTTCTTGAGCCACTGATTAACCTGCCAGTTGCCGTCCGCCTGTTTTTCTGCCACACGCGCTTCACCGCGATCGAGCAAAAGAAGCGACTGCTCAACAGCATCGCGAACTTCGCCGCGGGTTGCTGTGTTGATGCCATCGCGTTCGTCAAAAGCCTTTTCGATGACCTTTTCAAGGGAGGCGAAATCTGGCTTGGTCATATGGCGGTCTCCATAAACTGGCAGGATAAGCGGCTGCCGTCTTTTTGGCCGGCAGTTGTCAGCCAAGTGATTAAGCGAAGGCAGGATATGGGTCAATCGCGTTATTGTGCGAAATAACTCAACGCAATTGCGCCAGATTAAGAATTTAACGCTGAAAATAATGCTAAGGCAACAAAACGCATTGAAATTGAAGGAGCAGGCAAGCATGAACCCGATGGAGAAGACTGGCTGGACGCCTTTCCCGAATTCTGAGGAAGCCGTTAAACAGGCGCGTACCGTGCCAAAGACACCTCAGACTGAGGCTGAGGCCTATCGGCTTGCCTTCATGGATGATGACTTCATGACGCGACGCGATATGCGTCCGATCCGGCTCCAGCTTGAGCTTTTGAAGCCAGAACTGATCCTTGCGGACCGTGGTATCAAGTCAACTGTCGTTATGTTCGGTGGTGCACGTATTCCAGAACCGGGCGGTGACGCATGGGCCGCAAAGAACGAAGTGCAGAAAAAAAACCTTGAGGCAAATTCGCGCTATTATGAAGAAGCGCGCAAGTTTGCCCGCATCTGCTCTGAATATTCAGCGACCACCTATTATCGTGAGTTTATTGTCGTAACTGGCGGTGGTCCGGGCGTAATGGAAGCGGGCAATCGCGGGGCTGCGGATGTTGGCGCGCCGACTATTGGTCTTAATATCGTGTTGCCGCATGAGCAGGCACCAAACGCTTATGTAACGCCTGACCTTTGCTTCAACTTCCATTATTTTGCGATACGTAAGATGCATTTTCTAATGCGTGCGAAAGCGATCTGCGTATTTCCGGGTGGCTTTGGCACGATGGATGAACTGTTCGAAGCAATGACGCTGATCCAAACCGATCGCATGGAACGCATGCCACTCATTCTGTTTGGCAAAGAGTTCTGGAGCAAGGCGATCAATATCGAGTTTCTGGCAGAGCAGGGCACAATTTCGCCCGCAGATATTGAATTGCTGACCTTCGTTGATACAGCCGATGAGGCTTGGGACGAGATCAAGAATTTCTATAAGCTCTGATCTCTTCGATTTAAGCTTTCAGAGCGCCCGGTCTGTTATGGCCGGGCGTTTTCGTTTTCTGAATATTCGCGTGGGCGGTGAACGAGTGTCACCAGCACGACGGAAATAATCATCAGTAGATACCATGAGCCGAGTTTGCTGAGTGAAACCAGTTCCCAGCCATTGCGCTGGTTTGGATAAAGCCAGACTTTTGACCATGTTCCGATGTTCTCCGCTATCCAGATGAAAAGCGATGTCAGCAGAAACGCGATCAACAGTGGCATTTTATGCCGGAAGCGAAACACGCGATAATGCATCGTTGTGCGCCAGTAGAGCGCGAAGGTTGCGGCAAACAACACCCAGCGCATATCCCATAAGAAGTGGTGGGTGAAGAAATTGATATAGATCGCAGCTGCCAGCACGATCGTCGTCCAAAGCGGCGGATAATTATTGAGCCTTATGTCGAAGATGCGATTGATACGCGCCATATAGGAGCCGACGGCTGCATACATGAAGCCGGAAAACAGCGGTACACCGCCAATGCGGAAGAAGTTTTCCTCTGGATAAATCCACGAGCCAGCATCGGTTTTGAATATTTCCATCGCCGTTCCGACAATATGGAAAATGACGATGACCTTGGCTTCTTCCCAAGCTTCCAGCTTGAAGACAAGCATACCAAGCTGAATCACAACGGCGGAAAGAAACAGGAAATCGTAGCGGGTAATAAATCCGGCATCACCTTCTGGCCAGAACCAGCGTGTAAGGATGATGAGGCCCAGCATCGCGCCGCCGAACAGGCAGGCCCATGCTTGTTTTAATCCAAAAACCAGAAACTCTATTAGCGCATCGCTGATGCGATGGCGGGGCAAGCTGTCGAGAAGGCTGTGAGCTGCCTTATCAATACGTTTTTCAAGGCCGGTAAACTGGCTATCGGTCTGCATTTATGGTTTGCAGAAATTGGGTCAAATTGTCGGTGACATAATCGACCTGATCAGTAAATTCCGGATCGCTTTCCCATATCTCGGAGAATGTCGGCTCAAAATTATTCGGTACAATCAGCACTGTTTTCATGCCAAGTGTCTTTGGCACAACCAGATTGCGTGCCAGATCCTCGAACATGGCAGCATTTCGCGCATCAATGCCGAAAGCACCCAGAAAACGATCATAAGTGACGCGCTCAGGCTTTGGCGTCAGGCCAGCAGCTACAATGTCGAAAATATCATCGAAATCATCGAGAATGCCGAGCTGACGTGCTGCGCGCTCTGCATGACCACGATCACCATTGGTGAAGATGAAGCGACGACCGGGCAGGGCGCGGATTGCTTCTCCCAATGCCGGATCGGGTGTTAGCCATGTGTAATCGATGTCATGGACATGCTTGAGAAAATCGTCCGGGTCGATTTCGTGGCATTCCATCAGACCTTTGAGCGTGGTTCCATATTCCAGATAAAACTGCTTTTGAATCTTGCGTGCTTCGTCACGCGGCAGATTGAGCAGCTTTTCTACATAGTTCGTCATCCGCACATCGATCTGCGAAAACAGATCGGCGGCGTGTGGATAAAGCGTGTTGTCGAGGTCAAATACCCAGTCGGTGATGTGAGCAAAGGCTGAGGCTTCAGGTTGATTGGTCATAGCACTTTATCTTTTTGCGCGTATTTCTCCCGAAAACCGCTGCACACTTTTCGGAATGCGCTTTTATGGCACGATCAGTGTGCCAGCACCATGCTCGGTGAAAAGTTCCAGCAGAACCGAGTGCGGTGTCTTGCCGTTTAGGATGACAACGCCCTCAACGCCGCGACGTATCGCATCGATGCAGGTTTCGACCTTTGGGATCATGCCGCCGGAAATCGTGCCGTCTTTAATCAGCGCTTGCGCATCAGCAACCGACAATTCCTTAATAAGGTTCTTGTCTTTGTCGAGAACGCCGGGAACGTCGGTCAGGAACAGAAGACGCGTTGCAGCCAGCGCGCCAGCAATAGCGCCTGCGAACGTATCGGCATTGATGTTGTAGGTATGGCCATCGCGACCCGGTGCAACCGGCGCAATAACCGGGATCATTTCGGAACGCGCCAGCAGATCGAGAAGCGTGCGATCAACTTCTGCCGGTTCGCCGACAAAGCCCAGATCAAGCACTTTTTCGATGTTGGAATCGGGATCGATAACAGTTTTGTGCGCTTTGCGCGCGAAAACCATGTTGCCATCTTTACCGCACAGGCCGATGGCCCATTCGCCTTCAGCATTGATGAGAGCGACGATTTCCTTGTTGATGGAACCGGCCAGAACCATTTCCACCACTTCAACCGTCTTTTCGTCGGTGACGCGAAGGCCGCCTTCAAAACGGGATTCGATGCCGAGCTTGGTCAGCATAGCCTGAATCTGCGGACCACCGCCATGCACGACGATTGGGTTTATGCCTGATTGCTTCAGTAGCGCGATGTCGCGGGCAAAGGCTTTGCCGAGTTCTGGGTTGCCCATGGCGTGACCGCCATATTTCACCACGACATTCTTGTTCTCGTAGCGCTGCATATAGGGCAGGGCTGCTGAGAGGAGTTGCGCTTGCATTTCAGGATTTTCAAGAGTCGTCATCGTGGGTTCCATGGCTGGCGACAGGGCAAGAGGGGCAGGCTTTTCTAAGCAATATGCGCCGCTCTGTAAAACGGTTTTCCGTTTTTTGTTCGCGATTATTTGAACGGCTTAGTCTCAACCGCCGCATTAAAAGCCATGATGAAGGGCCAACAATCACTTTTTGAATGGAGCATTTCATGCAGCGAATAATTTTCACGGCACTTATTTCCCTTGCGGGCTTAGGTGTCGCTCAGGCTGCACCGACGACCGAGACCATTGTTATGGTAAGACATGGTGAAAAGCCGGAGCAGGGGCTTGGGCAGTTGAATTGTCGCGGCCTTAACCGTTCGTTGAAATTGCCGGTCGTTATAGAGGCAGAATTTGGCAAACCGGACGTTATTTTCGCGCCCAACCCTGCCGAGCTGAAAGAGGATAAAGGTGCTCACTATGCCTATAATCGACCGCTTGCTACAGTTGAGCCAACCGCTATAAAATTCGGCATGCCCGTCGATACGCGCTTTGGGTATCAGGATATAGGCAAGTTGCAGAATGCGCTTGAGAAGCCTGAATATAAAGATGCCACCGTTCTGATCGGCTGGGAGCACAAGCAGATTGTGAAGCTGGCCCGAAATATTCTGAAGGCTGAAGGCGGAGACAAAGCCGCAGTTCCCACTTGGGATGGCACTGATTTCGACAGCATCTATGTGGTGCGTATCACGCGTGATGGCTCGAAAACCACCACGCAATTTGAGCAGCTCAATCAGGGGCTAAACCATCAGTCCGATGTTTGCCCAAGTTGACTGAAGCCTATTCCTTGGCGACCAGTGCGATAGCTGCGCGCAACTCATCAAGGCCGAGGCCCTTTTCCGACGACGTCGTGATGATGCCGGGGAAACAGGCTGCACGCTTTTTGGTGAGCGCATGGGTTTCCTCGATCAAACGCGGAATGCCCGCAGCCTTGATCTTATCGGTTTTGGTCAACACAATCTGATAAGACACAGCTGCTTTGTCGAGGAGATCGAGCACTTCAGCGTCATTCTTCTTGATGCCGTGGCGCGAGTCAATCAGCAGGTAAACGCGCTTCAATGTCGTGCGTCCACGCAGGTAATCGAACACGAGGCGCGTCCATGCATCGACATGCGACTTAGGTGCTTCTGCAAAGCCATAGCCCGGCATGTCGACGAGTGCGAGTGGCGGCAGATCGCCATTCTCGCCGGAATAACCATCTGGAACGAAGTAGTTGAGTTCCTGCGTGCGGCCCGGGGTGTTGGATGTACGTGCCAGAGCCTTTTTGCCGACAATCGCATTGATCAGCGATGACTTGCCAACATTGGAACGCCCGGCAAAAGCGATTTCAACCGGGCCTTCAGCGGGAAGAAACTTCATCGAGGGCACGCCACGGATGAAGATCCACGACTTCTTGAACAGCAGGCGACCTTCTTCAACCAAAGCTGCGTGCGCTGCGCGGGTCGCATCTGCTGCTAACTGGGCTGCTGCCAGCTTTTTGTCCTGATCGCTCAATGTCGTCTTCCTGGTCTATAATTCTGTAAAAGACACGCATCAATGCTATGGGCCGTATTGTCAACCACTGAGCATGAACGAGCATAAAAAAAGCCCGATCTTTCGACCGGGCTTTTGTATTTTTACTTTTTCGCCTCTTTGGGCTTTCGCTTGAATACGTCTTTCAGATTGTCAAAGAGCTCGATCTTGACGCCCTGACGCTTCATGATGAAGCCCTGCTGGAGAATGGACAGTGTGTTGTTCCATGCCCAGTAAATCACGAGACCGGCTGGGAATGATGCCAGCATGAATGTGAAGATGATCGGCATCCAAGTGAAGATCATCGCCTGTGTTGGATCCGGAGGCGTCGGGTTCATGCGCATCTGCAAGAACATGGTGATGCCCATGATGATTGGCCAGACGCCGATCATGAGGAACGCAGGCACTGCGAAAGGCAGCAGGCCAAACAGGTTGAAGATCGATGTTGGATCTGGTGCCGCAAGGTCATGAATCCAGCCAAAGAACGGCGCATGGCGCATTTCGATGGTGACGTAGAGAACCTTATAGAGCGCGAAGAATACCGGAATCTGAACCAGAACTGGCCAGCAACCTGCAAGCGGATTGATCTTTTCCTGCTTGTAAAGCTGCATCATTTCCTGCTGCTGCTTCATCTTGTCATCCGCATATTTCTCGCGGATTTCCGTCATTTTTGGCTGCACGAGCTTCATGCGGGCCATCGACTTGTAAGACTTGTTAGCAAGCGGGAAGAACAGGCCCTTGAGCAGAACAGTGACAACCAGAATGGCCACGCCGAAGTTACCCGAGAACTTGTAGATCCAGTCGATGAGGTAGAACATCGGCTTGGTGATGAAGTAGAACCAACCCCAGTCGATCAGCAGTTCGAACTGCTTGATGCCGAGCTTTGTTTCGTAGTTCTGGATGTCCTGAACGACCTTCGCACCAGCGAAAACGTGGTTCTTTATCGTCTGCGACTGACCGGCGTCGATAGTAACCGGAGCGCTTAGAAGATCAGACTGGTAGCGTGGGCGACCGTCTGTGAAGTGCGAGAAGCGAGCAGTAAACTTTTCGCTCTGCGGAGGAACCAGCGTTGCTGCCCAATATTTGTCGGTGATGCCGACCCAACCGCCGATGACGTCCTTGAACGAAATGTCCTTGTCGTCTTCGACCTTGGAATATTTGATTTCCTGAAGGCCGTCCTGACCCATGACGCCGATCAGGCCTTCATGGAGAACGTAAGTCGCACTTGCATGTTCTGGCTGGTTGAAGCGAGTAACTCGGCCATAAGATGCAAGCGAGATTGGCGTGCCGGTGTTGTTGGTGATCGTGTCGTCAACGGCGAACATGTAAGCATCGTCAACTGAGATGACGCGCTTGAACGTGACGTTCTTGTCGTTGGTGTAGGTCAGCGTAACAGGCGTCGATGCTGTCAGCTTGTTGTTGCCTTCGACCGCCCAGACAGTGTTTGGCCCCGGAACTTCGCCAGTTGCTTCGTTGCCGGTAAAGCCGAGCTCTACAAAATAGCCCTGTTTGAGCGCCGACGGAGCAAGCAGCTCGATTTCAGGCGACTTGTCGTCAACGGTCTCATGATACTTCTTGAGATAGAGATCATCGAGGCGTGCGCCAGTCAGATTGATCGAACCGCGCAGCGATACGGTGTCAATGTCCACGCGCTGCGACTGTGCAACAGCTGCTTCGCGGGTCAGAGTGCCGCCTGCGGCTGCACTATCATGCTGGCCGGGAATTGCGCCGGACGTGCCAGGCATCTGTGGAGTATCGCCCTGAGCGCTGCCCTGACCACTTTGAGTGGCCTGCTGGGTCTGGCGCTGCTGTTCCTCAATGCGTGTCTGCTCCCGCTGGGCTTCCGTTTTAGGTCCCAGATAGAATACTTGCCACAGCGTTAATACGAGGATGGACAGTGCAATGGTTATGAAGAAATTACGATTATTTTCCATCGACGGGTCCTGATTCCGGTCTTTCCGTTCGGCGTTTCTTTTCGCCCCGCCGATCATCCTTGGCTTTAATGCGTTTGGAGAGTTCTGCGGTCAGTTGCGAAAAGGGCGCAGTAAGTGCTTGCTCGCGTGCTACGATGACATAGTCGGTCGAGAGCGCCATGTCACTCCCCACGTGACAACGAACCGCTTCTCGCAACCTGCGACGGATACGATTGCGTACTACTGCATTGCCGTTTTTCTTGGTGACAGTGAAGCCTGCGCGGGGCTTTTCGCCGATTTTGGCAGCTGCAGATTCTTCTTCTGTCCGTTCCCGGACTTCTAAAAGAAACAGTGGACCACGCCGTTTTTCACCATTCCTGACAGACAAAAACTCCGCTCTCTTGCGAAGGCGGAGTATTTGTTTCTGCTTTTTCATATCTTTAATCACCGCGCTGGTCGCGCGGGGAAAGATTAAGCGGAAAGCCGCTTGCGGCCGCGCGAACGGCGAGCAGCAAGAACTTTACGACCGGCGGCTGTTGCCATGCGTGCACGGAAACCGTGACGACGCTTGCGGACGAGATTGGATGGCTGGAAAGTACGCTTCATTTATTTAATACCGCGGTGTGCGGCCCTTCTTGGTTCTGTCTTTACGACGAGCATGGTCTTGTCTGAACTCGATAGTTACGTTTCAGGACCAAGCTCTATTGAACAGGAGCGAGTTCTTTTCCCTAAAAGCAGGATAGCAAAAGCCATCCATTGACCCTTATGGGCGAACGTGGTGCGGCTTATAGGGAAAGGGGTGCAAAGAGTCAATTGTCGGTTCACAATTCTCGACAATATATACGGATCAGCATTGCCAAAGCGGGCGGGTGCTTTCATAAGAACGTGCACCATTTTTATAAGCGGATATATCCGCAGCAGTCATGAGAGGAGTTCACCATGAGCATCCGTCGTATCGAAGTCGGACCACGTATGAGCCAGGCCGTTGTTCACGGCAATACCGTTTATCTTGCTGGCCAGGTTGGCGAGCCGGGCGCAAGCGTAACCGATCAGACCAAGGCCGTTCTGGTTGAAGTTGATCGTCTGCTGGCAGCTGCTGGTTCTGACAAGTCGAAGATCCTTCAGGCGATCATCTGGCTTGCAGACATGAAAGACTTTGCTGAAATGAACGCAGTCTGGGATAGCTGGGTCGATAAGGCCAATACACCAGCACGCGCGACCGGTGAAGCAGCACTTGCAACACCTGACTACAAAGTCGAAATCATTATCACTGCTGCAATCTAATATTACGCAGTCGCTGAGTTAAAACCCCGCTCGCGCGGGGTTTTTTTATTGGCGAATGCGTTCTGAATAGCCTTCGCGATCCCCTGCCTGTGCCTTCGCATCAATAGAGGCGCGCTGGCGGGCTTCTTCGATGGTGCTGCCATCGTTCTTTATCCATCCGTGGTCATGGAGATAGCCGGGCAGATAGCCGGACAGCAGAATTCTGTAATCGAAGGGGATGCCCGGATCGAGAAACCGCGCCATTTGGAAGATAATGGTCGTGCAGTTGGTCGTCACCGTGTTGTAGAATTTGGCCTTTTGAGCGAGCTGGTTTCCTTCTTCAACATAAGACAGAAACAGTTCTCGCGCTGCTGCTGGCGGAAGATCGATCTGATAGCGATAGACATCTTCTTTGCGGACATTGGTTCGCAGAAAAATAATGTCGCTTTCTTCGGCTGCGATCATCGCCAGTTCAAATTCACGGAAAAAACCGCCAACTGCCGAGTAGCTTTCGTGATGCTCCTTGCGAATTTCGCCAGAGAACACAACGTGTCGCCCATCTTCAAAGCCAAACGACAGTAGTGTGTGGGCGATAGCCGGACCTGTCCAATAGGACAGATAGAGGTCTACGGACGTTATCTTGTCGATATTATAGGTCTCATCTTTCCAGACTGGTGTGAAGTCGTTCACGGTTCGCCAATCGAAGTCACGCACATTATAGAGCGTAACCTGATTGCCATCTACTTTTCCGGTGACGGTGCGTGCGACTTCTGCCGCCCAGATGCGGTTAAGTGATGGGCGGATCGTTGCCCACCATCCCAGAAAAACCAGTGCAAGCAGGCAGAAAAGAAGACGTTTACGGCGGCAATAAAATTGGCGTTCACCTGCAACGACCCAAAGCGAGATCGCCAGCCACGCAGCAATGATTGAGCCGCGCACAGCATTGCCAAATGGTAGCTGGAACCACATTGCGAAGCTGGACCAGATCGCAAAGAAGATAACGAATAAGACAAAGACGAATTTGGCTGTGAAGCGGACGGGTTTGGATTTCAAGATAGATGACATGGATATCCCGTATTCGCTTGCCGCTTCATTCATCAAATGACGACGCGATACTGGCATGATTTGCATTTCATTGTCATCGCCTATCCAGCGGGAAAGCCGATTTATCTGATAGATTAGAGTTTATTGAAACAAAGCTGCTGCAACTTATTTCCTTAATATTAGCGCGGCCTCTCGTGGGCGCTTTGTTTGTTTGCCTTTTTTAAAATATGGGCGCGCCACGCGCCACAGCAAAAGCATTGTGACAATTCCGGCGTAAATAACCGGTTCGGCAGGCCAGCTTTTGACTGACATCAGAAAGTGAATCGCACCACCGGCAATCGCCACATAGATTAGCTTGTGCAGGGTTATCCAGCGTTTCCCCAGTTTACGGATTGACCAGTTGTTTGATGTGAGCGCCAGAGGCACCAGAAGCACGAGGCTGATCATGCCGATGGTAATGAAAGGTCGTTTCACAATGTCGGCAATGACAGATGAAATATTCAACGCCTGATCCAACACCATATAGACGGTGAAATGCATCAGCACATAATAGAAGGCTAAAAGGCCAAGTGCGCGGCGATAACGCAGCAGACTGACGCCTGTGACGTCTCGGATCGGCGTGACCAATAAGGTCAGAATCAGAAACCGCAGCGCCCATAGGCCAAGCGTATGCTCGAAGCTTTTGATCGGGTCTGCACCGAGCTTATCGGTTGCGGCAAGATAAAAAGTCCAGACAGCGGGAATCAGGCCCACAATATAGAGGCACCAAATTTTCAGATCGTTGATACGCGCTGAGCGGGATTTTGCGACCATGTCAGTAGTTTTTCCGCAAATCCATGCCCGCATAGAGCGAAGCGACTTCATCCCCATAACCATTGAACGGCAAAGTCGGGCGGCGGCTGGCGCTAAAGAAGCTGCCTTCGCCAATTCTGCGTTCGGTTGCCTGCGACCAGCGCGGATGATCAACGTCGGGGTTCACATTGGCATAGAAGCCGTATTCATTGGCGGCTTGTTCTTGCCATGATGTTGGAGGTTGCTTTTCCACGAAGCTGATCTTGGTAATCGATTTGATGCCTTTGAAACCATATTTCCATGGCACGACAAGGCGGATAGGTGCGCCATTCGCGTTTGGTAATGTCTCACCATAAAGCCCGACTGACAGAAGTGTTAGCGGATGCATGGCCTCATCAAGGCGCAAGCCTTCGACATAAGGCCAGTTCAGGGCTTGGAACAATCCCTTCTGGCCGGGCATTTCTTCAGGACGCACAACGCCTGTGAAAGCGATGTATTTGGCAGAGCCGAGCGGTTCGACTTGCGAAAGCAGGCTTGCCAGCGGAAAGCCTATCCATGGAATAACCATCGACCATGCTTCGACGCACCGCATACGATAGATGCGTTCTTCGAGCGGCATTTTGGCAATCAGCTCTTGCATGTCGAATTCTTTTGGCTGTTTGACTAGCCCATCGACTTTCAAGCGCCATGGCAATGGTTTGAATTTTCCTGAATTGGCGGCAGGATCGCTCTTATCGGTGCCGAACTCATAGAAATTATTATAAGTGGTCACCGACTCCTTTGGTGTCAGTTTCTCATCAACCTTATAGGCCGATGCGGCTGCTTTCAGTGGGTCAGCAAAAGCGCCGGAGGCAAAGCCTGTCGCAGCAATCGCACCCGCGCCAATCAGAAATTCACGTCGATGCAGATAAAGGCTTTTAGGCGTCACATCGCCTGAATTGAGGCGGGCAGATGAAAAACGGCCAGGCTTGAAGCTGCTCATATCGAAATTTTCTCCGCCAGAATAATTTTTTATAGTTAGGGCAGTTTTCGCTCTAAACACGTCAAAAGAATGATTTTTTTGCTACCCAATTATGCCTCACGTGATGTTGATAGGCAAAATAAGTGTAACAGTAATGTGACAGATTGTAATTTTCCGTGTTTTCGTCACATTCTTGCTAAATCTCTGTTGTTAAGAGCACCGCGTAAACCGAATTGGCACGGGTCTTAATCGGATCCGGGGGGCTGCCTTAAAACCTTCGTTAACATATAAGTGGCAAGTTGAGCTTATGGTAAAGAAGACGTTTATAGCCGCCATAATGATGGCGCTCGCAGCAACAACAAGCACTGCTTTCGCAGAGGGTGAACTCATGCCTGTTAAGGTCGTGAGCAAGTCGCAGGGCATGGCGTTAAACGGCATCTCCGCCTCTATGAAAGATGAAACTGGCACTCCCCGGCTGGGTGAGGGCGTAACAATGCGTGACAAGAAAATGGATGTTGAAACGACGCCGGAACAGAATTTCTCGCGCAGCAAGCGGTTCATCTATCGTTTTTATAAGCCTGAAAATGCCTCCAATGAAGTGATTGTTCTGTTACATGGTTCGGGCGGTAACGAAGCCAGCCTCGTTCCCATGGCATCAAAAATCTGGCCGCGCGCGACACTTCTGGGTGTCCGTGGACGCGTGATGCAGGATGGTGGCACACGCTGGTATAAGCGCATCACGCCCGTCAAATTTGACCAGAAAGATGTGAAGCTCGAAGCCAATGCGTTTGTGACATTTCTCACACGGCTTGCTGACGAGAAAGATCTTGATTTGCCACATGCGACATTTGTTGGCTATTCGAATGGCGCAAATTTGCTAGCAGCAACCATGATGCTTCACCCGGACTTGGTGAAGCGTGCCGTGCTGATGCGCTCCATGCCGGTTCTGGATAATGTGTCGGTTGCCAATCTTGGCAAGACACGCGTTCTGACGATTACGGGTGAAGAAGACAAGCTGTACTCGCCATTCGCACCGGCTCTCTCGGCGCTGTTGCGTGCCGGTGGCGCGAAGGTTGATGCGCGGACGATTGACGCCAATCATATGCTTGGTGACAAAGATGCCTCCGCTATCAGCCAATGGGTGGCTTCCCTTGGTCCAGACGGTGGACCAACGGTCACGATGAAAGCGAAGTAATAAAAAAGGCCCCGATCGGGGCCTTTTGTTTGACTATGCTGATCAGGTGGTTGTCATATCGATGACGCCACAGTCGCCCGTTTCAGAGCCGAATGCGAGACGTGTGCCTTGATCATCCCAGCCCATGCTGGTGATTGCACTCTTCCCGGGGCGGCGCAGAAGAACTTCCTTCTGATCTTCAAAGCGTACCAGAAGCACCATGCCGTCATTATAACCAATGGCGGTGATATCTTCGACTGGGTGGCAGGCGACGGATGTCACCATGCTGTCGCCACGAAGCCCCAGTTCCAGCGGTGCCTTGCCCATCGGGCCATCTTTACCAGCAAAGGGCCAGACAATTGCAGCCGGTGCGCCCGAAGTGGCAAGCCATTTGGCCTTTACGCTCCACGACCAATCTTTAACCTTCGCTGGATAGCCGGTCATACGCATGTGCTTGCTGTCTTCCAATCGCCAGCCATGCAGCGCGTTTTCCTGCATCGATGTGATCAGGAAACGGCCATCGGGGGAGAAGATCGCACCGATATGTGCGCCTTTCCATTCAAGCTCCACAGGCTTTGCTTCGGTGCCTGTCCAGATCAGCGTTGCGCCATTATAGCGGGCAATTGCCAGACGTTGGCCTTTCGGCGCGAAAGCAATGCCTTCGACGCTGCGTTCCTGCGGGTATTCCTGCACTTTGCCATTGGATGTACGCACCCATGCCGAGCGGCTTGAAGCGAAAGCAACAGTGCCGCTTGGGCCGCTCGCAATTGCCGTCATCCATTTGCGCGGAACTTTGGCAAGCTCCGTTACCGTACCATCGGAGGAGGTTTGGCAGACGCGGCCATCTTCGCCGCCGGTGAGCAGTGATTTGCCGTCAAAGGACAGTGTTGCACTGAGTAGTCCGTCATGCGCCGTGCTGTTCTGGTGGCCATTGTCCAGCCGATGGATCGTTCCATCGGCCAGAGCAAAGAAGGGAACGCCGTTTATAAAACGGGCGTAAAGGCAATGACCGTCAAGGTCGAGTGGGGCAACTGTAGGCATCAGTGTCCAATTTTACTTTGCTAATCTTACTAGGCTTGGCAGTTCTCAAAGCCAGCTTTGAGTTCAGCCGCATCCAGCTCACGTCCGATGAAGACCAGACGGCTTTCATGCTTTTCTTCTGGTTTCCATGCGCGCTGATGATCACCTTCGATGATCATGTGCACGCCCTGAACCACGTAACGGTCCGGGTCGTCCTTAAATGCAATGATACCTTTAAGACGCAGAATATTCGGGCCCTGTGTCTGGGTGATATTCTGAATCCATGGGAAGAACTTTGCCGGGTCAACTTCACCCAAACGAAGCGAAACCGAAGTTACAGTCACATCGTGGATCGGCGATGCATGGTCATGATGATGGTGATCGTGTTTGTGATCATGGCCGTGGTCATGCCCATGATCATGATTACAGTCCGGGCCGCAGGTATGGTCATGATCGTGGTGGTGATGATGATCGTGCCCATGATGATGATCGTGCCCATGATGATGGTGATGATCATGTCCATGGTCGTGATCACAATCAGGGCCACAAACGTGATCGGGGTGATCATGATCAAGGAAGTGCGGATCGTTTTCGAGCGCGCGCTTCAAGTCAAAGGCGCCGCGATCAAGTACGCGATCAAGCGGAATGGCTGAGCGTTCAGTGCGATGCATGACTGCATGTGGATTGATCGCGCGGACAGTGGCTTCAACAGCTGCCAGTTCTTCCGGTGTAACAAGATCGGTCTTGTTGATCAGTACCACGTCAGCAAATGCGATTTGGTCTTCGGCTTCGCGGCTGTCTTTCAGGCGCAGCGGAAGGTGCTTGGCATCGACAAGGGCAACAACGGCATCAAGTACCGTCTTTGCGCGCACATCGTCATCCATGAAGAAAGTCTGCGCAACCGGAACTGGATCGGCAAGGCCGGTGGTTTCGACGATAATCGCATCAAAACGGCCCGGGCGGCGCATCAGGCCCTGCACAACGCGAATCAAATCGCCGCGCACGGTGCAGCAAATGCAGCCATTGTTCATTTCGTAGATTTCTTCGTCCGACTCGACGATCAGATCGTTATCTATGCCGATCTCACCAAATTCGTTGACGATAACCGCATAACGCTTGCCGTGATTTTCGGTAAGAATGCGGTTGAGAAGCGTGGTTTTACCCGAGCCCAGATATCCGGTCAGAACGGTAACGGGAATGCGGGCTGCTTCTGTGGTCAACTTGTCCTCAGTTTGGGCTTCAGCCTGGCTCATTGTTCATGCCTCTTGCGTTGCTGCCTTTTGATGGTCGCGCAGATGCGCTCCTGTAAGGCTTCAGATCGGGTATTTCATATAAGGGAAGGTATCCGGGAATGCTATATGCAACGCTATATTATAACATCCACTCCAATCACGTTCTTGCCAACACTTCCGGCGTAAAGCGTGCAAGTTCAAACTGATCCACATCTTGCAGAAGTTCAATGAAGCCCGCAACAGCATGGGCTAGGATTTTTTCGCCAGCTTCGGCGGTCGCGGCGCTGGCGTTACCGGCAACGCCTTGCGAGTTGAGATCGTGCATTTTCCAGCCAAAAGCATGCGGGCCATAGGCGCGCAAATGTTTGAACTCTTTTACGAAGTCAGATTGTTTGCTTGGGAAATTTTGAGCCTTTGACATATCGACCAGATCAGGCCGTAGTGCCAGCATCACTGATGTTTCAATGAAGCCGCCATGAATATCGAGCGCTTTATCTTCTGGCGTAATTAGTCCTTCGGGCAGTCCGAAGCGTGTCCAGCTTGTCGCCACAGCCAGCATATCGAGGCGGGTGCGCAGCTCTGTTGCAACAATGGTCATCAGTGGTGAATTGCCGCCATGTGCATTGAGCATCACGAGCTTACGGATGCCGCCTGCATGGAGATTTTCGCCCATACCGATCCATTGATTGACGGCTTCCGAAAAAGCAAGGCTTTGCGTGCCTTCTACATCCATATGTTCAATGGAGTAGCCAACTGGCTGGGCTGGCAGGAAATTGACGTTCAAGTTAGAAGGCAGTGCTTCGTTGACACGCGCGACAATGCCTTCAGCAATGATTGTATCCGTTTCAAAGGGCAGGTGAGGGCCATGCTGTTCGTGAGCGCCAAGTGGCAGGACGACAATCATGTCGCTGTTCTGGTCGCGCAGGTCGGTCATGTTTTTCTCCGTGCTGAATATTCTTAAACTATCGGGCATGAGCCTAATGTTGATCGATTAAAACAGCAACCATTGGTCAGATTCCGACATTTGCGTTTCGCATGTGCCAAAGACGTGCAATGTTAGCCGCGAAATTTTATTTGCTGCGGCAAAGTTACTTTGCAGCCGCAATATTTACCTTAACATGTTGCAGGTGCTTGCGGCTTCATATGTCAGACAATATCTTACTATAGATTGCACTTTATTAGTCGGATGACCAAGGGTGAGGTGGCGATGAGCAAGGACAACAAGGCAGTGATGCTCTACCGGATGCAATCGGTAGCACGGCTCACACGGACAGTGCTTGCCACACGTCTTCTCGAATTGGGGCTTTATGCCGGTCAGGATGCAGTGATGCTGCAACTGGCCGCTGAAGATGGTCTGCCGCCGGGTGTTCTGGCGCAACGGCTTGGCGTGCGTCCGCCGACCATTACAAAAACCATCACACGACTGCAAAGCCAGGGTTTTGTCGTCAAGCGCGCGTCAGAGACCGATCAGCGACAGTCGCATGTGTTTCTTACGCCGCAGGGTATTGAGGCGATTAAGATCATTGAGAAGTCCATTCGCAAGACCGAAAAAGACATGCTCAAAGGTCTTGATAAGAAAGAGCGCAAAGCGTTTCTCAAGATGCTTGGCCGTATGGAAAACAACCTGCAAGCACGTGGTTCTGTGCGCCTGTCCGAGGAGTTGGACAAGGAAGTTGTTGATGAGGACGATGTGGAATGAGTGTAAGGCTATAAAGCCGCGCTGAAAAAACTTTCAATTCATTGATTGCAATGGCATAACCAATTGAAATGGGATGGCCGCTTCTCTCTTTGAAATGATCTGAAGCGATTCCCGTTGTGATTGATGCAAGATCATTTCGGGGAGGCGACTTGGCTCAGAAAATCAAGCTATCGACCATCGCAGATGCGCTTGGTGTTTCGACGGCCACCGTTTCGCTGGCATTGCGCGACAGCCCGCTTGTCGCCGACCAAACCCGTGAGAAAATCAAAGAGCATGCCCGCGCGATTGGTTATATTTATAACCGTCGCGCTGCGAGCCTACGTACTTCGCGTTCCGGCATTGTGGGTGTCGTGGTTCATGACATCATGAACCCGTTCTTTGCCGAAATTCTGCGCTCGATTGAAACCGAACTGGATCGCTCGCGCCAGACCTTCATTTTGTCCAACCATTATGACCAGTTGGAAAAGCAGCGCACCTTTATGGATACGCTTTTGCAGCTTGGCGCAGATGGTGTGATTATGTCGCCAGCCATTGGCACACCGCCGGAAGATATTCAGCTGGCGGAAGACAATGGTCTGCCGGTTGTGCTGATTGCGCGTGATGTGGATGGCGTTCATGCGCCGGTTTTCCGTGGCGACGATGCTTATGGCATTGGCCTTGCCACCAATCATCTGATTTCACTTGGTCACACGCGCATCGCGATGATCGGTGGTACCGACCAAACCTCGACAGGTCGGGATCGTTATCAGGGCTATTTGCAGGCGATGCAGAAGGCCGGACTGGAAGTGAAGCCGGAATGGCGCATTGCTGGACCGCGTACCAAACAGGCCGGCTTTGAAGTTGCGCCACAGTTTTTGGCACTTAAAGATAAGCCCACAGCAGCCGTTTGCTGGAACGATCTTTCTGCCATTGGTTTGATGAATGGTATCGCGCGCGCTGGTCTTGTGCCGGGCGAAGATATTTCCGTGACTGGTTATGACGATCTGGAAGAAGCAGCGATTGCGACGCCTGCATTGACGACTGTCTGGAACGGTCAGCGGGAGGTGGGTCGCCGTGCGGCTCGCGCGCTTCTTGATCAATTAAATGGTGTGGAGGTTTCGCATGATCAGGAACTGATCAAGCCGGAACTACACATTCGGCAATCTACATCCAAACCCAAAAACCTCTGAACTTTTCTTCAATAAGCGAGCCATTTGCCTGGCTCGCTTTATTTTTGCATGAACATAAGGAAGCTGGCATGACCCAACGTGAAGCGACCATTCTGGTGCTCGGTAATTTTAACGAATATGCCGTGCAGCGGCTGTCGGGTGAATTTAAGGTCAAACGCATTCCCAAGGGCGATGCGGCGCTGGTTGAAGCGAGCTGGGCCGGGGATGTCACAGGTATTGCCAGCATGTCGACGGTAAATGCAGGCTTGATTGATGCGCTGCCAAATCTTGAAATTATCGGCAATTTCGGCGTTGGTTATGATGCGGTTGATGCAAAACATGCGGCCACCAAGAGCGTCATGGTCACGAATACGCCTGATGTGCTGAACGATGAAGTGGCTGATACGACCATTGGTCTGCTGATCGATACGGTTCGCGAATTGTCAAAGTCGCAGGAATTTCTGCGTTCTGGCGAGTGGGTCAAGCAGGGCCGCTATCCGCTCTCAAAACTCTCGCTGCGTGGCCGTAAGGTGGGTATTTTCGGCCTCGGCCGTATTGGTAAAGCTGTTGCCTATCGCGTTGAGGCATTTGGCTTGCCGATTTCCTATCACAACCGCCGCAAGTCTGATGATGTTAGCTATGCCTATTATCCAAGCCTGCTTGAACTGGCAAACGCAGTTGATACGCTAATTCTCGTAGCCCCCGGTGGTGCTGAAACTGAAAAAGCGGTCAATGCGGAAGTTTTGAGGGCACTTGGTTCGGAAGGCGTTCTCATCAATATTGGCCGCGGTTCAGTCGTGGATGAAGCGGCACTTGCAGAGGCTTTAAAGAACGGCACGATTGCCGCTGCGGGTCTTGATGTTTTCGCCAATGAACCGAACGTGCCGCAGGCGCTTCTTGATGCGCCAAACACGGTCTTGCTGCCGCATATCGGCTCAGCTTCGGAAAAGACCCGTGAGGGCATGGCCGATCTTGTGATCGACAATCTGATTTCATGGTTCGACAAGGGCGAAGCACTGACGCCCGTGTCGGAAACGGCTAATCTGAAGAAAGCCTGATAATATAGAGCGCCGATCTGATTGGATCAGATCGGCGCTCCAGACTCCTATTTTAACGCGTACCTTATCCGAAAACTGTTTCATACTTTTCGGAATGCGCTTTATGATGTGCGCTGTGCCTTGTGCGCACGCACAGCTTCACCGAAAGCCTCGAAAATCTTGCGTGATGGTGCATCCGTCTGAACCCAATATTCCGGGTGCCACTGAACGCCAACGACAAAGCCCTTTGCATTCTTGACGGAGACGGCTTCAATCGTGCCGTCCTCTGCGGTTGCTTCAACGGCGAGAACTGGGGCAAGCTTGTCGATTGCCTGACGGTGAACCGAGTTGACCTTCACGCTATCGGATTTGAGAATTTCGGCAAGGCATGAGTCGGGTGCGATTTTGATTGGATGCTGGATAGCAAAGCGCTCTTCCTGACTGGCGGCTTCTGGCGCACGGTGATCCATCCGACCTTCGAGCTCCTGAATTTCAGTCGCCAGCGTGCCACCCAGAGCCACGTTTAATTCCTGTATGCCCCGGCAGATAGCCAGAACCGGCACGCCTTTTTCAATTGCGGCACGGATGAGCGGGAGTGATGTTGCATCGCGCGCATTATCATATGGCTCGAAAGCCGCACTTTGCTCGACGCCATAAAGCTCTGGATTGACGTTGGATTTCGAGCCAGTCACCAGCAGGCCATCCACGCCATCTAGAATGGCCTCAATATCCATTTTGTCACCGAAGCTTGGCACGAGAAGCGGGGTGACTTCTGCAACATCAATTGCTGCCGCAAGATATTGTTCAGGAGCCGAGTGCCATACGTAGTTTTCAAACGGCTTTACATCGGTGGGGACGGCGATGAGCGGGCGATTCTTTTGCGACATGGGTGATTGGATTCCAGCGGAGGCTTCTGATTTCGCCATATTTAATGCGCCGAGGAGCGCTGCGCAATCTGCGAATCAATGGGCAATTTGTTGGAGAATGGATCGGACGTGCAAAAAAACGTCAAACCCTACTTAGTGCGTAGGAGTGGTCTAAAAAATCTATCGAGCAATTTTTACGGATTGCATGTGGGGTGTGCTGGTGTGTGTGAAGTTGACTGATACAATCAAGGGTGGTTTTTTCTCATGGAGCGAATGGCGCCCAATAACTGCTCAGTATTTTTCTTCGTCTGAAAGTTTCGCAAAATTAGGGCTTGTAACTAAGGATTCGAGAGATTCTAGCGATAAGCATCGGCGTCGCTAAAAATAAAATGCTTCTTCTGTTAGAATATGCTGACTTTTTTGAATAGTCTGAACAAGCAGAAATAAATCCTCAGAGTTGTATTACTGCTTAAGTGCCTAAGCGCTGTATTTATCTATATGGATAACAGAATACAGCTGCTGATTGTTACGATGACAGCTTGTGGTTTAGTTCTGCGAAAGGTATTTTTAAGTGATTAGTGGCATAGTAGCCCTTATGAAAGGGGTACGATTAAACAGATGTGGCGAAGCCTTCAACCTGATATGCCCACCGATGTGCGGCTATCTTTTTTGCGATCGCTTTATGGCAATCGAACAACGTTATGGTTTGGCTTGCTCGCCCATGTTGTGGCGTGTGTTGTAATTTATGTAAAAACAGCGGACTGGCGTTTTCTCGGTTTTGCTGGTTTTTTTACAATTGTCGCCATCGGTCGCCTTTATGACATGCACAAATTTGACCAGGCAAAGCTTGGCAACCTTTCTCATGAAGATCTGGACAAGTGGGAAGCGCGCTACTTGGTTGGAGCTTCTCTGGTTTGCGCAACACTCGGTATGTTGTGCTTTTTTTCAAGCTATATTTTACGAGACTCCTTCGCAGAGCTTGCCAGCCTGACGATCCTGCTTGCCTCTGTGGTATCAATTGTTGGGCGTAATTATGCTTCGGCGAAAGCTGTGATACTGATGTCAGCATGTACTTTGCTGCCGGTACTTGCGGGCCTTATTCTTGCGGGGACTCCCTTTCACGTTGTGATTGGTTTGCTGCTGATCCCGTATTTTTTATCCAATATTCAGATGGCGAATGGACTGCGCGAGTTTCTGTTTGCGGCAGTCATGGGCAAGAGGCGCTTATCCGTCGTCGCCAGCCGTTTTGATGCTGCTCTTAACAATATGCCGCAAGGCTTGCTTATGTTTGATGCTCAGCAGCGTATCGCTGTTATCAATCATAAAACCAAGGCACTGCTGAAAATTGCGGAGCACACGAAGCTACGGGGACGTAAGCTAGAGGTTTTGCTGCGTTACTGTTTTCGCCAGGGATTATTTCCGCATAACGATCTTAAAAATATCAGTCTGCGTATGCACGACCTTCTAGCAGGTCGTAAGTCGCGCGATATTTTTCAACTTGCTGATAGCCGCTATATTGAGTGCGTTTCAAATCAGACATCAAATGCCGGCGTTGTGCTGATGTTTGAAGATGTGACGCTGCGGGTTGAATCGGAAGTGCGCATTCAGCATATGGCGCGCTTTGACGGATTAACCGGACTTCCTAATCGAAACTATTTTGAAACGATGGTCCGATCGCTGCTGGCACACAAAGATAAAGACACGCTGGCCGCGTTGATCGTTATCGATATCAACCATTTCAAGCATGTAAACGATACGCTCGGACATCACGTTGGAGATATGTTTCTCAGGCTTTTTGCTGATCGCTTAAACTCGCTTGATCCGCAGCGCTATGTCGCGTCCCGCTTCGGTGGCGATGAATTCGTCGTTTTTGTTTTTGACCTGAACAGTGAAGATGAAGTTGATCCGGTGATGGAGCATATTGTTTCCATTACAAGCGGTACTTACGATCTGGAGGGCGATCAGGTTCACATCGAAATCAGCGCGGGTATTGCCACTGAAAGCGTTGAAAAATGTGATATTGCCAGCATGCATATGAACGCTGACCTCGCGCTTTATGAAGCAAAGAGCGAAGAGGGCAGACAGTGGGCGCTGTTTGTTGGTGCGATGGACACCAAATATCGCGGACGTCAGAAGTTAAAAGCTGATCTGAGACAAGCGATTGCGAATGGTGAGATTAAGGTCGTTTATCAGCCGATAGTCAGTGCGCAATCATTGCGCGTGGTTGCTTATGAAGCGCTCGCACGTTGGAATCATGCAGAACTTGGTCCGATCTCTCCTGCTGAGTTTATTCCTCTTGCTGAAGAAATTGGAATTATTTCGCAGATAACGAGTTTTATGCTTGATCAGGCATGTCAGGATTGCATGTTGTGGGGTGATCGCGTTGGGGTTTCAGTCAATCTGTCTGCAATCGATCTGAAAAATAGCGATATTACCCGGGTTATCGCGAATGCCTTGCAAAAATCGAGGCTTCCTGCGCGGCAGTTGGAAGTGGAAGTAACCGAAAGCGCGATTATTGCCGACCGGAACCAGACTTCGCTTGTTTTGCAGCGTCTTAAAAATGCGGGTATTAATATCGCGCTTGATGATTTTGGAACGGGATATTCCAGCCTCAGCTATCTCAACAGCCTGCCTCTGACAAAGGTTAAGGTAGATCGTTCCTTTGTGCAGGACATTACGACGGATCGCCGCTCTCTCATGCTGTTACGCGGCGTGACGCAGCTCTCGCATGAGTTGGGCCTAGCCGTTACCGTAGAAGGTGTGGAAACGGAGGAGCAACTGGCGTTGATCCGTGTTGCTGCCGGTGCCGATCTGGTGCAGGGCTATCTCATGGGCAAACCAATGCCAGCGGATGAAATCCGTTCATCGACTGCGAAGGCTATCGTCCATCACGACACGGGTCGTGTGGCCTAGGGCGGTTCGAGCTTACAAAATATCTTTGCAAACCCTCTGTCCTATTACTTTTTCCAATTTTTTAAAAAATTCTCCCCGCTATATATAGTGACTTTCAGCAACCATAGAAGAATGATGATATAAGAGTGTCATTTTTTGAACACGTCTGAATCTGATAGGTACTCGTTATTCTTTTTATTTATAAGAGTGGGAACATGAGGCGTTATTTTCGATATTTATTATATATGTTGATTCTCATAATTGTTCTGGCCGCTGGCGGAGCTGCGATTTTCTGGAAAAAAATCCACGAATATTGGGCAGTATATCAGTATGCGCAGACGTTTAAGCCCGATGTGATCGACGCTAATTTTCGCAATCTTTATAAGAAGTATAGTTCAGTTCAGGTGGCGCATCCGGCTGATGTAAGTACGTTGCCAGTCATCGATAAGCCTTTGCCTGCAACCTATAATTATAAGGGTGAAGCGCGCGATCTTAATGCGTTCCTCAAGAGGACAGGCACTACTGGTTTTATCGTTCTCAAAGACGGTAACATCATTCATGAGGAGTATGCCCGCGGCAATACTCAAGCCACGCAATCGATTGCGATGTCTCTGTCAAAGTCTTTTGTTTCGTTTTTGATTGGGAATGCCGTTGCTGATGGCAAAATCAAACTCGATGAAACTGTTGATCAATATGCTCCCGTGCTCGCGCAGGGTGGTTATAAAGGCGTTACGGTAAAAAACGTGCTCCAGATGTCATCAGGCATTGGATTTAACGAAAACTATGGTGATTTGAATTCCGATATCGTCAGATACATTATTCAGATATTGACGGGCTCGGTGATTGACTTCACCGCGCATCTTAAAAATGAACGTCCGCAAGGAACAGTCAATCAATATGTCTCGGCGGATACGCAGGTGCTTGGGATGGTTCTCGAAGGTGCCACAGGCGTTCCTCTTCAGAAATATTTTGAAGATCGGCTTTGGTCGAAACTCGGAGCCGAAGCAGATGCCTACTGGCTGACTGATTCAACGGGGGAAGTCGTTGCAGCAGGTGGTTTAAATGCTGTTCTTCGTGATTTTGCGCGTTTCGGTCTGGTTTATATGAACGAGGGGCGGAATTATCGTGGTGAGCAAATTGTGTCAGCCCAGTGGGTGCATGATTCAGTCACCCCGGATGCTCCCCATCTGATGCCGGGTAGATTAACGTCTGACGGAAAAGCTGCTTATGGTTACGGTTATCAGTGGTGGATACCAACCGAGCCACAGGGGGATTTCGTCGGTGTTGGCATTTATGGCCAGTTTATCTATGTCAATCCGCTCAAGCATGTGGTGATTGTGAAAACCTCAGCCTATGCAAATTACAACGTCGATGGCGCTGCGGTGAAGGATGAAACAATCCACATGTTTCAGTCGCTGGCCAACGAGTTGGATTAGTGATCGAATTGCTATTTGGGATGGCCGCTTGTGCGGCCATTTCTCATTTATACAACTGCCGGTTATGCTAGATGAAAGGCTTGATAGGGCCAATGAGAGTTTATGTCATCGACAAGTGATAAAAACTCAATCTTTCACCTTTACACGCTTATAAAGCACCTTATTCTGCGCAGTGATTTGACGGGGTGCGGATGCAATTTGAATGAGTAATGAAGCTGTCTCTGGCGGGCCACCGCCACTATCTAATTTCGCGCGGCAGCTATTGCAGTTTCTGGATCGGGTGGAATATCGTCGCGTTGTTCATGCGGAAGATCTCGAAGAGATTGGACGTCTGCGCTATCGGTCCTATCGAACTGCGAATGTAATGCATGAAGCGGCAGTGCCATCAATTGTCGATGATATTGACCGCGATAGCCACGCTTTCGTGTTTGGCATTCACATCGATGGGCAGCTTGTGAGCACGCTGCGTATTCATCACATCACGCCCGATCATCGTCGCGGCACGAGTTATGCTCTTTTCCCCGATATTCTCGATCCGTTGCTCAATAGCGGTATGAGCTTTGTCGATCCGACACGCTTTGCTGCAGACCCGGAATTGTTGAGCGAATATCCGGCAATCCCCTATGTCACGCTGCGCATCGCGGCGATGGCTTCTGAATATTTTGAAGCAGATCAATGCCTTGCATCGGTGAAACCCGAGCATATGGCGTTTTACAAGCGCATTTTTGGTACGACCGTTATGGCTGAAGCGCGCGAGCACGAAGGCTATGGTATCAGGGTCGGGTTAGGTGCTGCGCCCATTCGCAATATTCGCGACGCCGTTGCCGTGCGTTTCCCATTTTTCAAATCGCAACCGCATGAACGTCGCGCCATGTTTAGCAGCCTTACCAATGGTGTTGGGCCGCTAACAATTATGCCAACTGCTAAATATACTGGGCTGGGTGTCTGATAAGGCATCCATCTCAAATTTATTTATGATAATTTCTTTTTATTATTAAATTCATTTTGAAAGTTTCTTTAAAGAATTAAATCTAGCAATTTATAAAAATAGAAGCTATTTGGATCGCGGAGCCGTTTGATGCGGAACGAGGGATGACGACAGCCACCGAGGAAGCCGTTTCTTTAAATGGCCTTCGACCGTGATGTAGTGCATTGAAGATTGTAGATATTCTGTCTAGACTTCGACAAAATATCTCAATGGGTGGAACTAAAAATGGCAGAACATCATAATACGGCCCCAGCTGAAATTGGCGCGCCAATGGATTATACCGAGCATGATAAAACTTATGCTGGTTTCATGGGCATGTTTAAATGGGGCACCGTAGCGGTTGTCGCACTTCTGGCTGCCATGGCGTTCGGTTTTTTTGCGGGAGGTTTCTTCTCCGCGACCGTTCTGTTTGTTCTGATCTGCGCCGCTGCATGGTTCCTGCTCTAGGGATTTAAAACAGCAATCATCCGCATGATTTGATCGAATGCCTTGGTATGGGTGCAATACGCGCTTTACCGGGGCTTTATGCATGTCGTCTGTTTCAAGATTTTGAGGGCTTCTTCCCGGAAGCTCGAACTTTGCCCGGCTGCGAGGTCGGATCAGAGCGTATCCCGAAAAGTGTGAAGCGGTTTTCGGAAAAGATACGCGAAAAAATTAATACTTGTAGCGCCGGTCCGATGCCAATTAGATCGGTGCGTCTCAAGCCACGAAAGGGAAACCAGTTGGCCCAGACTATATTCATTCCGAAAGAGAGTGATCCCGTTGAGACCCGCGTTGCGGCATCTGCCGAGACGGTGAAGAAATTCATCGCGCTTGGTTTTGATGTCGTGGTGGAAAAAGGTGCAGGCGAAAAATCGCGTATCATCGATACCGAGTTTGCCACTGCTGGTGCACGCATAGGGACTACGGCGGATGCCAAAGCGGCAGACGTTATCCTGAAGGTGCGCCGTCCGAACGATGCGGAACTCAAAGGGTATAGATCGGGGGCAGCGCTTTTCGCGATGCTTGATCCTTATGGTCATGAAGATGCTGTTGCGGCATTGGGCAAAGCTGGCATCTCCGCTTTCACAATGGAATTCATGCCGCGCATTACCCGCGCGCAGGTGATGGATGTTCTCTCATCGCAGGCCAATCTGGCGGGTTATCAGGCAGTGATTGATGCGTCAGAAACCTATGATCGCGCGATGCCAATGATGATGACGGCGGCGGGCACTGTTCCTGCCGCACGTGTGTTTGTCATGGGGGCAGGCGTTGCGGGTCTTCAGGCGATTGCGACCGCACGCCGTTTGGGAGCCGTTGTGACTGCGACCGACGTTCGCCCTGCTGCAAAAGAACAAGTGGCGTCACTTGGCGCAAAGTTCATTGCAGTCGAGGATGAAGAGTTCAAGGCGGCTGAAACTTCCGGTGGCTACGCCAAGGAAATGTCGAAGGAATATCAGGCGAAACAGGCGGCACTCGTTGCTGACCATATTGCCAAGCAGGATATTGTCATCACCACGGCGCTTATTCCGGGTCGTCCGGCTCCGCGTCTTGTGACGAAGGAAATGGTTGCGGCCATGCGTCCGGGTTCGGTGCTGATTGATCTGGCCGTTGAACGCGGCGGCAATGTTGAAGGCGCTGTGGCCGGTGAGGTTGCGGAGGTGAATGGTGTGAAGATCGTCGGGCATCTCAATGTGCCAGGACGTATTGCAGCGACAGCTTCGCAGCTTTATGCGCGCAACCTTTATGCATTCCTCGAAACGCTGGTCGATAAAGAAGCCAAGCTTTTCCGATTTGACCCAGAAGAAGAGCTGGTAAAGGCAACTCTTCTAACTCACGCGGGTAAAGTCGTGCATCCCGCTTTTGCCAAGGCTGAAGTGGAAACTGCACCGGTGGCGGCAGTTGAAAAGGCAGCAAAGCCAAAAGCGGCGCCAAAGGCAAAAGCAGCTGTTATCGAAGGTGAGGCTGAAGAGCCCGTTCGTAAGGCGGTCCGTAAAACTCCCGCTAAGCCTGCAAAAACTTCCGCTGACGGAGGAGAGGCATAATGTCCGATACAGCACTCGAAAAAGCTCTTGAGAGCCTCAATCAGGCGGCAGATGCCGTCAGGCAGGCGGCAGAAAATGCAGGCGGTTATGGCGATGCCGCAGCGCTTGCTGTGCATAGTGCAAGTGGTGGTGTGGTTGATCCGTTTGTCTTCCGCCTTGCGATTTTCGTTCTGTCGATTTTCGTCGGCTATTACGTTGTCTGGCAGGTGACCCCTGCACTGCATACGCCGCTGATGGCCGTTACCAACGCCATTTCATCGGTGATCGTGGTTGGCGCACTTCTCGCGGTTGGCCTTTCGCTTTCTGGTTGGGCTACGGGCTTCGGCTTCATCGCGCTTATCCTAGCAAGTGTGAATATTTTCGGCGGCTTCCTCGTCACCCAGCGCATGCTTGCCATGTACAAGAAAAAAGAAAAGTGAGGGCTGAGCCATCATGAGTGTCAATCTCGCAGCCTTCCTCTACCTGGTCTCCGGCGTCCTGTTCATCATGGCACTACGCGGCCTTTCTCACCCAACCACCAGCCGTCAGGGTAACACCTATGGTATGGTTGGCATGGGTATCGCTATCATCACCACACTGTTGCTGGCACGTCCAAGCTTCGGTGGTTTGGTGCTGATCATTCTTGGTATCGCCATTGGTGGCGGTATTGGTGCAGTTATCGCACGCCGCATTGCCATGACGGCAATGCCGCAGCTTGTGGCAGCGTTTCACTCGCTGATCGGTCTTGCTGCGGTTCTTGTTGCCGCTGCCGCGATTTACTCACCACATTCTTTCGGTATTGGCGAAGTGGGTCAGATCCACGGTCAGGCGCTGATTGAAATGTCGATCGGTGTAGCCATTGGTGCAATCACCTTCACTGGTTCGATTATCGCATTTTTGAAGCTTGATGGCCGCATGTCGGGCAGACCAATCATGCTGCCGGGACGCCATGTTATCAATGCGGGACTTGCTGCTGCAATCGTGATTCTGATTGCCGTTCTAACCAACACCGAAAGCCATTTCGTGTTCTGGCTTATTGTCATTCTGGCGCTGGTGTTTGGTGTGCTGATCATTATCCCGATTGGCGGCGCGGATATGCCGGTTGTCGTGTCGATGCTTAACTCCTATTCGGGTTGGGCTGCAGCAGGCATTGGCTTCACGCTTGGCAATTTGGCGCTGATTATTACCGGTGCGCTGGTTGGCTCGTCCGGTGCGATCCTGTCCTATATCATGTGTAAGGGCATGAACCGCTCGTTCATCTCGGTTATTCTCGGTGGCTTCGGCGGTGACACTTCTGCCGCCGCTAGCGGCGAAGTCGAACAGCGCCCGGTTAAGCAGGGTTCGGCGGACGATGCGGCCTTCATTATGAAGAATGCATCGAAGGTCATCATCGTGCCGGGTTACGGTATGGCGGTGGCACAGGCACAGCACGCGCTGCGTGAAATGGCCGACAAGTTGAAAGCCGAAGGCGTGGAAGTGAAATATGCAATCCACCCTGTTGCCGGTCGTATGCCGGGCCATATGAACGTGCTCTTGGCCGAAGCCAACGTGCCTTATGATGAAGTGTTCGAGCTTGAAGACATCAATTCGGAATTTGCGACGGCTGATGTTGCCTTTGTGATTGGCGCGAATGACGTGACCAATCCGGCAGCGAAGACCGACCCACAATCGCCGATCTTTGGTATGCCGATTCTGGATGTCGACAAGGCGGGTACGGTACTCTTCATCAAGCGCGGCATGGGTTCAGGCTATGCTGGCGTGGAAAACGAGCTGTTCTTCCGTGACAACACCATGATGCTCTTTGCCGACGCGAAGAAGATGGTTGAAAATATCGTTAAGGCTCTCGACCACTAGGCCTTTGAGATTCGGGTTCTGGCGGCCTGCAAATGGCGTGGTTCTACGCTTCCGGTGCTCATGTACCTTAAGTACACTCCGCTCCGGTTCTCGAACCCCACCATTTTCGGCACGCCATTTCCCCGAATCTCATAAGGCCGGGACGTTCTGGCAAGAAACAAAAACGGCGGCTCGAAGCCGCCGTTTTTATTTGCGCTGGTAAATTTCGATCAGCCGTAGATCATCTTGTCCTGCAACGCACGCAGCTCAGCAATCTTTGAGCCGGGCTGTGGTGCTGCGTTGGCATAGGTGATGAGTTCACCCTTTTTGATTGGTGCAGTGACGGTGCCGTTTTGCAGCAAGCCGCAAGGAATAGCCTGGGCGGTGCGTGCTTCTGGTGTCGTCATGATCCAAGAACGATAGCAATATTGTCCAATTGCATCGAGTTTTTCGCCGGGCTGCATATCTTTCTTGGCGACAGCGCAGACTTCTGCAACTGGCTTTGGCAGCGGCACCATATCGGCTTTGCCGTGCAGAACGGCGCGGGCAACCGTGAGCGGCACTTCCAGCGAAGTGAGGTGGTAAGGACGGTGGAAGGTAAAATAGGGACCTTTGCCGATCTTCAGATCTTCCAGTCGCTCATTTAGGCGAGGGTGGTCCATTTTGGCCACAACGAACACGCCGGGCGAGACGCCTTTGCCGATGGAATAATCAACCACACCGCTTTTACTCAGAACGCCGCCATCGGCTTGCGGGATGAGTGTGCTGCTCAACTGATCGACGCTTGCGCGAGGGCCGTGCATGCCGGCAATGTCTGGAACAAGTCCAGTCGCATTAGCAATCGCGGCCATTTCGACCATGGTTTTAGAGCCATCGATGAATTCGACCAGCAGACGGACATTCATGTTCCGGCGGTCGGCTTCTGCCTGATAGTCATCAGGGATGGCATCGAAATTAAGCGGGTTATTTTTGCCCTTTCCAGCCGAAACCACTTCGTAGCCAAGCGCTGAGACAAACTCGATCAGCTCCATGCAGGAGGAAGGCTCGTCGCCTGCACCCAGCGAATAGATGACGCCTTGCTTGTCGGCCTGTGCCTTGAGGTAAGGCCCGATGGTGACATCGGCCTCGACATTCATCATCACAAGATGCTTGCCATGCTCGATAGCCTTGATACCGGTTTCTGCACCCACTTCCGGAACGCCGGTGGCATCGATAATGACGTCGATCAGCGGATTGGAGAGGATTAGATCATTATCATTGGTGACTGCGATCTTTCCGCTTTCGATAGCGCTCGTCATGGCGCTTTCGGTGTTAGCTTCGTGCGCATTGTCATCGTCGCCATAGGCGGTGCGAACAGCTTTGAATGTGTTTGGCAGACGACGGGCGGAAAGAGCGCCGACTTCAATGCCGGGCATACGCGCCACTTGTGTGACGATGTCTGTTCCCATTTCGCCAGCGCCGATAAGACCGATGCGGATTGGTTTGCCTGTTTGAGCGCGCATTTGTAAGTCCCGCGCCAGTCCAACCAGTGCCACATTCGTTGTCATGAGAGTCTCCGCGATAATTTTTTCATGCTTCTATAGTTATTGATGCGCAATTGACGAACAGTCTCTATATCAACACTGAAAAGTGCGCATCTTAAATTGTCGCGACAAAATACGCATTCTACCGGAGTTCTCATGAGCAACGCATCCCCCTTCGACCTTGTTATCTTCGATTGCGACGGTGTTCTCGTCGATAGCGAACCGCTTTCCTGCCGCGCTTTTGAGCAGGTTTATGCCAATTACGGCATGATGCTGCCGGAAGGGACTGTTGCCAAAGGCATCGGCATGAAGCAGGCAGATATTCTGGCGATGATAGCCGACCTGACTGGCCATCATCTGCCAGACGAGGCTCTAAGCCAGTTTTGGCCTGAAACAAAAGTCTTGTTTGCAGAGCATTTGCAGCCAGCAACTGGTATTGCAGATTTCCTGAAGGTGTTGCCCAACAAGCGTTGTGTGGCGTCGTCATCGCAGCCAGAGCGTATTGCGTTCAGTCTCGAGAAGACTGGAATCAGCCAATATTTTGGTGATGCGGTTTATTCATCCAGCATGGTCAAGCGCGGCAAGCCTGCGCCAGATTTGTTCCTCTTTGCTGCCGATAAGATGGGTGTCGATCCTGCGCGCTGCGTGGTGATCGAAGATTCGCCTTTTGGCGTTGAGGGTGCGATTGCGGCTGGCATGACCGCTTTTGGCTATACTGGCGGCGGACATACATATGAGGGTCATGCTGAACGCTTATCATCCAAGGGTGCGGAACGGGTTTTTGCGCATTGGGATGATATTGCCCGTGAAATACTGGTTACTGCCTGATTAACCGTCTTGCTGTTGCGTTATTAATAGACAACAACAGAGTATCAGTTCAGCAGAAAGTTTCATGGAATGAAAGACGCAATTACGCTCGACCAGTTGCGCGAAGCAGTCGGTACGGAAGTTGGATGCTCTGAGTGGCGTGAAGTCACACAGTCGATGATCGATCAGTTTGCCGATGCAACGGATGACCACCAGTTCATCCATGTTGATCCTGAGCGCGCAGCCAAGGAAACGCCTTTCGGCGGCACGATTGCACACGGCTTTCTGACGCTGTCACTGCTCTCGACATTGGCTTTCGAGGCATTGCCGATGTTGCAGGGTGCAACGATGGGCATCAATTATGGCTTTGACAAAGTGCGCTTCATGTCGCCGGTAAAGACTGGCGCACGCGTGCGTGCGCGGTTTAAGCTGTCGAGTGCGGATATTCGTCCATCAGGCCGTGTGGTCAATCACTACGAAGTGACGCTGGAAGTCGAAAACTTGGTGAAGCCAGCGCTAACCGCGACATGGATCACCATCTCAGTTGTCGAGCCGCCACGCGGCTAATAGCACCTCTGATTACGAAACTAAGAGCCGTCCTTCTTCATCGAGAGGGGCGGCTTTGTCTTTATGCGCTGTCATCAGATCGCGGAAGAAGAACGGACCGTGCAAAAACATGCCGAAATCGTAGAAATTCTTCTTCTCTGCACCGCGCATGTAAAGCAGATGCATCAGGAAGAAATTCCCCTTTGAACGTTTGTAGCGATTCTCGCTATGCACATTCTTAAAGCGGATACGGTGGATAAGCGGCGGGTTTTGCGTGTTGATTTTGAGCGCCTTCGCAGGATCAGAACCATAAAAATGGATAATGTCGGTGAGAACCTGAAATTCTGACCAGAGAACCGGGCTTTCTTCCATCACAACGCGAACGTCTTCGCGCAAGGCTTTTGCTTTTGGGTGCAGTGCGATCATCAGCAGGCAGGAACCAATAGCTAGCATCGATACAGGCTGCTTGCGCAAAAGGTCAGGGCGTTCGCGTTGAAGGTCTGCAAGCGCTTCAACGGCGGGAACTGTGCCGAGGCTGTGGCCGACGATAATCACTTCGTCCGCATTGCTTTCTTCTATTTTCTTTTTCAGCGCTTCTGCAAAGGCTCTGCGGCGCGCTTTCAGCTTATCGTTGCGATCATAGATGCGGTCATAGGCTGCCGACCAATCATCGAGCAGATAAGACATGAAGAATCGGTCGCCCGGCCAACGGACCAGCAATGTTGCAACCACAGCGGCGATCGGCAGTGACCAGATGAGGTTCCAGACGGGGAAACCTGCCAGCATGGGGGCATAGGCGATAAGCGCTGCTATTGCGATAATCACAATTGACAACAGAAATGGCCACATGAAGAACATCACAAAGCGCCAGCTTGTCATCAGATAGCGGAGCAGGGTGCCTGTGAAGAAAATGTTCATGAAGGCGCGGAAGCCCGTCAGCATACGCCTAGGCGTGGAACGAGCGGCGTAATCGTCAAAGATGTCTGCGGTGCCGAACTGGCAGAATTCTGTTTCCGTCTGCCAGCCATTGCCCTGAGTCGTTGCGGTGAACGTGCCGCAGTCATCCGGCTCGTCTTTCATCGGCGGCAATTTGGTCTTCGCACGCCACAAACGGTCGAAATCCTTCAACGCAAGCGCATGGCGCACGCGGACGGCTTTGGGATGTAGGCCTTCATAGCCTGTGAATTGAATAACGAGTCGTTTGCGAAAAGACATAAATCTCGACAGAAGGAAT
The DNA here is from genome assembly GCF_037479515.1 of Ochrobactrum sp. MYb379. Taxonomy (NCBI): domain Bacteria; kingdom Pseudomonadati; phylum Pseudomonadota; class Alphaproteobacteria; order Hyphomicrobiales; family Brucellaceae; genus Ochrobactrum; species Ochrobactrum sp. MYb379. Next base: position 47,181 of record NZ_JBBGYW010000005.1, read on the forward strand.
CAACGAATGGGGATAAGGCGGTGTATTAGCCGTTTTTTTGCTATGATTGAGCAATGAGGCTGAATTGTGCGGAAAGTGGAGGCTCTCTAGCCTATAGGGCGCGATTTAGTCACTATAATTTGTCGTGAAGTCATTATTTGTGCCCAAGACTGGGCAAAGTGCCATCTTAAGGTGGACAAAAGCCGGGCTATCTGGTAATGCCAGCCCCAATTTGCAACGTTTAAGTTGCGAAGCTTGGGAGCCTTTGGGCGTATAGACAGTTGACTCTATCAGCTGAACATCGTTAAGAGACGCCCTTAATGCCTCAGGCTAAATCGAAATTCTAACCGATACGGGATTACACGTGCAGGTACTCGTCCGCGATAACAATGTTGATCAGGCTCTCCGCGCTCTTAAGAAAAAGATGCAGCGCGAAGGTATCTTCCGCGAAATGAAGATGCGTGGCCATTATGAAAAGCCATCTGAAAAGCGCGCTCGCGAAAAGGCAGAAGCCGTTCGTCGTTCGCGTAAGCTGGCTCGTAAGCGCGCTCAGCGTGAAGGCCTTATCGGCGGCGGTCGTCCCGCAGCTCGCTAAGTGACCTGAAATTGGCGCTGCCTGTGTGGCGCCTTTTGCTTGCCGGTGCAGCTTATGGCTTGCGCCGGTTTTTGCATGTCTGAAGGTTTGTGGCGCACTTTGAAGGCGCTTCACGAGATAAGACATGCCGATTTGAAGTGTCAGTGCGCTGCCATATACTGACCTTTATTGTGGCGTTGAGCTTGATACGTCAGAGAAACATAGTTTTGGCCAGTTGAGTTGATCGGCGGTTTTTCCTGCTATCTTCATCTGTGCTATACAATGAAAACATCATGGCTGTTATAACAGTCGGGGACAAAGTTGACGCAAGCTTGGGTACGCTCCCGTGCTGCGCTCACGCAGAAAGGAACGCTGCCGTTGCCAACGCGCTTTAAGGTGATGCACTCGTCCGGCAAATTTGTTGCCCGTAACAGCCTATTGGCTGCAACAGCCGTCTTGGCTCTTGGTCTCGTCGGCTGTCAGAGCTCTTCGACGCAAACCGCGTTGAGCACGGTTGATCGTGCTCAAGGGTCGAATGAGAACATTGGCTCGCTGACAAGCGTTATCCAGAGCAATCCGCGCGATCCTGAGGCTTACAACGTTCGAGGCTCTGCTTACGGCAAGGCACGACGCTATAAGGAAGCGCTGCGCGATTTTGATCAGGCGATAGCCCTTAATCCGAATTTCTATCAGGCCTATGCCAACCGCGCCCTGATCTACCGTTACATGAATGACAACGGTAAGGCCGCGCAGGACTATAGCCGTGCGATCCAGATTAACCCGCAATATGATGCAGCCTATGTCGGTCGTGGCAATGTTTACCGTCAGGCCGGACGTCTTGATCAGGCATTGAGTGATTTCAATCAGGCAATCGCTTTGCAGACGACCGATGGCCGCGCCTATCACAATCGTGGTTTGATTTATCAGGCCAAGGGTCAGCATAAGCAGGCGATTGAAGATTTCTCGAAAGCGATTTCACTCAATTCGACTGCGCCTGAACCTTACAATGGCCGCGGCATTTCTTATGTGGCGTTGAGCGATTACGACAACGCCTTCGATGATTTCAATACGGCAATTACGCTTGATGGAAACATCGCTGAAAGCTGGGCCAATCAGGCGCTGGTTTATGAACAACGCGGCGATAAGGCAAAAGCTGCCAATTCTTACACGCGCGCTATTCAGCTTGATGCAAGCTATCAGCCTGCCAAGGCCGGTCTGGCCCGCACGCGCGGTTAATCATTATCTTTCCCGCAAGAATAACGGTGGCGTTCTCCAAAGTTGTGAGCGCCACTTTTCTTTATGTAATGCTGGCATATAATAGTCTTTATGTCGCTCTTCGATCACATCGGTTTTCAAAGCAAAGACCTTCGCCGCAGCTTATCATTTTATGAAAGCTGCATGCCTAAGCTCGGCCTCACCATTATTGCCCATTCGGACAGCGGCTTCTTCGTCAGTGGAGGGGAGAGGGCACCAGTGCCGTTTCTTTGGATACACAAAGCGCCGAAAGCGGGCGCTGACGAGCCTGATGGCAAGCCGGGCAATCATCTGCATCTTATGTTCAATGCGAGTAGTCGCGACGATGTAGAGGCTTTTCATCAAGCCGCTCTTAAAGGTGGCGGCAAGGAGAGCGGGCCACCGGCCTATCAGGGGCCGGAAGAGATGGGCTATTACGCAGCTCTTGTCTTTGATCCAGATGGCAATACGTTGGAAGTCGGTTTTCGAAAGAGGGTGCGGTAAACACCCTCCTGTCAGTCAATATTTAGCTGCGTGAACGCAGGTTGCGCTTGTCGAGACGATTGACGAGATAATCGCCGATCAACTGAATGCCGCACACCATGATGATAAGAATAATCACAACAGCAATCATGATCTGCGTTTCAAAGCGCTGATAACCGTAACGAATGGCCAGATCGCCTAAGCCCCCCGCACCAATGGCACCAGCCATGGCAGATGCGCCAATAAGCGTGATGATTGTCACGGTGAAGCCAGCGATAATGCCGGGTAGGGCTTCTGGCACCAGCACTTCACGCACGATTGTCCAGCGGTTAGCACCCATCGAGCGGGCAGCTTCAACGAGACCGTTATCCACTTCGCGCAGTGAGACTTCTGCTATACGCGCATAATAAGGAATAGCGGCAATCGATAGTGGCACGATGGATGCCCATGTACCGATTGATGTGCCGACAACAAAACGCGTCACCGGAATGAGTGCCACAAGCAAAATGATGAAAGGCACTGAACGAAAGCCATTGATGATGGCGCCGAGGATGGCATTGATAGTCAGATTTTGTGCAAGGCCACCACGTTCAGTCAGAATCATGATGAGTGCCAGCGGAAGACCAACGACGAGCGAAATCAGGCTCGAAAAGCCGGTCATGATCATGGTCTCCCAGAAGGAGCGCCAGAGAAGATCAAGCATTGCCTGAGACATAGCCGAGAACCTCCGTGGCGTCTGCATGGGTGTTGAGATAGGCGATAGCGGCGTCTAGTTTGGCCTTGTCCTGCGCGGGTAAGCCAATGAACATAGTTCCAACGGGTTCGCCTTGAATGGTATCCATGCCGCCATGAATCAGTTGCAGCGGAATGCCTGTTGCAAGCGTTGCTTCGCTGAAGAATGCACCTTTGGCAGCGGCACCTGAAAGCTTGACCTTGAGAATGGCATGATCGCCGGTTTTCTCAAGACGCTCGCGCCACACGGCAGGCAATTCCGGCTCCAGCACTTGCAGCATGCTTTGTGTGATTGGCGACTGCGGATTGGCAAACACTTTCCAGACCGGACCTTCTTCAGCAATGACGCCGTGATCCAGCACAATCACCCGGTCGGCGATGCGGCGGATCACTTCCATCTCATGGGTAATGAGCAGGATGGTCAAGCCGAGCTTGGTATTGATGTCTTTAAGCAGCGCCAGAATCGACAGGGTTGTCTCAGGATCAAGCGCTGAAGTGGCTTCGTCAGAAAGCAGAACGGCGGGTTCAGCAGCAAGTGCGCGTGCAATGCCGACGCGCTGCTTCTGGCCACCGGAAAGCTGTGCCGGATATTGCTTCGCTTTATCGGAGAGACCGACCAGATCCAGCAGTTCGGCCACGCGCTTGATGCGTTTTGCTTTCGGCATGCCTGCAATTTTAAGCGGCAGTGCAACGTTCTGCGCAACAGTTTTGGCGGAGAGCAGATTAAAGTGCTGAAACACCATGCCGATGCGGCGGCGAACAGGGCGCAGCGCGTCTTCACCAAGGCCGGTAATCTCACGACCTTCAATCAGAATCGAACCACTGTCGGGCTTCTCGAGGCCATTGACGCAACGGATAAGCGTTGATTTGCCCGCGCCACTGCGGCCGATAATACCGAGAATTTCGCCGCGTGCGACGGAAAGAGAGACGCCATTGATTGCCGGCGTCTCACCGAACATTCGACGCACGTCTTTCATGGCGACGATGGGCGCTAATGCGGCAGGTGGCTGTTCAATGGTCACGGTCGTTTCTTCTATTTTTTATCTCGCAGCAGGGAGGCTGCGAATGAATAGTTTGATAAGGCTTCAAGGAAAATGACGCCAAAGGGCATAGGCGGCTTTTCATAAGCACGCGCGGATGCTTTTGGGCAATTTTTTCGCTTACGTCAATAAAAGCCGCGCCGGAAATGCTTTTCCGGCGCGGTCTTTCAGGCATAGAGAGCAATTAGTTCCAGGCTGGAATGCCTGTGCCCTTGTAAACGCGGTCGATTTCAGCCTTCACGGTATCGTTTTGGAAGGATGAAACAAGGTTCTTTACCCAATCGGCGTTTGCATCTTCGGTACGGACCGCGATGAAGTTGTTGTATGGGTTGTTTTCCTTGGATTCCCAGCCGATCGCTTCTTCCTTTTTGAGGCCCGCTTTGCCAGCCCAGTCGTTGTTCACGATGGCGACATCGAGATCATCAATCGAGCGACCGACGACACCGGCGTCGAGTTCCTTGATTTCGATCTTCTTAGGATTTTCAACAATGTCGATTGGCGTTGCAAGGATGCCTGCTTCAGGCTTCAGCTTGATAAGGCCGCTTGCTTCGAGAACGCGGAGCGCACGACCTTCATTCGATGGATCGTTTGGCACGCCGACGACTGCACCTTCCTTGAGTTCATCAAGGCTCTTGATCTTGCGCGAGTAAATGCCGATTGGCCAGACTGCGGTATAACCGGCAACGTCGATCTTGTAGCCATGCTGCTTGATCTGTTCGTCGAGGTACGGCTTATGCTGGAAAGCGTTCGCGTCGATTTCCTTGCGCTCAAGCGCTTCATTTGGCTGGTTGTAATCGTTGAAGGTTACGCGCTCGATGATGAGGCCGTGCTTCTTGCCTTCTTCAGCAACGACTTTCCAGACGTCTTCGTCTTCGCCGCCCATGATGCCGACCTTGATGGTCTTATCTTCTGCGTGGCTAGGTGCAGCTGCAAAGCCAACGGTGAGGGCTGCAACAGTGAAAAGAGCGGCTTTCAGACCAGCGCGGCGGGTCAGCGAATAGCGGGAAAGGACTGACGACATTCTTATTTTCCTTGTCTAAAGTTTTTTGGAGAGCCGGTCCCGGAAAGCGATCAAATTAGATGATCTTTCTCCCCCTGCCCACCTTGATGCCGATAATTCCCGTTTATTAGACAAGAAACAAGAAAAATTATTTCAGCTTCACGAGATTCAGCGATTGTGAAATTGCGTTCACAGTCGCGTGAGCGGATTGTCTTTTCAGTTTGTGCGGGTGTGAGGAATCTCGTTCTAGATCGGTTCCGTAAATATGCCATCGTTGGAACCGCTCTATAGATATTTCTTCAGCATTTCCGAACGCAAAACCGGTTCCCACTTTTGCTGGAAATGCTTTAGTAATTATCCGAAATAATCATCTGCGCGGCCTTCTCGGCGATCATCAAAGTGGGTGAATTCGTATTACCTGACGTGATTCCCGGCATGACCGAGGCATCGGCTACGCGTAGTCCCTGAATACCGTTTACACGCAGGCGCGGATCGACAATCGCATCTGCATCTGCCCCCATACGACACGTGCCGACCGGATGGAAAATCGTTGTGCCGATATCGCCCGCCGCTTTTTCCAGCTGTTCCTGCGTTTCATAGCTTGGTCCGGGCTTGAATTCTTCCGGACGATATTTTTGCAAAGGTACCTGTGCCACGATATGGCGGGTGAGGCGGATCGCATCGGCGGCTACTCGGCGGTCGCTTTCTGCGGAAAGATAGTTTGGCTTGATTGCCGGTTGGGTGCGGTGATCTGGTGATTTGATATGGATCGAGCCGCGACTGTCGGGCCGCAGATTGCAGACGCTTGCTGTAAAGGCTGGGAAGGGGTGAACTGCATCACCAAATTTATCGAGGCTTAATGGCTGCACGTGATATTGCAGATTGGCGGTTTCATAAGATGGGTCTGAGCGTGTGAAGACACCGAGTTGACTAGGAGCCATCGACATGGGGCCAGAGCGACGCAGCAGATATTCCAGCCCGATCATGGCTTTGCCAGTGAGTTTGCTGGCTTTCTCATTCAGCGTTGGAATGCCACTGACTTTATAAGCACAGCGCAGTTGCAGGTGATCTTGCAGGTTTTCGCCCAGCTGTCTGCGTTCGAGCTTAACGGGAATGTCTGTCTGCTGGAGAATATCGCCGCGTCCGATGCCCGAAAGCTCGAGGATTTGTGGCGAGCCAACTGCACCCGCCGCGAGAATCACTTCGCGTTTTGCTTTTATGGTGCGGGTTGTGCCGTTCTGATCGAAGGTAACGCCAGTGGCGCGTAACTCCTCAATCTCAATGCGGCGCACATGGGCGCCCGTTTCAACGCGCAGGTTTTTGCGATTAAGAGCTGGGCGCAGAAAAGCCTTTGCTGTATTCCAGCGAATGCCGCGCTTCTGGTTGACCTTAAAATAGGACACACCTTCATTGTTACCGCGATTGAAATCATCCGTTGATGGGATGCCAGCCGCAACCGCTGCATCACGAAAAGCATCCAGAATATCCCAGTGCAGGCGGGCATTTTCAACGCGCCATTCGCCACCTGCACCATGCAGATCATCTGCACCTGCAAAATTGTCTTCGGATTTTTTGAAGAAGGGCAACACGTCGTCCCAGCCCCAGCCGTCGCAACCGGCCTGCCGCCACAAATCATAATCGCGTGCCTGTCCGCGCATATAGATCATGCCATTGATGGAGGAGCAGCCACCAAGCACCTTGCCGCGTGGATAGCCGAGAGAGCGCCCATTCAGGCCTGCTTCCGCTTCTGTGGTAAAACACCAGTCGGTGCGCGGATTGCCGATGCAATAAAGATAGCCGACGGGGATATGAATCCACGCGTAATTGTCTTTGCCGCCTGCTTCCAGTAGCAGCACGGAACGATTTGGATCGGCAGAAAGGCGGTTCGCAAGGGCGCAGCCAGCCGTGCCCGCGCCAACCACGATGTAATCGTAGGTGTCGGTCATGATTTCATATCCAGTAAAAAGGTGGAGCCGCTATCTGATGAACATGCGGCTCCGGGAGTGCCGGTTATCCGAACAATTTTTTTCCAAGCCGCGATGCATAGAACTCACCGACGATACCTTTTCGGAAGAGTAGGACGCATGCCATGAAGATGACGCCAGTGACGATTGTTACGGGGAAGTCAGAGGTTGCGAGATAGTTCTGAAGAGCGACCACGAAGGCTGCGCCGACGATTGGGCCGATCAGCGTCCCGATCCCGCCAAGCAGCGTCATCAGGATCACTTCGCCCGACATCTGCCAGCCCACATCGGTGAGTGTTGCAAACTGGAACACGAGTGCTTTCATGCCGCCTGCAAGGCCTGCAAGTGCTGCCGACATGACAAAGGCTGCGAGCTTGTAGTGATTGACGGAATAGCCCAATGAGACAGCGCGGTTTTCGTTTTCGCGGACTGATTTGAGGATCATGCCGAAAGGCGAATTGATGATGCGCCAGATGGCAAACACGCCGATTACAAACACTGCCAGCACAAAATAATACATATTCATCGGTTGGTTGAGATCGATTAAGCCAAAGAGATAGCCGCGTGGCACGCCCTGAAGACCGTCTTCGCCGTGGGTGAACGCCGCTTGCAAACAGAAGAAGAAGAACATCTGCGCTAGCGCCAGTGTGATCATCGTCGAATAGATGCCCTGACGGCGGATTGCGAGATAGCCAATCACAAGACCGAGCACGGCCGCAGCCACCACGCCAAGCAGGATGCCGATTTCTGGCGTGACACCCCATACTTTGACGGCATGGGCTGTCACATAGGCGGCACCTCCAAAGAAGGCTGCATGGCCAAAGGACAAAATGCCGGTATAGCCGAGCAGCAGATTGAAGGCGGAGGCAAACAGCGCAAAGCACAGCATCTTCATCAGGAAGATCGGGTAGACCATGAAGGGCGCTACGATCAGTCCAGCCACGGCAATCGCCAGAATGATGGCAGACAAGCTGTTGAGGTTCGGCGCTTTTGCCTGATGATTTGCCGTCGTTGCTTTAAGAACAGTATCAGCCATATCAAGCCTCCTTCCCGAACAGTCCGGCGGGTCGCACCAGAAGGACGATAGCCATGATAACGAAGATGACGATGCTGGAAGCTTCGGGGTAGAACACCTTGGTCAGACCTTCCGCTAGCCCTAGTACATAGCCGGTGATGATCGCGCCAAGGATTGAACCCATGCCGCCGACCACGACCACAGCAAACACCACGATGATAATGTTGGACCCCATCAGCGGGCTGACCTGATAGATCGGTGCTGCCAGAATTCCGGCAAAGCCAGCAAGTGCTGAACCCAAAGCATAGGTGAAGGTGAGAAGCAGCGGCACATTGATGCCGAAGGCTTTAACCAGTGTTGGGTTTTCGGTGGCAGCGCGCAGGTAAGCGCCGAGCTTGGTTTTCTCAATGAGAAGCCATGTGCCGATACAGATGATGAGCGACGCCACCACCACCCATGCGCGATAGTTGGGTAGGAACATGAAGCCAAGATTATTGCCGCCTGCAAGTGATGGTGGCACGGCATAAGGCTGACCGGCAGCACCATAATAATAGCGGAAGGTGCCTTCGATCACAAGTGCAAGGCCAAAGGTAAATAACAGGCCATAAAGCGGATCAAGATTATAGAGCCTTGAAAGGGCAACGCGTTCGATGATGGCGCCGCCCAGACCCACAATCAGTGGAGCCAGAATAAGCGCTGGCCAATAGCCAATGCCAAGGCCGCTCAACAGCAGATAGCCGACAAATGCGCCGAGCATATATTGCGCGCCATGCGCAAAATTGATGATGCGCAACAGACCAAAAATAATCGCAAGGCCAAGGCTGAGCATGGCGTAGAAAGAGCCATTGATCAGGCCAACCAGCAATTGTCCGAGAAGCGCCTGAACGGGAATTCCGAAGATCATCGTCATCGTCTCAAACTCCTAACGCTTGCGTGAGCGATGCCATGCGAGCGGGCAGCTCGGCGGTTGGGAAGTTTTCCGTCACCACGCCATGATCCATCAGATAAAAACGATCAGCGACTTTTGCCGCAAAGCGGAAGTTTTGCTCGACGAGCAACACGGTCATGCCGCGCTTTTTAAGCTCCACCAGCACATCGCCGATGCGCTGGATGATGACCGGCGCAAGTCCTTCGGTTGGCTCATCCAGCAGCAGAACCTTGACACCGGTGCGCAGGATACGGGCAATCGCCAGCATCTGTTGTTCGCCACCCGAAAGCTTGGTTCCCGGGCTGTTACGGCGCTCATAGAGATTGGGGAAAAGCTCATAAATCTCATCAAGCGACATGGCTCCGCCTTTGCCAACAACAGGGGGCAGCAGCAGGTTTTCATGCACATTGAGCGTTGCAAATATCCCGCGTTCTTCCGGCACAAAACCAAGGCCCGTGCGGGCAATGCGATGCAGCGGTACGCGCAGAATGTCTTTGCCATCAAGCGTGATGGTTCCGCTGCGCTTGCGGATAATACCCATGATCGTGCGCAGTGTGGTGGTTTTGCCCACCCCATTGCGGCCCAGAAGCGTGATGGTTTCACCGGGCCAGATATCGAGATCTACGCCGTGCAGCGCATGACTTTCGCCATACCAGGCATTGAGCCCGCGCACGGAAAGCAGGGGTTGGCCTTTATTCATGTTCGGTTCCCATATAAGCAGTGCGTACGCGCTCGTCTTGAGAAACGGTGGCATAATCGCCCGAAGCGAGAATCTCGCCGCGTTGCAGCACCGTGACGTGGTGGGCGATGTCGGCCACCACTTTGAGATTATGTTCGACCATCAGCACCGCGCGATCTTTCGCCACATCGGTAATGAGGGCGGCAATGGTGTGCACGTCTTCGTGCCCCATGCCGGCCATTGGCTCATCGAGCAGCAGCACTTTGGGATCGAGTGCCAATGTGGTGGCGATTTCGAGCGCACGTTTGCGGCCATAGGACAGGTCCGCAGCCAGCGCATGACGTGCATCGGCCAGACCCACGCGCTCCAGCAGATCAATTGCCTTTGCGTCGAGCTGATCCAGCGCCGACAAGGATCGCCAGAACTGCGTTGCCAGACCGCTTGGGCGTTGCAGCGCGACTTTCACATTCTCCAACACTGTCAAATGCGGGAATGTCGCAGAAATTTGAAATGAACGCACCAGCCCCATGCGCGCAACTTTAGCAGGATCGGTCTTTGTGATGTTGTCGCCAAGCAGAGTGATCTCGCCACTTGTCGGCTGGAGAAACTTGGTCAGCAGATTAAAGACGGTCGTCTTGCCTGCACCATTCGGGCCGATCAGCGCATGAACACGGGCGTGCTCTACATCAAGATCGACATTCTTCACCGCATGAAAGCCGCCAAACGACTTGCCCAGCCCACGTGCAGAAAGAACAATCCTCGCCGGCTCTGCTTCTCGCAGAGCCGGAGTATTTTGAGTTGCTGTGTTCATGCCATCAGCCTCTTACTGCGTGACCAGAGTACAGCCGCTTTCTTCAGGCTTCAAATAAGCCTGATCACCGGGGATCGTTGCCAGCACCTTATAGTAGTCCCATGGAGTCTTGCTTTCGTCAGGCTTTTTCACTTCCATCAGATACATGTCATAGATCATACGGCCATTTGGTCCGACCTTGCCGTTGCGGGCGAATACGTCGTTAACTGGCATTTCATGCAGCTTCTTGGAGACGGCTTCGGTCTCGTCGGTGCCTGCTTCCTTGATTGCTTTCAAATATTGCAGCACGGCGGAATAAGTGCCTGCCTGAATCATGTTCGGCATACGCCCAGTACGGTCGAAGAAGCGCTTGCTGAACTCGCGCGATTCATCATCGCGGTCCCAGTAGAAGCCTTCGGTGAGCGTCAGGCCCTGCGCCGCATCAAGGCCGAGGCCGTGGACTTCGGCAATAGTGAAGAGCAGTGCTGCAAGGCGCTGTCCGCCGGCAACGATGCCAAATTCTGCGGCCTGTTTGATCGCGTTGGATGTATCAAGACCAGCATTGGCAAGGCCGACAACCTTGGCACCTGAAGCCTGTGCCTGCAAAAGGAACGACGAATAATCTGTCGTGCTTAAGGGATGGCGAACAGAGCCAAGAACTTTACCGCCTTTTGACGTAACGAATTTTGAAGTCTGGTCTTCCAGCGAATAGCCAAATGCATAATCGGCAGTCAGGAAATACCATGTATCACCGCCCTGTTCGACAAGCGAGCCGCCGGTGCCAACTGCAAGCGCGTGGGTGTCATAAGCCCAGTGAAAACCATAAGGCGAGCACTGCTTGCCGGTGAGTTCCGATGTTGCGGCACCGGTATTGATGGTGATTTTTTTCTTGTCTTTGGAAAGTGCCTGAACAGCGAGACCGACTGACGAGCTGGTTAGCTCCATAATGGCGTCAACCTGTTCGGTATCATACCACTGGCGCGCGATATTGGCGGCAACGTCTGGCTTGTTCTGGTGGTCGGCTGTGATGATTTCAATCGGTGCATCCAGTACCGTGCCTCCAAAATCCTCGGCAGCCATTTTTGCAGCTTCATAAGACCACTTGCCGCCGAAATCAGCATAAACGCCCGACTGGTCGTTCAGAATGCCGATTTTGACTTTGCCGTCTGATATTTCTGCTGCGGATGAAATCGCGGTTGCAGCGAAAAGTGCAGCCGTCGCCAGTGCAAAAAGTTTCATTCAGTGCTCCTCCCAAAAACTCCCTGTTCGCCCCTAAAAGGGAGGCGAAATCCTCCTGTAAAGCAGTCTCCTCAGAGTGGAATAACAACCCTCCTCAAGGTTGCGCATCCTTCTGCTTCAGCCAGAACGGTTCCTTCCGTCGGGCTATTTGTCGGAACGGTAGCATTGACAAATGCGTACAAGAATAACAATTTTTGAACAGCATCTGTCCGAAATTGTACAGATGCTGAAAGGGAGGACTTGGTGCGTCAGTTTGCATGGGATGATCTGCAATATTTTCTTGCCGTCGCACGCACCGGCCAGCTTTCGGCTGCCGCCCGGCAATTGCGCACAAGTCACGTCACGGTTTTGCGTCGGATTGATCGGCTAGAGCAAGCGTTGGCGACCAAGCTTTTTGAGCGAAACCCGCGTGGTTATCTGTTGACGCCGATGGGCGAACGTTTTGTTCAGCCTGCTGAGGTCATGGAGCGTGAGGCAATGAAGTTTCAGACCGAAGCTACGGGCAGTTTTTCGGCACTATCGGGTGTCGTGCGATTGTCCACACTTGAAGGCTTCGGGAATTTCTTTTTGGCGGATCGGTTGCCAGTGCTTGCGCAATCCTACCCAAGTCTGTCCGTAGAAGTTGTGACGATCCAGCAGATTATGTCACTGTCACGACGTGAAGCAGAGCTATCGATTACTTTACATATGCCGCGCACAGGGCCTTATCACAGCGAGCGGATTACGCCTTACAGGCTGTTTATCTATGGGCATCGAGATTATCTGAACTGTCATCCGCCAATCAGAACGCGTGAAGATCTGACCGGGCATCCGTTCATCGGTTACATTGACGATATGGTCTTTACGCCCGGCCTTGATTACATGCGCGAGATTTTGCCCGGACAGCGATGCAATTATCAGAGCTCAAGCATTCACGCACAACTGACCGCAACGCTGACAGGTTATGGTCTTTGCGTTTTGCCATATTTTATCGCGAGCCAATATGCAGACCTTGCACCTGTGTTGCCCAGAGAGCTGCATCTTGAGCGCGAATACTGGATGAATTGCCATGTCGACGTGATGGCCGCGCCGCGCATACGTGTGATCAGCGATTTTATGATTGGTGCCGTGCGTGAAGCCTCAGCAAGCTTTTTAGGCGAAAGCCTACTTTGAGATTGCCATTTAACTCAGTCCGCCACCGATAGCGTAAATGCAGGTGACGACAAGTGCACTAAAGCCAAAGCCGATAATAAACAAATTAAGTGTACGCAATTTGATCCCCCCGATTCAATGCGGGGGTTATCTGCGACATAGGTGTAAATGTCTACTTTAAATTGTATTCCATCATACGAAAGTTGTATATTTGCATATAAGCAATTTTGGCGGACATTTTATTTGAGGATGGGCAATTTCGCGGTGAATATCCCTGCTAAAGTTCCTCAAGAAAATCACCAAAGGTTTCGATCTCTCTGAGCCGTTTGCGACCGTTAGCACCAGCTTTCTCAATCGCTCTCGTGGTCAGTAGGTGGCAAAGTGCCATAACAGAAACGTGGTTGAATATGGGTCCGGGTGCCAAAGTCTGACATTGGAAATGCCATTTTGCGGATGCTCGGAACGGTGCACCTTCATCTGTAATATAAAGCAGCTTGGCACCACGTTTCTCGATCGTTGACAGAATATCATCCATTTTGGCGATGCGGCGGCGCAGACCAAAGACAATCACCAAATCGTCGGGTTTTATACTTGCCATATATTCACCCATGGTCTGACCTGGACCGGGTACAGCTGCGATGTTGTCTAAGACCTGCATCATTTGCCATTGCAGATAAGCGGCAAACGGATGGCTACTGCGAAATCCGATCACCCAAGTCTTTCGGGCTGTCAGCATAGCCTCGACCACGGCGTCGATCTGTGTCTCGCGAATGGCAAGAAATGTTGTTTCGAGATTGGCGATCCCCTGAGTGATGTGAGAACCCAAGGACTGGCCCGCTGCATTCGCAGTCACGCTCGAAAGAAACAGTCTGGAGCCTGTTTGTTTTTCTTCGCGGGCATGGCGGCGTGATTCTTCATAGGATTCGTAGCCGAGTCTGCGCACAAAACGGGTAACCGTCGCATTGGACACATGAGCGAGCGTAGCAAGCTCGGAAGCGGAATAACTCGCAAGCTCGCCCGGGAAATCGCAGATAAATTCACCAAGCCGTTTTTCAGCAGGGGGGAGGTCGTCCAGCACGTCTCTGACGCGCGCAAGAAAGGATCTTTCTGCTGGGTTCATGGGCGTATTATGAAATCCTATTTTCAGGTTGCATTAAGTTTTAGCACCTTTTCGTGAAGTGTGCATCTTTTTTGCTTAAAAATTATGCAAGTTAAGCTATTGAAAATAAACAATAAAATTTCTCTTGTCAAAATCAATTTTCTCTGGCTAGATGGTGAAAAAATAATTTCATGCCGGTAATAAAAAAAGGGGTTATACCGCTATGGCAGGGGAACAAATGATGCGAGCCGACAATTCGTCGGCAAAAAATAAGCAAATGGAACAGGCGCTGGGGAGTATCGGCGTTACCAATGCGCACAAGCAGATATTGGTGCTTGTGCTGATTGGTTGTCTGTTTGATTCATTCGAGCAGAACACGATTGGTCTGGTTGGCCCGATCTTGCGCGAACAATGGGGCCTCACAGGAACGGATATTGGCTTCCTGAATACGATCACATTCGCCAGTGCGGCGATCGGTCGGCTTCTTTCCGGTATTCTTGGTGACCGCTACGGTCGCCGTGTTATGCTCACCTTCAATCTTCTTCTTTTCACGATCGGTTCCGCGCTCTGCGCTCTTGCGCCAAGTTTCGGCTGGTTGTGTTTTGCGCGTGCAATTGTTGGTTTCGGCGTTGGCGGTGAAATTTCAACCGCTGTGACCATGCTTGCAGAGTTCTGTTCACCGAAATTCCGTGGAACCGCAGCCGGTCTCGTGAATGTTGGGGCGGGTGGCTTCGGTAACTTCCTTGCACCGGCATTCGGTTTGCTGGTCTTCACAATTTTCCCGGGTGAAAATAACTGGCGTTGGTTGTTTGGTGTGTTGGCGATCCCGGCATTGCTGGTTGTCTTTTTCCGCATGTATGTGCCGGAAACGCCACGTTTCCTTGCATCACAGGGAAAAACGGACGAGGCGAACAAGGTTCTTTCAATTCTCGCATCCGGTAAGCTGCGCCCAAAGAACTTGGTGGTCACAGAATATCTGACGAAGACTGACGAAAGTGAAAAGACAGTTGTGAAGTCGAGCTGGAAGGAGCTTTTCAAGCCGCCTTTCATCGGTCGCACGGTCCCGGTCGCTATCGCCATTCTTATGAGCTACGGCGCACAGCTTTCCGTGCTGACCTTGATGCCGATGATCTTCATATCGATGGGTTATACGCTTTCGGGCAGCTTGCTTTATACAATGATCATTCAGAGCGGCAGCGTGCTTGGCGCGATTGCAGCATCCGCTTTCGGGTATTACTTCCCGCGTAAAAGAGTTCTGACCATTGGCTCGGTTTGCGCCTGTGCTGCGGCATTGGCTATCGTTTATCTGGGCACTAGCCTCTATCTCGTATTGTTCTTCGGTGCGGTGTTCCAGTTCTTCGTATTGCTGCTCAACACATCGATCTGGATTTATGCGCCTGAACTTTATCCAACACGCATTCGCGGCTTTGGCGTTGCGCTCATTCTCGCGAGTGGTTCTGCCGCTGGTTCGTTTGTTCCGATCATTGCAGGTGCTTTGTTTGATGGCTACGGCATGATCGGTGTCTTCGCATTGGCGGCTTCGATGTATGCGATTTTCGCCTTCTGCATCCAGCTTGGACCAGAAACATTTGGCCGTGACATGGAAGATCTGACCCAGCCTGCCGATACCGGCGCTGCTGTTGAAGACTTTGCAAAGGCAACACCGCAGAAAGCATAAATTTAATACAAAGCGACTAAGGGCGCGTTTTCAAAAATAAGGAGTGTCATCTGTTCGCAGAATAGATGGCACTCCAAAAAAACCAGGGAGAAAATGTCTGAATGTCAGCAACAGCACCTCATATCGTGCTTATCAATCCAAACAGCTCGGAAGCGACGAGCGGAATGATGCGTGAGATTGCTCAGCGGACAGCTGGAGAACGGCTTGTCTTGAGCGCCGAAACATCGACACGCAATCCAATGATGATCGTCAATGGTGAGCAACTCAGTGCTTCAGAAGCGCAGGTTATCGAGATTGGTCAGTCCAGAAAAGATAGCTGTGCGGGTATTATCATCAGTGCTTATGGAGATCCCGGCGTGGATTCCTTGCGCGGAGACCTCGACATACCCGTCATTGGGATTTGCGAAGCTTCAATGATCGTGGCAGCACAAGGCGGACGCAAATACGGCGTCGCAACTGTTACGCCTGATCTGGCAGAACAAATAGAACGCCGTGCTGCTTATCTCGGTCTTTCGCATCTTTATACGGGTATCCGCTGTACGCCCGGAGATCCAAAGGAAATAGCGGGTCAGCCGCAGCGCTTACAGGAAGAACTCGCATTGGCGGTCAAGCTTTGCCTGAGCGATGGCGCGGAGGCCGTGGTGATTGGTGGTGGCCCGTTGGGCGAAGCTGCCGTTCAACTTCAGGCTATGTTCGACGTGCCGATCATAGCACCGATTTCATCGGCGGTGGAGTTGATGGTCAAAGCATTGAATGAAAGCAGCATGCAAATGAAAGCTGCACTTTGAAGTTATACAGGTCTGGCATTTGGAGACGTTTTTGGATTGAGTTAAGAGTCTAGCGGGGGCATTCTCTTCTCATTCAGAACGTTGCAAATGCCAAAAGCGCGGCCCTCTCTTAAATAGAGAGGGCCGTGTTTATTTTAGCCACTTGAAGCTTGCTTAGCGTTGCTTTGCCAAACCCTGTTCACGCATTTGGCTCAGCGTCATCTTGGGCGAAAGCGCTTCCGGATCGATGCGGATTTCGATGAGACCCGGCTTACCCGATTGCTCACACCGCTGGAAAGCTTCTGCAAAGTCGGCGGTCTTTTCGACGGTTTCTCCATGCAGGCCATAGGCGCGCGCTAGAGCCGCAAAGTCAGGATTTGCAAGGCCGGTGCCCGAAACGCGGCCTGGATAAGTGCGCTCCTGATGCATACGGATCGTGCCGTACATGCCGTTATTGACGACGATGAAAATCGCATTGGCACCATATTGCGCTGCCGTTGCGAGTTCCTGACCGTTCATCAGAAAACAGCCGTCACCAGCAAAGCAGACGACGGTGCGTTCGGGTGCTGTTAGTTTTGCTGCCACTGCTGCCGGAACGCCATAGCCCATGGAGCCATTGGTTGGGGCCAACTGACTGCGATAGGTGCGGTATTGATAAAAGCGGTGCGGCCATGCCGAATAATTGCCAGCGCCATTGGTGATGATGGCATCATCGGTGAGATGCGCGCGCAGCCATTCCATTATCTCGCCCATCTGAACGTCACCGGGAATTGTCGGCGTTTTCAGATTGTCGCGGTAATCGGCATTGGCGCTTTCAGCCCAAGCTTTCCAACTTGGACTGGCAATAGGCTCAAGCTTTGCAGCTGCTTTGGTGAAGGCGGCCATGCTGGCATTGATTGGGATATCAGCATGATAAACACGGCCAAGTTCTTCTGCACCGGGATGAACATGGATGAGTTTCTGCGTTGGTACAGGAATGCTGATCAGCTCATAGCCCTGCGTGGTCATTTCACCAAGGCGCGCGCCCACCACGAGCAACAGGTCTGAATCCTTAACGCGGGCCGCAAGTTTCGGGCTGATCGACGTTCCCATTTCACCGGCATAAAGCGGATGATGATTGTCGAACATATCCTGACAGCGGAAGGATGCTGCAACAGGCAGCGACATGTTTTCAGCGAATGTTTGCACATCGCGAACTGCCTGGGCATTCCAGCCGCCACCACCGACGATCATCAGTGGCCGCTCGGCCTTTTCGAGCAGTTCTTTCATGTCCTGTAGCTGATCATTGCCCGGATGCATCTCGACATGTTTGTAAGCCGGTGCATCGCTGACGGTTGCGTGTGATGTCAGCATATCTTCGGGAAGGGCGACGACCACAGGGCCGGGGCGTCCGTTGACCGCGCGATGGAAAGCTTGACTGACCAGTTCCGGGATACGGGCGGGATCATCGATCTGTACCACCCATTTGGCCATCTGGCCGAACATGCGGCGATAATCAACTTCCTGAAATGCCTCACGTTCCACTTGATCGCTGGCGACCTGGCCGATGAACAGAAGCATCGGTGTGGAATCCTGAAAGGCGGTATGAACGCCTACGGAAGCATTGGTTGCACCGGGGCCGCGCGTGACAAAGCAGACGCCGGGCTTGCCGGTCAGCTTGCCATAGGCCTCCGCCATGTAAGCAGCGCCGCCTTCTTGACGGCAGACAATCAGATCAATCGTGTCGCTTACGTCATGAAAAGCGTCCAGCGCTGCGAGATAGCTTTCGCCGGGCACACAGAAAACGCGCTCGACGCCGTGAATGCCGAGTGCATCCACCAATATCTGACCGCCATTGCGTGTGTTGGAGTTGGTTGTTGATTTATGCATTTCCCTACTCTCAAAATGTCTGAAAGACTTTGGCGCGTATGCGCTCTATTTCGGAGGCATACGCAGCGCACCATCGAGCCGGATGGTTTCGCCGTTGAGCATGCTGTTTTCTATAATATGCAGCGCAAGCGACGCATATTCGTCTGGCCGACCCAGACGCGGGGGGAAAGGAACCATCTGGCCCAACGCATCCTGTGCAGGTTGCGGCAGACCTTTGAGCATGGGGGTTTCAAAGATACCCGGTGCGATTGCACAGACGCGAATGCCAAGGGGGGCAAGTTCACGCGCAGCTGGTAGCGTCAGGCCAACAATGCCGCCTTTAGACGCTGCATAAGCTGTTTGGCCGATCTGTCCGTCAAAGGCCGCAACCGATGCCGTGTTGATGACCACGCCACGCTCACCCGTTGGCAGGGCTTCGCTTTTGGATGCGACATCGGCAAAAAGCCGCAGCAGATTGAACGAACCGATCAGGTTGATTTCAACAGCACGACGGAAATCATCGAGCGGCATGACGCTGCCATCACGCGCCAGCATTTTCTTTGCTGGTGCCACGCCCGCGCAATTGACCAGAATATGCGGTGATCCGAGCTTTTCGCCGATTGCCTTAAAAGCTGCTTCACCACTCGCTGCGTCCGATACGTTGCATTGAATGGCGATGCCGCCAATCGCGGCTGCCACCGTATTTGCACCATCAATGTTGAAATCAAGGATTGCAACTTTCGCGCCCTTGGCTGCTAGAGCCTGTGCAGTTGCAGCACCAAGACCTGATGCACCACCGCTGACGATGGCGATTTTTCCTTCAATATCCATGTGTTCCCCCGCTTAAAGCGCTTCCAGTGCAATAGCAGTTGCTTCGCCGCCACCGATACAGACCGAAGCCACGCCACGCTTGAGATCGTTCTGCTTCATGGCATGAAGCAGCGTGACGATGATGCGTGCGCCAGAGCAGCCAATCGGATGGCCCATAGCGCAGGCACCGCCATGGATATTCACCTTGTCGGCGGGGAGGTCGAGTTCCTGCATTGCAGCCATAACAACAACGGCGAAAGCTTCATTGATTTCAAACAAATCAATGTCGCGGACATTCCAGCCGGTTTTGTCGAAGAGTTTCCGCATCGCAAAAATCGGGGCCGTGGTGAAAAGGGCAGGTTGTTGCGCGTGGCTTGCATGGCCGCGAATAATGGCAAGCGGTTCTACGCAAAGCTTTTCAGCTTGGGACAGGCGCATCAGGGTGAGGGATGCCGCACCATCTGAAATCGATGAGGAATTGGCGGCCGTAATTGTGCCGCCTTCGCGGAAAGCGGGCTTGAGGTTTGGTATTTTTTCAGGCTTTGCGCGGGTTGGCTGCTCATCGCGGTCAAGCTCTGCAACTGAAATCAGTTCGTTTGCGAAAAAGCCCGATTCAGTGGCTTTGAGTGCGCGCGAAAGTGAGCGCAAAGAAAACTCGTCCTGCTGCTGCCGCGTGAACTGGTAATGATCGGCGGTTTCTTCCGCGAATGTTCCCATGGCGCGGCCTTTGTCATAGGCGTCTTCAAGGCCGTCGAGGAACAAATGATCATAGATTTTGCCGTGGCCCATGCGATAGCCGCCGCGCGCCTTTTCAAGCAGATAAGGCGAATTGGTCATGCTTTCCATGCCGCCAGCAACCACAATTTCCGCACTTCCTGCGGAAATGAGATCGGCACCCAACATGACGGTTTTCATGCCCGATCCGCAAACCTTGTTGATGGTCGAGCAGGGTGTGTATTGAGAAAGGCCAGCATGAATTGCAGCCTGACGTCCGGGCGCTTGTCCCAATCCTGCGGGCAATACGCAGCCCATCAGCACTTCGTCGATTTGATCGGGGTTAAGCTTAGCCCTGTGGACCGCTTCTTTGATTGTGACAGCGCCCAACGCCGTTGCACTCTCTCCCTTGAGCGCGCCTTGAAAACTTCCGATCGGTGTTCGTACCGCACTGGCGATCACGATCGGATCTTTTAGGTCTGACATTTGTTTCCTCCTCACAAACGCATTAGAGATAACAACACAGTGGATGATATGAATACAGCATAAACATGATGAGCAACGCTCATGAACTCATGTCGTGGAGGTATGGATAAAATGAGCCAGAACAATTCAGGCAAAATCCGCGTGGGTATTGGCGGCTGGGCTTTTGAGGAGTGGGATAAGAGTTTCTATCCGGAAAAGCTCTCCAAAAAACGTCAGCTCGAATATGCTTCGAGCAAGTTGACCTCCATCGAAATCAACAGCACCTATTATGGCCCGCAGAAGCCGACGACTTTTGCCAAGTGGCATGATGAAACGCCGGATGACTTCGTTTTTTCGCTTAAAGCACCGCGCTTTTCGACCAACAAACGTGTTTTGGCTGAAGCAGGCGAGGGTATCGAGAAATTTATAAGTGGCGGCCTTCTTGAACTGAAAAACAAGCTCGGCGTCATCAACTGGCAGTTCATGGGCACGAAGAAATTCGATCCATCCGATTTTGAAGCTTTCCTGAAGCTTCTGCCAAAACGTGTCGATGGACGTGATCTGCGCCACGCTGTGGAGGTGCGCCACGACAGTTTCAATTCGCCAGATTTCATTGCGCTTCTGCGGGAATATGGCGTTGCGGTGGTGATTGCGGGTGATAGCAAATTTGTAGAAATTGCCGATATGACCGCGCCTTTTGCCTATCTGCGTATATTCGGTACACAGGAAGACAAGAAGCTTGGTTACGGTGAGGACGAGCTTGACCATTGGGCAGAGCGGGCCAAAGCAATAGCGGTTGGTCATGTGCCCGATAGCCTTAAAACCATTAAGCCGCCACTTGCTGACAATGTGGCTCGTAATGTCTATCTTTACGTCATCAGCGGCCATAAGGCGCACAATCCACACGCTGCCATGGCCTTGATTGATCGTTTGAAATGATGGCTCTTACCACGCATTGAATTATGTGAGTCCTGAGTCGATCATGTCCAAGTTTGATACGTCTGCCCTTGAAGCCTTTGTTCATCACATTCCCCAAAATTACAAAGGTCCGGGCGGCGTTGTTGCCGTCTTGAAGGATGGCGACGTCGTGTTGCAGCACGCCTGGGGTTTTGCAGATCTTCGCACGCGCAAGCCCATGACGGTCGAAACGCGGATGCCTATCTGTTCGGTCAGCAAGCAGTTCACCTGTGCCATGCTGCTTGATTCGGTTGGCGAGCCGGAGTTGCTGGATGACGCGCTTGAAGCTTATCTCGACAAATTTGAAGATGAGCGCCCCGCCGTTCGCGATCTCTGCAACAACCAGTCTGGTCTGCGTGATTATTGGGCGCTGAGTGTTCTCTGTGGTGCCGATCCGGAAGGTGTGTTTCTGCCGGAGCAGGCACAAAGCCTGTTGCGCCGCCTCAAGACTACGCATTTTGAACCGGGCTCTCATTACTCTTATTGCAACGGCAATTTCCGCATTTTGGCAGACCTCATCGAAGCCCATACCGGGCGCAGGTTGATTGATCTTCTGTCTGAGCGGATATTTGCGCCTGCGGGCATGAAGAGTGCGGAACTTATCCCCGATACTGCGCTTTTTGATGAATGTACGGGTTATGAAGGCGATACGGTTCGCGGCTTCCTGCCTGCTACAAATCGTATTCAATGGATGGGCGATGCAGGCATCTGCGCCTCGCTTAATGACATGATCGCATGGGAGCAGTTCATTGATGCAACGCGTGACGATGAAGAAGGGCTTTATCGTCGGTTGAGCGGGCCGCAAACTTTCAAAGACGGTGTCGCGGCACCTTATGGCTTTGGTCTCAACTTGCACGAAACCGGCGGTAAGCGCCTGACTGGTCATGGTGGTGCCTTGCGCGGCTGGCGCTGCCAGCGCTGGCATTGCGCGGATGAACGTCTTTCGACAATCGCCATGTTCAATTTTGAAGGCGGCGCTTCCGAGGTTGCCTTCAAGCTGATGAATATTGCCTTGGGTGTATCGTCATCCGAAGTGTCGCGGGTGGAGGCTGATGCGGCATGGTTTGGCTCGTGGCTGGATGATGAAACCGGGCTTGTGCTGAGCCTTGAGGATGCTGGCCTTGGTCGCATGCGGGCGCGTTTTGGCACCAGCCCGGAAATCATGGATGTGGTGAGCGCAAATGAAGCGCGCTCAGCCATGACAACGATCTCTCGCGATGGCGAGACAATCGAACTTGTGCGGGCCACTGAAAATCTGCGCTTGAGCATGCACTGCGTTAAAGGCGAAGCCAAACACGACATTATAGGCCGCTATCATAGCGATGAACTCGACGCCGATCTGTTGCTCGTTTCCGAAGGGGGCGCAATTTTTGGTGCGTTTGAAGGCTTCCTTGGCAAAAGCGACATGTATCCGCTTTATAGTGTCGGGGTTGATGTCTGGCTGTTGCCGGTTCAGCGTTCGATGGATGCACCGTCACCCGGCGAGTGGAAGCTTGTTTTCCGCCGCGACGAAAAGGGCGTAATCACAGATTTGAGCGTCGGCTGCTGGCTTGCACGCGGTGTTGAATACAGGAGAGTTCAGCCATGAGTGAACTGAAGGTCAGAACCCGCGAAACCGGGGCAGTCGCCGAGATGCCACATGGCAAACTGCCGACGATCACCACGCCGACAGGTGGTACGGTTGATATCGTAACCAGCGTCAGCTTACCGGGGTTTAATCCGCTTGATTTGATTTATGCGTCGGTCGCTGCCTGCATGGCGCTGAGTGCGCGCATTGCCGCCACCAAGCTCGAATTGCGTGAAAAACTCACGGATGTTCGGGTGGAAGTAAAAGGCGAGAAGGCCCATGAAGGCCCGTCACGCATCGAACGATTCGATATAACATTCCATTTCGATGGTGATCTGAACGACGATGAAAAGCATCGCCTTGCGGAAATGGCCGAGGAGATCTGTACCGTGAGTAATACGCTGCGTGGTGATCCGAAGTTTGACCTCAAAATCTCCTAACAGTCAGATTTCCTCGCGGATGCGTTCAACGCCAAGTGTGATAACGCTTTCCATAGCAGCGCGTGCTTTCTGACGGTCGCGCGATGCAATTGCATGAGCAATGCGCATGTGGTTTGCCGCACACTCGGCAATACCCTCGGGCGAACTTGCAGGCGAAGAGAGCTGGAATGAAATCGCAAGTGCAGCTTCGATCAGGCTGCTGACTGAACGCATGAACGGGTTGCCAGACATACGGGCAATCGCCAGATGAAACTCCAGATCGACCTTGGCAATGGATTCTGGCGTGTGCTTGGGATCGTCAAATTTCGCAGCCAGAGCATAGAGTTCAACGAGTTCTTCGCTGGTTGCGTTTTTTGCAGCCGCTGCGGCAGCCGCTGGTTCCAGCGCCATACGCATTTCAGCGAGATGATCGACGAAGACTTCATCGAAGCCTGCTTCAAAGCGCCATGTCAGCACATCTGGATCAAAGAAGTTCCACGAGCTTGCACCCAAAACACGGGTTCCGACCTTGGCTTTGGGTTCGATCAGACGTTTTGCGGAAAGGGTTTTCATAGCCTCGCGCAGAACAGTACGGGAAACGCCAAAGCGCAACGACAATTCGTTATCGCCCGGAAGTATGGAGGCTTCGGGAATGGTGCCCGCGACAATGCCGCGACCCAATTCACCCACGACAACTGCGTGGCTGTTATGCCGCTTGCGTCCGGTTATGGCCGTTTCCAGTAATCCCAATTCAGGCCTCCTTCATGCGTTGTTTGGCAATCCTTAGATCGGAAAACCATACAAGTCCTCGCTGTAGCGCAATGAACAGGAACAGCAAGATACCAATCGCTATTTTTGTCCACCACGAAGACAGCGTTCCATCGAAAACGATATAGGTCTGTATCAGCCCCTGTATCATAATCCCGACAAAAGTGCCTGCCACCAGACCCGCACCGCCGGTCAATAGTGTTCCGCCGATGACAACCGACGCAATGGCATCAAGTTCAACGCCCACTGTTGCCAGCGAATAGCCCGATGATGTGTAAAGCGTATAGACGATGCCAGCGAGACCGGAAAGCACACCGGACATTGTATAGATGCCGATTGTCGTGCGGCCAATCGGAACGCCCATCAGTTCGGCTGATTGTGCATTGCCGCCAAGCGCATAGATATTGGCACCAAAGCGTGTGCGATGTGCAATGATGCCTGCAATGATGAAGACTGCGAGCATCAGCATGGCGATGAAGGTTAGCCTTCCGCCACCTGGAAGCCGGAAATAAAAGCCTTGTAGCGTATCGATGAACGGGTGCGAAATTGGCACTGACTGGGTTGAAATCAGGAATGCCGCGCCGCGTGCCAGAAACATGCCCGCAAGTGTCGCCACAAACGGCGGGATGCCGAGGAAATGGATCATCATTCCCATCCACGCGCCAAACATGGCGGCTATCACCAGCACGAGGCCGAAGGCAATCAGCGGATGCACGCCAAGCTGTCCGACAAGGACCGCCACAAAAACGCTGGTAAAGGCGATGACTGATCCGACCGAAAGGTCAATACCACCGGAGATAATCACAAAAGTCATGCCGACGGCAGCGATGCCGAGAAACGCATTATCGGTCAGAAGATTGCCAAGTACCCGCGTTGAAAGCATGTTCGGAAACTGGATAACGCAGATAGCATAGGCGAGCAGAAAAATTGCGACTGTTGTGACGAAAGGCAGATTGCGAAGCACTCTCATTGCCGTGCTCCTTGGTGCGTTGGCTTTGCGGGATTGTTTTTGCGTTCAGCACGCAGGAAGGTGAAGAAGCTGACGATGGCTGGCGACTGGAACGTCAGCACAATGACGATAATGCCCGCTTTGATGATGAGGTTGAATTCCGGCGGAAAGCCAGCCATCAGAATACCGGTATTGATCGACTGAATGATCAGTGCGCCAAGCAGCGAAGCCATGATCGAGAAGCGTCCGCCATTCAGCGATGTTCCGCCGATTACAACCGCCAGAATGGCGTCAAGCTCAAGCCAGAGACCGGCATTGTTGGCATCTGCGCCGCGAATATCGGCTGTTGCGATCAGTCCGGCGAGCGCTGCACAAAGTCCAGAAACTGCATAGACACTGAACAGGAGAAAGCGGGCTTTAACACCGGCCAGCATGGCTGCGCGGCGGTTGATGCCGGTTGCTTCAATCAGAAAGCCAAGTGCTGTCGAGCGCACCGCAAGTCCCACGACGAGACCCGCTAATATCCAGATGAGTACCGGCACCGGTACACCAAGAAACGAACCGGAGCCAAGGGTTGCGAAGGAATCATCGTTGAAGGTGAGGATTGCGCCTTCGGTGATAAGCTGCGCGATGCCGCGCCCCGCAACCATCAATATCAGTGTTGCGATGATCGGCTGGATATCGAAAACGGCGACCAGAAAACCGTTCCACAATCCGCAAACCAGACCAACGCCGAGTGCGACGGGTATGACAATTGCCAGCGGATAGCCTGCAACGATGAGCGATGCAGCCGTTGCGCCGCTGATTGCCATGACCGCGCCGACCGACAGATCAATGCCGCGGGTTGCGATCACCAATGTCATACCAACTGCGAGAATGGCGACAGGTGCAGCGCGCACCAGAATATCGATCAGGCTTCCGTAGAGGCGCCCATTTTGAAAGGAAATGCCGAGAAAACCCGGCGCAATGATAGTGTTTGCCGCAAGAATAAGCGCAAGGGCTGCCAGCTGGGGGCTCAGTCTTTTAAGTTTCTTGGCCATGCGAGCGATCATGCTGCGGCTTCCTTATTACTTCCCGTCTCAGCAATCGCACGCACGATGTTGTCAGCGGTGATTTCTTCGCCCTTGAGTTCTGCCACATGGCGGCGGTCCGAAAGCACGACAACGCGGTTTGCTACGGCTGCAAGTTCTTCAAATTCCGAAGAGATGATGACCAGAGACATGCCTTCGGTGCAGAGCTCGCCAATTAGTCTGAGGATTTCCGCATGTGCGCCGATGTCGATGCCGCGCGTTGGTTCATCAAGGATCAGCAGACGCGGATCTGTTGCTAGCCAGCGCGCCAGAATGGCCTTTTGCTGGTTGCCGCCCGACAAAAACTTAATAGGCTTGTCCGGATCAGGCGGGCGGATGTCCAGCGCTTTGATATAGCGCTGGGCCAGAGCCGCTTTTTCGCGTGATGAGATAGGCTTTGACCAGCCGCGCTTTGCCTGAACAGCGAGCGCGATATTCTCGGCCACCGAAAAATCACCGATAATGCCGTCGGTCTTTCGTTCTTCAGGGCAGAAGGCAAAGCGTTCGGAGATGGCTGCGACGGGCGAGGGTAGTTTCGTATCTTTGCCGTCAATGCTGAGTGCACCACTGTCTGCCTGATCGACGCCGAACATTAGAAGGGCAGTTTCTGTGCGGCCAGAGCCAAGCAATCCGGCAATACCGACAGCTTCACCCGGTCTAATCGCAAGATCAAACGGCGCAACGCTGCCTTTCTTGCCAAAGCCAGAAAAGCGGATGGGGGCAGTTGTGTTGTCGCTGACTTCCTCTGTGAGTTGGCGGCGCACGGTTTCCTGCAACTGATGACCGAGCATCATAGAAATCAGATCTGTACGCGGCAGGTCTGCAAGGTTTCGGCTGCCGACAAGCCGTCCATTGCGCAGCACGGTTGCGCAATCAGCAATATCATAGACCTGATCCAGAAAATGCGTGATGATGATGATGCCGAGACCTTCGGCCTTCAAATGGCGCAAGACGCCAAACAGCATTTCAACTTCGTGCGCATCGAGACTGGCCGTTGGCTCATCCAACACCAGCACCTTGCCGGAAACATCGACGGCCCGGGCGATTGCGATGATCTGCCGGATGGCCACTGAATAGGCCGACAATGGCGCACCGACATCAATTGTGAGGCCATATCGGGCGAGCAGGGTGGCGGCATCTTTTTCCATGCGGCGACGGTCGATGAAACCGAAACGTCGCGGCTGGCGACCGAGAAACAGGTTTTCGGCAACCGTCAGATTTTCAAGAAGATTGACCTCCTGATAGACGGTTCCAATGCCAAGCGTTTGCGCTTGCATCACAGACGCGGGCGCTATTAACTGGCCCTCAAGCAATATTGAGCCGTCAAAGCCGTGATAGGCGCCGGTCAAGATTTTAATGAGCGTTGATTTTCCTGCGCCGTTTTCGCCAAGAAGCGCGTGGATTTCACCACGATTGAGCGCGAAATCGACGTGATCAAGTGCAGTCACACCGAGAAAAGATTTGGTTATTGAGCGCGCTTCAAGAAGCGGCGTTGCTGGCGTCTCGCGCGCAGCGATGTCGGGGCGAGCCATAGCAGTCTTCCGTTTGCGAATTGCAAAACTTGCTCCGGGCCGCGAAAGGGCGCGACCCGAAGACAATAATGTCACCCGAAGATCAGTAGCCGAGGCCCTTCTTGGCTTCGTAAACGCCCTTTGGATCATCAGCCTGCGTGTAAAGCTTGGATTCGGTCTGGATCCACTTTGGTGGAACCGTGCCCTTTTCCTTGAAAGCTTCAATCGCGTCAAAAGCCGGACCCGCCATGTTTGGCGTCAGTTCAACTGTCGCATTGGCTTCACCATTGGCCATCGCCTGGAAAATATCAGGAACGGCATCAATCGAGACGACCTTAATGTCGGTGCCAGGCTTCAAACCAGCTTCTTTGATGGCCTGAATAGCGCCTACGGCCATGTCATCATTGTGCGCGTAAACGGCGCAGATATCTTTGCCGCCACCTTCAGCTTTGATGAAGCTTTCCATGACTTCTTTGCCCTTGGTACGGGTGAAGTCGCCTGTCTGCGAGCGGGAAATCTTGATATTGTCGTGGCCTGCAAGCGCTTCTTCAAAGCCCTTCTTACGATTGATGGCTGGAGAAGAACCGGTGGTGCCCTGAAGTTCAACAACGGAGCAAGGCTTGTCGCCTACTTCCTTCACCAGCCAGTCGCCCGCGACCTTGCCTTCATGGACCTGATCGGATGTAACAGCAGTGAGGTAAAGGTCTTCCGGTGCATCGATCTGGCGGTCGAGAAGCACGACAGGAATTTCTGCTTCCTTGGCTTCCTTCAGAACCGCATCCCAACCGGTTGCAACAACCGGCGCGATCAGGATAGCGTCAACGCCCTGTGCGATGAAGCCACGAACGGCCTTAATCTGGTTTTCCTGCTTCTGCTGTGCGTCGGCAAATTTGAGTGCGTGGCCGCGCTTTTCAGCTTCCTGCTTGGTGACGCTGGTTTCGGCAGCGCGCCAGCCCGATTCCGAACCGATCTGCGAAAAGCCTACTGTCAACGAGGCGGCCGATGCGCTTGAAATAAGAGCAAAAGACAGGGCGGCCGTGAGGGCCGTCAGACTGCGTTTCATATTAGTTCCTCCCAATAAAAGGCTCTCCCAGCCTTCTCGTTTATCAAGCATATAATATTACTTTATGGCAAGCGTATTTCTTGTAAACAACTGGAATATGGGGTGCGACAAACGTGCATATTATCTAATTATATAACGAAAACATTAACTTAATAGCTGTTTTGTGCTGACAGTCCACACATGGCGCGCAGAGGGCGCTTTCACTTGCTTGACAAAATGCTGTTTGGCGAAATAGTCATATTAATAAGAAGGAGCTGTCTTTTTGCACTAGGATGCATTTAAGCGGTCGGGAAGAATGTTCCGCAAGTGTTTTGCGGAAAATGGGAGGTTTAATGTTACGTCTGGTACAGTTCCGCGATGCGAGCGGAGAAACACGTGTGGCTGCTTGCGATGATGAAGGTGCGGCACATGTCGTCAATGGCGTAACGACGACCTATGAACTGGCTTGGGCGGCAATTTCTGCGGGCATCAGTCTGAGCGAGCAGGTTGAACGCAATGGCAAAGGCGAAGCAGTTGATATTGATGCAGCGCTTGCCGCTGGTCAGGTTGGTCTGCCGATCACCCATGACGACCCGGCGCACCTGATCGTTGCAGGCACTGGCCTCACGCATCTTGGTTCTGCGGATGGTCGCGACAAGATGCACAAGGCCGCGCAGGCTGCTGAAAAGCCGACCGATTCCATGCGCATGTTCCTGATGGGTGTTGAAGGTGGCAAGCCAAAGCCCGGCCAAACCGGCGTGCAGCCGGAATGGTTCTATAAGGGCGATGGTTCGGCGCTGGTTGAAACCGGCGGTGAGCTGGTCTCGCCATCTTTTGCCGAAGATGGTGGCGAAGAGCCAGAACTTGCTGGAATTTATCTGATCGGTCCGGATGGTACGCCGTTCCGCTTGGGCTTCTGCCTTGCCAATGAGTTTTCCGATCATGTGACTGAAAAGCAGAACTATCTCTGGCTGGCGCATTCCAAGCTGCGTCAGGCTTCGCTCGGTCCAGAGCTTTATGTGGGTGCTCTGCCAGATCATGTTGAAGGCGTTTCGCGCATTAAGCGCGGCGATGACGTGATCTTTGAAAAGCCGTTCCTATCGGGCGAAGCGAACATGTCGCATACGATTGCCAATTTGGAACATCACCATTTCAAGTATGAACTGTTCCGTCGTCCGGGCGACATTCATGTGCATTTCTTTGGCACCGCAACACTGTCTTTCTCTGAAGGTGTGAAGACGGAAACGGGCGATCAGTTCGAAATTTCAGCAAAGCCTTTCCGTTATCCGTTGGTCAACAGACTGGCACAGGCGAAAGCCGACGATGTTGCCGTGAAGGCGCTCTAAAATGGCGACCGCATCCAATATCAATCTGGCGATTGTTGGTCTTGGCAAGATTGCCCGCGACCAGCATCTGCCATCGATTGAAGCCGTTGATGGTATTGAGCTGAAAGCGATTGCCAGCCGCAATGCCGGTCTTGATGGTCTGCCATCGTTTCACGATATTGACCAACTGCTTGCCAGCGATGTCGCCATTGATGCGGTGTCGCTTTGCACGCCGCCGCAGGGGCGATTCAACCAGGCTTATGCGGCGCTGAAGGCGCGCAAGCATGTGATGCTGGAGAAGCCTCCGGGTGCGACGATCTCGGAAGTACAGGCACTGACGCATTTTGCTGAAAAGCAGGGCGTTACGCTCTATGCAACGTGGCATTCGCGCGAAGCCGCAGCCGTTGAGCCTGCCCGCGAATTTCTGAAAGATGCTGCAATCAGGTCTGTTGCGGTGTCGTGGAAAGAAGACGTGCGCCATTGGCATCCCGGCCAGCAGTGGATCTGGGAGCCGGGTGGCCTTGGTGTGTTCGATCCAGGCATTAATGCGCTCTCAATCGTCACGCATATTTTGCCGGAACGGTTCTTCCTGACAAAATCCGATCTCTATTTCCCAGAAAATCGTGCGGCACCGATTGCAGCTGATCTTAGCTTTGAAACCGAAAGTGGCGTGCCGGTTTCCTTCGAGCTCGACTGGCGCCAGACCGGCCCGCAGACATGGGATATTCGCGTTGAGACCGACAAGGGCACGCTGCTTCTCAGCCATGGCGGTAGCCGTCTGACCATTGCAGGCACTGAGAAAATGGCTGAGCCTGATCGTGAATATCAGCGCCTTTACCAGAATTTTGTGAAGCTGGTTAGCGAAGGGCAGAGCGATGTTGACCTTTCGCCACTCACTCATGTGGCCGATGCCTTCCTTCTGGGACAGCGGCATGTGGTTGAAACTTTTGAAGATTAAAGCGCATCCCGAAAAGTGTGAAACGGTTTTCGGAACAAGATGCGCGAAGAAACTAAAATTCAACACGCCGATCTAACTTTTAGGATCGGTGTCGAAGGAATTGGGACCGCCCAGCGGTCTCTTACCCACGCAGGACAATGAAATGAATAAGCCCGTCGATCCGAAAGCACCACGATTCCGTTCCCGCGCATGGTTCGATAATCCGGACAATGTCGACATGACCGCGCTCTATCTTGAGCGCTACATGAACTACGGTCTCAGTCAGGAAGAGTTGCAATCCGGTCGACCGATCATCGGTATTGCGCAGACGGGTTCTGATCTTTCACCGTGCAATCGTCATCATCTGGAACTGGCCAATCGCGTGCGTGAAGGTGTGCGTGAAGCGGGCGGTATCGTGATCGAATTTCCGGTTCACCCAATTCAGGAAACAGGTAAGCGCCCGACTGCGGGCCTTGATCGTAACCTTGCTTATCTCGGCCTTGTCGAGGTGCTTTACGGCTATCCGCTTGATGGCGTTGTGCTGACGATTGGTTGTGACAAGACCACGCCAGCTTGTCTTATGGCTGCTGCAACCGTCAATATTCCGGCGATTGCGCTTTCGGTTGGCCCGATGCTCAATGGCTGGTTCCGTGGCGAGCGCACGGGTTCGGGCACCATCGTCTGGAAGGCGCGCGAGCTGCTCGCTAAGGGCGAGATCGACTATGCAGGCTTTATCAAGCTGGTGGCGTCTTCGGCACCTTCGACAGGTTATTGCAATACGATGGGCACCGCGACAACCATGAATTCGCTGGCCGAAGCGCTTGGTATGCAGCTGCCGGGTTCGGCTGCGATTCCAGCGCCTTATCGTGATCGTCAGGAAGTGTCCTATCTGACGGGCCGTCGTATTGTGGAAATGGTTTATGAAGATCTGAAGCCAACAGACATCATGACCAAGGAATCCTTCATCAACGCAATTCGCGTTAATTCCGCGATTGGCGGCTCGACCAATGCACCGATCCATCTGAATGCGTTGGCGCGTCACGTTGGCGTCGATCTGACGATTGACGACTGGCAGAAATATGGCGAGGAAATTCCGCTTCTGGTCAATCTTCAGCCAGCGGGTGAATATCTCGGTGAAGATTATTACCATGCGGGCGGTGTGCCAGCGGTTGTTAATCAGCTGATGGGGCAGGGCCTCATTCATGAAGATGCGCTGACAGTTAACGGCAAGACCATCGGTGAAAACTGTAAGGGTGCTACGATTGAAGACAGCAATGTCATCAAGACCTATGATCAGCCATTGAAGAGCCATGCTGGTTTCCGCGTGCTGCGCGGCAATCTGTTCTCGTCGGCTATCATGAAATTGAGCGTTATCTCGGAAGAATTCCGCAATCGTTATCTCAATGACGACAAAGACCCGAATGCCTTTGAAGGCAAGGCTATCGTGTTTGACGGCCCGGAAGATTATCATCATCGCATCGACGATCCCTCGCTGGAAATCGATGAGCGTTCGGTTCTGTTCATGCGTGGCGCTGGGCCAATCGGTTATCCGGGTGCGGCGGAAGTCGTGAACATGCGCGCGCCGGATTACCTTCTCAAGAAAGGCATAAGCTCGCTGCCTTGCATCGGTGATGGCCGTCAGTCGGGCACATCCGGTTCGCCTTCGATCCTCAATGCGTCACCGGAAGCCGCTGCTGGTGGT
The DNA here is from genome assembly GCF_037479515.1 of Ochrobactrum sp. MYb379. NCBI lineage: Bacteria > Pseudomonadati > Pseudomonadota > Alphaproteobacteria > Hyphomicrobiales > Brucellaceae > Ochrobactrum > Ochrobactrum sp. MYb379. The sequence goes on from NZ_JBBGYW010000005.1 coordinate 79,596, forward strand.
GGTCTGGCGCTGCTCAAGATGGGTGATCGTGTGCGTATCGATCTTGGTCGCGGCACTGCCGATATTTTGATTTCCGATGAAGAACTCGCAGAGCGACGCAAGGCTCTGGAGGCTGCTGGCGGATATAAATATCCGGAAAGCCAGACCCCTTGGCAGGAGATTCAGCGCGCTGTGGTTGGCCAGATGGAAACAGGTGCGGTTCTTGAAAACGCCGTTAAGTATCAGGACATTGCGCATACGCGTGGCCTGCCGCGAGATAACCACTAAATGTCCGGCGCAAAAACACCATTCGCGGCAGTTGCGGACTGGGGAACAACCCGGTTCCGCCTCTGGACGCTGGATGCCGATGGCAATGTACTCACTGAAAGTCGTGGTGACGACGGGCTGCTGCACGCGAAAGAGGCCGGTTTTGAGGTAACGCTCGAACGGCATCTGGCTCAGGTTGATGCACCTGATGATTTGCCGGTGGTGATCTGCGGCATGGCAGGTTCGCGCACCGGCTGGATTGAAGCGCCTTATATGAGCCTGCCTGCTGGACTGGAAGGTATCGTTGCTGCTGCGGTTCGCGTGCCTGCGAAACGGCATGTCATCATGTTGCCGGGCGTTGCGCGTCGAAGCGAGGATGCGCCGGATGTGATGCGCGGCGAAGAAACCAAGTTACTTGGTCTGGTGCATCGTGGCACGCGTGATGCCCGGGTGGTGATGCCCGGCACGCATGCGAAATGGGTGAATATCGCAGACGGCAAGCTCAGTGATTACCGCTCTTTCATGACGGGCGAATTGTTCGCGCTTTTGAAAGACAAGTCGGTTCTGGCGGGTGCGCTTGAAGGAGCTGGGCCGGTTGATCCAAAGAGTGCAGCCTTTGCGGCTGGTGTCAAAGCTTCACTTGAGACACCAGAGCTTATTGCCAATGCGCTCTTTACGGTGCGCGCTGGCTGGCTGGTGCATGATTATAAGCCGACAGATCAGCTTGCACGTCTGTCGGGTCTGTTGATCGGGCTGGAAGTTGCCGGTGGTCGCACTTTGTTCGGAGAGACGAGCGAAGTGCTGTTGCTTTCAGATGGGATGATGGGTGCGCTTTACGCATCGGCACTTGAGATTGCAGGCATTAAAGTCAATCGCATCGAAGCCGATGAGCTGGTGCGCGATGGGCTGTTTATGGCGGCAAAACACGCATTTGCGGGAGGCGCGCAATGAGCGAACGTATCGCATGGCCAAAGCTGCGTTATCCGCTGGTGGCTATCCTGCGCGGCATTCGGACAGAAGAAACGGAAGCGATTGTTTCTGCACTGATTGAAACAGGCTTCGAAGCAATCGAAATTCCGCTCAACTCGCCGGAGCCGTTCGTGTCCATTGAAAAGGCTGCCAAGCTCGCACCAGCCAATGTGCTGATTGGTGCTGGAACTGTGCTGTCGGTCGAGAGTGTTGATCGGCTCAATGATGTTGGTGGCCGACTTCTGGTCAGCCCGAATGTCGAGCCTAATGTTATTCGCCGTGCGACCAAGCATGGCATGGTGACGATGCCGGGCGTGTTCACACCGACCGAGGCTTTCAGCGCAATTCATGCTGGCGCATCCGCGCTTAAATTCTTCCCGGCAAATGTGCTGGGTGCAGAGGGTATCAAGGCGATCTCGGCTGTGTTGCCGAAGGATATTCCGGTGGGTGCCGTGGGCGGCGTATCGGAGAATGATTTTGCAACCTATCGGGCAGCAGGAGTGAGCTGCTTTGGTTTGGGTTCCAGCCTTTATAAGGCCGGGTTGACGGTCGCTGAGGTGCGCGAACGTGCGCAGCGGGCGGTTGCGGTATGGGACAACATCGCGGGCTAGAGCATGTCTCCCAAAAGTGGGAACCGGTTTTGGGACAAAGACATGCGTGAAAAAGCTTAATGCGATGTGTTTGGAGGAATTCCGCAGGGCCTACGGCGGGGGCGGAAATTTGGGAGAATGGCAGGCTCAAAGAGCCTGCTCTATTATGGGAGTGAGACAATGGCAGGCATGAAATCATTCACACTGGCAGCGGCGCTTGCCGCCTTTGCCTTTACTGGCTTTGCACATGCCGAGGACAAGGGCCTCGTTGGCGTTGCAATGCCAACCAAGTCTTCGGCACGCTGGATTGCCGATGGCGACAACATGGTGAAGGTGCTGCAGGAGCGCGGTTATAAGACCGACCTTCAATATGCTGAAGACGATGTGCCGAACCAGTTGGCGCAGATCGAAAACATGGTCACCAAGGGTGCCAAGGTGTTGGTCGTTGCATCGATTGACGGTACCACACTGTCGGATGTTTTGGCCAAGGCCAATGATGCAGGCATCAAGGTTATCGCTTATGACCGCCTGATCCGTGACACGCCAAATGTTTCTTATTATGCAACCTTCGACAATTTCCAGGTTGGCGTTTTGCAGGCGCAGTCGATTGAAAAGGCGCTTGATCTGAAGAACAAGGAAGGCCCGTTCTATGTCGAGCTTTTCGGTGGCTCGCCAGACGATAACAATGCCTATTTCTTCTACAATGGCGCGATGTCGGTTCTGCAGCCTTACATCGACAGCGGCAAGGTTATTGTTGGCAGCGGTCAAACCGGCATGGACAAGGTAGCAACGTTGCGTTGGGACGGTGCAACCGCTCAGGCACGTATGGATTCGATCCTGTCGGCCTTCTATTCCGACAAGAAGCTCGACGCTGTGCTTTCGCCTTATGACGGTATTTCCATCGGTATCCTGTCATCGCTCAAGGGCGTCGGTTATGGCAGCGGCGACATGCCAATGCCTGCGGTTTCCGGTCAGGATGCCGAAGTGCCTTCTGTTAAGTCGATCCTCGCAGGTGAGCAGAACTCCACCATCTTCAAGGACACGCGCGAACTTGCAAAAGTCACCGTCGATATGGTTGACGCTGCGATGAGCGGTAAGGAACCGGAAGTCAACGACACCAAGACCTATGACAATGGCGTCAAGGTTGTGCCGTCTTATCTGCTCAAGCCTGTGATCGTCGACAAGTCAAACTGGAAAGAAGTTCTGGTCGATAGCGGTTATTACAAAGAAGACCAGATTAAGTAATTTCTAAATTTCCGATGTTCCAGAGCGCCGTGTGTATTTTCAAACATGCGACGCTCTCGATAACCCAGCTTTCTGACTGGGGTGGACTAAAGAATTGACAGCGTTGTCTTTCAAATTTTGAGACATTTGTACGCTGTATTGCAATGGGAGCGAGCGATGAGTGTAGCCAATCCTGTTCGGCTTCAGGATCGTGGAGATCAGCCGGAAATCGGCGGTCAGCCAATTCTGGAAATGCGCGGCATCAGCAAATCTTTTGGTGTGGTGAAGGCTCTGAGTGACGTCAATTTCACGGTGATGCCGGGAGAAATTCACGCATTTGTCGGTGAGAATGGCGCCGGTAAGTCCACGCTGATGAAAGTGCTGTCGGGTGTTTATCCGTCTGGCAGCTATGACGGCTCGATTGTCTTCGATGGTGAAGAGCGGCACTTCCGCGATATCAATGATTCCGAAGCGCTGGGCATCGTCATCATCCATCAGGAACTCGCCCTTGTGCCGCTGATGTCGATTGCCGAGAATATCTTTCTCGTCAACCCTCCCGGTTCTTACGGGGTTATTGATCGCGGTGAAGTTTATCAGCGCACGAAAGTGCTGTTGAAGAAAGTAGGCCTCACGGAATCGCCCGATACGCTGGTGACGGATATTGGCGTCGGCAAACAGCAGCTCGTCGAGATTGCCAAGGCGCTTTCAAAGCGTGTGAAGCTACTGATCCTTGATGAGCCTACAGCGAGCTTGAACGAGACTGACAGCGCGGCATTGCTGGCATTGTTGAAAGAGTTTCGTGCGCAGGGCATCACGTCGATCCTGATTTCGCACAAGCTCAATGAAATTCGTGAAGTGGCCGATAAGATCACCGTGCTGCGCGATGGCCGCGCGGTTGCGACGCTGGATTGCCATGAGGGTGAAGTCGAAGAAGATGAGATCATCCGCAAAATGGTCGATCGCGATCTCGAAAGCCGCTATCCAAAGCGCGATCCGAAGATTGGTGAGGTGATTTTCGAGGCTGAAAACTGGTCCGTTTATCATCCGCTGCACCCGGAGCGACACTCGGTTAAAAATGTTTCGTTTAATGTGCGTGCCGGTGAAATTGTCGGCATTGCAGGCTTGATGGGCGCTGGTCGTACCGAGTTTGCTATGAGCCTGTTTGGGCGTTCATGGGGCACGAACATTACCGGCGAAGCGCGGATGCATGGCAAGCCGGTTGATATTTCAACGGTTGCCCGCGCCATCAAATCAGGCCTCGCTTACGTGACCGAAGACCGCAAAAAGCTCGGTCTTGTGCTTGGCGAGAATATCTCGCGCAACATATCGCTCGCGCATTTGCGTGGTGTCAGCCCAAAAGGCGTGATCGACAGCATCCGCGAAATGAAGGTTGCCAACGACTATCGTCAGCAGATGAGCATCCGCTGCCACAATGTTTATCAGGAAACCGGCACGCTTTCCGGCGGCAACCAGCAGAAGGTGGTGCTGTCGAAATGGCTGTTCACCGGGCCGGATGTGCTGATCTTGGATGAGCCGACGCGCGGCATCGATGTTGGCGCGAAATACGACATTTACACAATCATAAATTCACTGGCCGAAAGCGGCAAGGGCGTGGTCGTCATTTCATCCGAAATGCCAGAGCTGATCGGGATCTGCGACCGAATTGTCGTCATGCATGAGGGAGCCTTCGTTGGCGAAGTGGCTGGCGAAGAAGCGACGCAGGAAAACATCATGCGTGCGATCATGCGCAATAAGGGAAAACAATCATGAGCGAGAACGTAGTTCACAATAGCCCGGGCGGACAGAAAGCGCCAAGTGGTATCGGGCGTTATCTCAAAAATAATCTGCGTGAATCGGGAATGCTGCTCTCGCTTATCGCGATCATGATCTTTTTCCAGATCGTCACCGGCGGCGTGCTGATGAAGCCGCTGAACCTCACTAACCTCGTTTTACAAAACAGCTATATCGTCATCATGGCACTTGGCATGTTGCTGATTATCGTGACCGGACACATTGATTTGTCGGTTGGTTCCGTGTGCGGATTTATCGGAGCGCTTGCAGCCGTGATGATGGTGCGCTGGGGAATTCCGTTCCCGATTGCTGCCATTCTGTGCCTGATTGCGGGTGGTATTATCGGCGCGATGCAAGGGTTCTGGGTCGCCTATTTTAATATCCCGTCCTTTATCGTAACCCTTGCAGGCATGCTGGTTTTCAAAGGCTTGATGCTGGCGGTTCTCGGTGGACAGTCGGTCGGTCCATTCCCTCCGATGTTTCAGAAATTGTCGTCGGGCTTTATTCCTGAGTTTATTGGTGCGACGGGCGGCGTCTATCTGACCTCGCTGATCCTCGGTATTGTGTTGGCTGGCTTTCTCGTCTGGCAGAACTCAAGATCGCGGGCGCGTCATATTGCGCATGAGGTGGAAACAGAGCCGTTTGGCTTCTTCGTGATCAAGAATATAGTGCTGTTTGCCGGTATCGCTTATCTCGCATTGCTGATTTCATCGCATCGCGGCATGCCTAATGTGTTGATTATTATGGCGGTTCTGATTGCAGCCTATGCGTTCCTCACCACGCGCACAGTCATTGGTCGTCAGATCTATGCAGTTGGTGGCAACCGTCATGCGGCGAAACTTTCGGGGGTGAAAACCGAACGACTGACCTTCCTTGCATTCGTCAATATGGGTGTGCTGGCTGCACTTGCTGGTCTGGTTTTCGCAGCGCGCCTTAATACGGCAACGCCAAAGGCCGGACTTGGCTTTGAGCTTGATGTGATTGCCGCCTGCTTCATCGGCGGTGCGTCGGCCTATGGCGGCGTGGGCCGTGTAACAGGTGCTGTGATCGGCGCGCTTATTATGGGCGTGATGAATAACGGTATGTCGATCTTGGGTATTGGCATCGACTATCAGCAGGTCATCAAGGGTATCGTTCTGCTGGGTGCGGTGTGTATCGACGTCTATAACCAGCGCCGCTGAGGCGGCGATATTTCGGCACACCATACCCAAAATCTCATTCGCCTCAGATGTTTGGGCATTGAAAGCGAATGTTTAAGATCGAGGTGTTTTAGCGCTTTTGCTCCGCTCTTTTGGGAGAGGGAGGCGTGAGCAAACCGGGCCGGAACTCAGTTCCGGCCCGATCTGTTTTCAGCCTGATTTACTATTCTCAGATTGCCGTGCGGCGAGCGTGGTCGAGATAAATCTCACGCAGCTTGAGTGCGACCGGACCTGGCTTGCCACCACCAATTGGCTTATCGTCTATAAACGAAATCGGCGTTACAAAAGTACCCGCACTCGTCATGAAAGCTTCTTTTGCAGCATAGGCTTCATCAATCGTGAAAAGACGCTCTTCAAGCTTCATGCCGGTTTCCGCGATGAGCTGTAAAAGGGACAAACGTGTGCAACCCGGCAAGACCGCATTGCTGTTCGGGCGGGTGACGATGACGTCATCCTGCGTGACAATATAGCCGGTCGAAGATGCGCCTTCGGTGACGTAGCCGTCCTCTAACATCCAGGCTTCATCGCAACCGGAACCCTTGGCGATTTCCTTGGCGAGAGCCTGTGGCAGAAGGCAGACGGTTTTGATGTCGCGACGCTTCCAGCGCAGATCATCAAGCGAAAGTACGCGGATGCCTGTTGCGACTTCCGGCCTGTTGGCGAGGGCTTTAACTTGGGTGAACAGAACTAAGGATGGCTTCAAGCCTTTAGCGACAAAATCACGGTCGCGACCGTCACCGCGCGTAACTTGCAAATAGACCAGACCTTCAGTGAGATTGTTGCGGCGGATCAGTTCACGCTCGATCTCGACAATCTCATCTTCGCTCATTGGCATAGGAATGCCGATTTCACCTGTCGAACGACGCAGGCGCTTCATATGCGGGTCGCTATCGACCAGCTTGCCGTCTAGCACGGCGGTTACTTCGTAAATTCCGTCACCAAAGAGAAAACCACGATCAAAGATCGAGATTTTTGCATCGCGCGCGGTGACATATTCGCCATTCACATAAACGATGCGATCTTCAAGTTCTGCTGAAACGGCCATGGTGGGAAGTCCTGAAAAAAGCGCATAACCAAAGCGCTAAAAAGAAAAGGCTGCGAAGAACATCGCAGCCTTTTCTTAAGATACCATCTCATCAGAAGGAACAATAATTTTCAGGCAGCCTGCTTTGCTGCTGTAATTGCTTCGCTGCGGATTTCTTCGGTGAGCTTTAAGCGCAGTTCAGAGAATTCCGGGCTGGCTTTGACCTGATAAGAACGCGGGTGCTCGATATTGACTGGCGTGATCGATTTGATCTTGCCTGGACGAGCGGTCATCGTGACGACGCGGGTCGCCATGAATATCGACTCCTCAATATCGTGGGTGACGAAAATCACGGTTTTCTGCTCACGTTCCCAGATGCCGAGTAGGAGTTCCTGCATCAGTCCACGCGTCTGGTTGTCGAGCGCGCCAAAAGGCTCATCGAGCAGCAAAATCTTTGGATCATTAGCGAGTGCGCGGGCAATTGCCGTGCGCTGCTGCATCCCGCCCGAAAGCTGCTTGGGCCAGTGATTTTCAAAGCCGCGCAGGCCGACTTTGTCGATATAGCTATCGATGATCTCGCGGGCCTGTTTTTCTGGCATGCCTTTTTCGCGCAGGCCGAAACCGACATTCTGCCGAACGGTCAGCCATGGAAACAGCGTATAAGACTGGAACACCATACCGCGATCAGCACCCGGTCCTTTGACCGGCTGACCTTCGAGTGTCACCGTGCCAGTTGTCGGCTTGTCGAGACCCGCAATAATACGCAGGAGTGTGGACTTGCCGCAGCCCGATGGGCCGAGAATAGTCACGAAATCATTCTTCGGAATGATGAGATCGGTTGCCTGTAGCGCCAGTGTTGGTTTGCCGCCGTGAACACCCGGAAAGGTACGGCTCACGCCTTTGACGACGAGTTCCTGTTCGGTTGTCGTAACCATTACGCAAACCTCCACGCAAAGAGCCAGCGGTTGATATATTTGAAGGCCAGATCAGAAATCAGCCCGATCACGCCGATCACGATAATGCCGAAAATGATCTGCCCGGTGGCCATCAGCGCCTGCGAATTGATGATCATATAGCCGATGCCTGACGATGCGCCGATCAGCTCTGCCACGATCACATAAGTCCATGCCCAGCCCAGCACGAGGCGCAGCGTTTCGGCAATATCGGGAGCGCTTGAAGGCACAAGCACACGGCGAATAACGCCACGGTCCTTGGCGCCCAGCGTATAAGCAGCCTCCACCAGATCACGGCGTGTGCCGGAAACGATGACGGCGATCATCAGAATGAGCTGGAACACGGCGCCAATGAAGATAACGAGCAGCTTTTGTGTTTCGCCAATGCCTGACCAGAGAATGAGAAGCGGCACGAAGGCTGATGCCGGCAGATAGCGCGCGAAGGAAACGAAGGGTTCGAGCAGCGCCTCAATCGGCTTATAGGCCCCCATGGCGATGCCAAGCGGGATGGCGACGATGCTTGCCATGATGAAGCCGCCCAACACACGCCAGACAGTCATGCCGATATCCGACATAAAGCCTTGATTGGCAATGAGATCATATCCATCCTTCACCATCGTGATCGGATCAGCGAGGAAGGTGGGCGAAACAAAGCCTCCGAGCGTTGCAACGCCCCAAAAAGCGAAGAAAAGCAAGAAGAACAGAATTCCCAGAAGAATCCGGGCTCCATTTCCGATTGGTTGCATAGGCTGCATAGACATATCCGTTTAGTAAGACGGTCGCCTTCTCATAAGAGGGGCGGAAATGAAACAGACCCGGAGTGAACTCCGAGTCTGCGTTGCGATGTTACTTACTTGATAAAGCTGATGTCGACAATCTCGTCGAGATTTGGCTTGTTCTTGATGACGCCAGCGTCAAGCAGGAGCTTTGCTGCCTCTTCCGAGAATTCCTTGAATTCACCTTCAAAGAACTTTTGGTTAGCTGCCTTGTCCTGCCAGCGCAGATAGGCTGCTGACTGGCCGAACTGTTCGCCAGACTGCTTCACGTCCTTGCCCATGATTTCATAGGATTTGGCTGGATCAGCAGCAATCATTTCAAGAGCTTCGAAATAACTGGTGGCAAGAGCCTTTGCAGCTTCCGGGTTCTTTTCAAGGAAATCCGGTGTGCAGCCAACGGTGTCCATCACAGCCGGATATTCCAGCGTGGTCGCGAGGATTTTGCCTTTATCTGGTGCTGCGCGCACTGTGGAAAGATACGGCTCGTAAGTCATGGCCGCATCGTTTTGTCCGGCAACGAAAGCCTGTGCTGCTGGTCCTGGCTCCATGTTGACGATCTTAACGTCCTTGGTGGTCATGCCGTTTTTAGCGAGCATGAAGGCCAGAAAGAAGTAAGGCGACGTGCCGGGAGCGGACGCAGCAACTGTCTTGCCTTTGAGATCGGCAAAGGAATTGACGTCACCGCGCACGGCGATGCCGTCAGCACCATAGGATTTGTCCATCTGGAAAATCTGCTTTGACTTAACGCCTGCCGAGTTCCAGATAATCCATGTTTCAACGGTGGTCGCGGCACACTGAATATCACCAGAAGCGAGCGCCAGATGACGGCTTGCCTGTGGAATTTTATTGAGCGTGACGTCGAGGCCGTTCTTCTTGAAGATGCCTGCTTCTTTCGCAAGTGTGAGCGGACCAAAGCCGGTCCAGCCAGAAAAGCCGATTGCGACTTTTGTTTCTGCCTGTGCGCTCGAAGCGAAGGTGAGTGCTGCGAGGGCGGCACCTGCCAACCAAGATTTTCTCATATGTGAACCCCTTTTTTGTTTTAAGCATATACATATTCTTGCAAACAAATTAGCAGGACCGCGATTTCTGTCCAGAGAGCCAAGCAAAGAAGCCTTTGCTTGGCTCTCTGATAAAATATCGAATAAGCCTTTGATTATATTTCTATAATCGAAATCTTATAGGCGATGCCCTTACCAATAAGTTCTACAGAAAATTGCGTGTCTTCCGATAAGATCAGGCAGTCATGCTGGTCGAGATGCGCGATTCTGCTGTCGCTTTTTAGCTCGAAATTTCCTTCTGCACAGAAAATAAGCACGGTGCCGCTTTCTGCTTCAACGATCACCGAATCATTTGTGACGATGCGTTCGACTTGATGCGCGAAGTTTCTACGTCGCGTCATGACGTTGAGGTCGGTGATTGGACCTTCGATCAGGCGGGCACTAGAGCTTGCATCGGCGCCAAAAGCAAAGGGTGCTGTCTCGCGGGTGAGGGTGGTTTCCACACCTTCAACATCGAGAACAATGCCGTTGCCTTCCAGCACCGATAATGTGCGGTCAATGCCAGTGAAAACCGAGAAGGGGCCGTCATTGGCAACGGTTGCAGTGGAAATGCGCCAGTCGAAATTATCGACTGACGCATTTTCAGGGTAGATCGCAATTTCGACCGTTACGCCGCCGCCGTTTTTCCACGGCATGCGTTTGTGATCGGCACTGCGTAAGATGCGCATGGCTTAGTTTCCGAGGATCGCAGGCAGACGCAGACCCTGCTGCTTTGCCCAGTCGAGCGCTTCTTCATAGCCTGCATCGGCATGACGCATGACGCCGGTTGCCGGATCGTTCCACAACACGCGGCCAATGCGCTCATCCGCATCTTCCGAGCCGTCACAGCAGATCACCATGCCCGAATGCTGGGAGAAGCCCATGCCGACGCCGCCGCCGTGATGGAGCGATACCCATGTTGCGCCCGATGCGGTGTTGAGCAGCGCATTGAGCAGTGGCCAGTCGGATACGGCATCCGAACCGTCCTTCATGGATTCGGTTTCGCGGTTCGGCGAAGCAACCGAGCCACTATCAAGGTGGTCACGACCAATAACGATAGGTGCTTTCAGTTCGCCATTGCGGACCATTTCGTTGAAGGCGAGGCCGAGGCGGTGACGATCGCCGAGACCAACCCAGCAGATGCGGGCTGGCAGACCCTGAAACGCGATGCGTTCTTTCGCCATGTCGAGCCAGTTGTGTAGGTGTTTATTGTCCGGCAACAGTTCTTTCACCTTGGCATCGGTCTTCGCAATATCTTCCGGATCGCCGGAAAGGGCTGCCCAACGGAAAGGTCCAATGCCGCGGCAGAACAGCGGGCGGATATAGGCAGGTACGAAGCCGGGGAAGGCAAATGCGTCTTCCAGACCTTCTTCCAGTGCCATCTGGCGGATGTTGTTGCCGTAATCGACAGTTGGAATGCCCGCATTGTGGAAGTCGAGCATGGCCTGAACCTGCACCTTCATCGAAGCGCGGGCGGCTTTTGCAACGCCCTTCGGATCGCTTTCCTGCTTGGCACGCCATTCAGCAACGCTCCAGCCGATAGGCAGATAGCCATGAACCGGATCATGTGCCGAGGTCTGATCGGTCACGATGTCAGGGCGAACGCCGCGCTTGACGAGTTCCGGGAATATTTCAGCAGCATTGCCGATCAGTGCAATGGATTTGGCTTCACCTGCCTTGGTCCATTCGTTGATCTTGGCGAGAGCTTCATCAAGGCTGTGGGTCTTTTCATCGACATACCGAGTACGCAGGCGGAAATCGGCGCGGGTTTCGTCGCACTCGACTGCGAGGCAGCAGGCACCTGCCATGACGGCTGCGAGAGGCTGTGCGCCGCCCATGCCGCCGAGACCGCCGGTCAGAATCCATTTGCCCTTGAGATTGCCGTCATAATGCTGGCGGCCGGCTTCAACAAAGGTTTCATAGGTGCCCTGAACGATGCCCTGCGCGCCGATATAAATCCATGAACCGGCGGTCATCTGGCCATACATGGCGAGACCCTTTTTATCCAGTTCGTTGAAATGGTCCCATGTTGCCCAATGCGGCACGAGGTTGGAATTGGCGATCAGAACGCGCGGCGCATCTTTGTGGGTGCGAAACACGCCGACTGGCTTGCCCGACTGCACCAGCAGGGTTTCGTCGTCGTTGAGCGTTTTCAGCGTTGCAACGATCTTGTCGAAGTCGTCCCATGTACGGGCTGCACGACCAATGCCGCCATAGACAACCAGCTCATGCGGGCGTTCTGCAACATCCGGGTCGAGATTGTTCATCAGCATGCGCAGGGGGGCTTCGGTGAGCCAGCTCTTGGCATTGAGTTCGGTGCCGCGTGGAGCGCGGATTTCGCGCTCATTATGACGTGGGTTGGACATGATGTTCTCCTCAGCGTTTCAGTTCGGCGGCAATGTTTTCGAGCCGCTCAAGAATGGTTTTGAGATACACACGGAGCTTTTCAGCTTTGGCGACGTCGTAGTCGAAGGGGACGCTTTCTGTCGCAAGATGCGTGGATTGCGCCAGTTCCATCTGGATGGCGTGGACGCCGGTTTCAGGCCTGCCGTAATGGCGCGTCGTCCATCCGCCCTTGAAGCGGCCATTGAGGATGGATGTGTAGCCGGTGGCGTTTTGGGTCACGTTTACGGTTGCAGCTTCGATCCTTGGATCGCACGTCTTGCCCATATCCGTGCCGACATTAAAATCCGGCAGCTTGCCTTCAAAAAGGAACGGGATATGCGAGCGGATCGAGTGGCAATCATACAGGATCGCCACGCCGTGGATTGCCTTCACGCGTTCGATTTCGGCTGCAAGCGCATCGTGATACGGCTTGTGGAAGCGGGCAATGCGATCGGGAATATCGGCTTCGTTGGGCGCTTCGCCGTCTTTCCAGATGGCGAGACCGTCGAAATCAGTGGTCGGTATAAGACCAGTGGTATTCTGGCCCGGATAGAGGCTCGAACCATTCGGATCGCGATTAACATCAAGACAATAGCGGTGGGCGGTAGCGCGGACGGTCGTGACATTGTCAAGCAGCCCGTCATAGAGCTGATGGATATGCCAGTCGGTGTCGGCAAGAATGCGGCCATTGTCATTAAGCCGTAACCAGATGTCTTCCGGTACATCCGTTCCGGTGTGGGGCAGGCCGAGAATGACGGATGATGGACCCTGTTTGACTTCAAAGGTACTCATATCAGGCTTCCAGTGCAGGCAGAATAGTTGTGCTGATGCTGGCAACGAACGAGCCGTCGGCGATGATTTCGCTTGCGGCTTTGAGATCGTTTGCCATGTAGCGATCAACGTCGAGCGTCGGTACATTCGCGCGCAGAACGGCGGTGGCAGCTTTCAGCTCAGGGCTGGTTTCAAGGGGCCCGCGCAATTCAACGCCGAGCGCGCCGGTCAATGCTTCAATGCCAATGATTGAGTTGAGGTTTTCGGTCATCTGCAACAGGCGGCGAGCACCATGGCAGGCCATAGAGACGTGATCTTCCTGATTGGCAGAGGTTGGTGTGGAATCAACCGATGCCGGATGCGCCATCTGCTTGTTTTCGCTCATCAGCGCTGCCGAAGTAACTTCCGCAATCATAAGACCCGAATTGAGGCCCGGCTTCTTCGCAAGGAAGGCTGGCAGACCGAAGGAAAGCGCAGGGTCAACCAGAAGCGCAATGCGACGCTGGGCAATCGCGCCAATTTCACAGACGGCAAGCGCGATCTGGTCGGCTGCGAAAGCAACCGGTTCGGCATGGAAGTTGCCGCCGGAAACGACACTATCATCGGACAGGACGAGCGGATTGTCGGTGACGGCATTGGCTTCGATTTCAAGTGTGCGTGCAGCTTGGCGCAGAATGTCGAGACAGGCACCATCGACCTGTGGCTGGCAGCGGATGCAATAAGGATCTTGTACGCGCTGGTCGCCTTCAAGGTGGCTCTCGCGAATAACCGAACCAGACAGGAGATTGCGCAGTGCTGCAGCCGTATCGATCTGGCCCTGATGACCGCGTAAGCTGTGAATATCTGGATGAAACGGAGCAGTTGAACCCATTGCCGCATCGGTCGACAGTGCGCCGGTGATGAGGGCTGCCTGCAATGCACGATGCGCGCGGAACAGACCGGCCAATGCCAGTGCAGTCGAGGTTTGTGTGCCGTTGATGAGGGCGAGACCTTCCTTGGCAGCCAGAACGACGGGCTTGAGACCTGCTTGATTGAGGGCGTCAGCAGATAGCAGGCGTTCGCCCTGATAGAAGGCTTCACCTTCGCCGATCATGGCAGCTGCCATATGAGCGAGCGGTGCGAGATCGCCAGAAGCGCCAACCGAACCCTTGGCCGGGATCATCGGAATCACGCCTTTTTCAAGCATGGCTTCGATGAGGGTGATGAGTTCGAGCCGCACGCCTGATGCCCCACGGCCAAGCGAAATGAGCTTCAGCGCCATGATGAGGCGCACGATGTCTTCGCTCAGCGGTTCCCCCACGCCACAGCAATGCGACAGGATGAGATTGCGCTGAAGTGTTGCCACATCTTCGGGAGCAATACGGATAGAGGCAAGCTTACCAAAGCCAGTATTGATGCCATAAACTGGTGCATCGCCCGCGGCGATTTCGGCAATGCGGGCGGCTGCTTTTTCAACGCCTGTATGGAACGAGGGATCAATGCGAACGGCAAGGTTTTCGCGATAGACTTTCTCGAGGATCGAGAGTGGAACGCTGCCGGGCTGCAATATAAGGCTCATGGAAAACTCCATTGGGGATATGAATTAAATCTGGCCTTTGAAAACCCGCTTCCAGAGCGGATTAAAGCCGATGCGGTAAACAAGCTCTGCCGGACGCTCGACGTTCCAGATGGCGAGATCAGCATCCTTGCCGACCTCCAGCGTTCCGGTCTGATTAAGCACGCCAAGGGCGCGGGCTGCTTCGCGGGTGACGCCTGCAATGCATTCATCGACTGTCATGCGGAACAGGGTTGCGCCCATGTTCATGGTGAGCAGAAGCGAGGTCAGCGGCGAAGTGCCGGGATTGTTGTCGGTGGCCAGCGCCATCTTTGTGCCAGCCGCACGGAAAAAATCGACTGGCGGTTTTTGCGTTTCGCGGATGAAATAATAAGCGCCGGGAAGCAGAACTGCGACGGTTCCAGCCTTTGCCATGGCAGCCGCGCCGTCAGCATCGGTATATTCGAGATGATCGGCAGACAGCGCATCATATGAAGCGGCAAGAGCTGCGCCATGCAGATTGGAAAGCTGGTCTGCGTGGAGTTTGACCTGAAGGCCGTGCGCCTTTGCAGCATCGAAAACGCGGGCGATTTCGTCAGGCAAAAATGCAATACCTTCACAAAACCCGTCCACCGCATCGGCGAGATTTTCGGCTGCAATGGCAGGCAGCATTTCGTTGACGATCTTGTCGATGAAAGCCGCTTTATCGCCATTCATTTCCAGCGGCAGGGCATGAGCGCCCAGAAAGGTGGTGCGAATAGAAACATCGCGCTCTTTCGCCAGACGGCGCGCTGCGCGCAATGACTTTGCTTCGCTTTGAGTATCGAGACCATAACCCGATTTGACTTCAACTGTCGTCACGCCTTCTGCAATCAGCGCATCAAGGCGGGGCAGGGTTTCCCGCACGAGATCATCTTCGCTGGCCGCTCGCAGGTTTTTAACAGAGGAAACAATGCCGCCGCCCGCCCGCGCAACTTCTTCGTAAGTGGCGCCATTCAGGCGCAGTTCAAATTCATGCGCGCGATTGCCTGCGTGGACCAGATGCGTGTGACAGTCGATCAGGCCGGGCGTGATCAGGCGACCTTCGCAGTCAATCTTCTCAAGCGAGGCATATTCAGCAGGAAGATCAATTTCAGCGCCGACATAAGCGATTTTGCCATCTTTGACGGCAATTGCTGCAGCTTCGATCAAACCAAGTCCATCTGCCTTTTCCGATAGAGTGGCGATGCGCGCCTGCGTTAAAACGAAGTTCGTTTTTTGTGTCATGAGCGTTTTCTCGCTTCCCCTGTTTTTCGATAATGTATATACATATTAGCGAAGCCGCCAAGAGAAAAAATGCATCCAATTGCGATCTGTTGAAAAGTGATGCTGCAAAATGGGTGCAAAGAGGAGCGAAACATAATGTCAGCCACGGTCGAAAAAACGCAATTTATTCATGCTAAACAAGCGCTTTTGCATGCGGGTTGGGCAGAGAATGTGCGACTTGGTCTGGCTCTGGGAAAAATTGCTTCTGTGGAAGCTGGCGTTGAAGCCAAGCCGGGAGACGAGCACCATAAGGTGATCGTAGCGGGGATGCCAAACCTGCACAGCCACGCGTTTCAATATGGTATGGCTGGCCTTGCTGAACGGCGCGGACCATCGGCTGACAGCTTCTGGAGCTGGCGCGACGTCATGTATAAGTTCGCGCTGACCATGACGCCGGAACAGGCGGAAGCGGTCGCCTTGCGGCTTTATGTCGATATGCTGGAAGCCGGGTTTACCCGCGTTGGTGAGTTCCATTACCTGCATCATGATCGCGACGGCACGCATTATGGCAATATCTCGGAAATGGCGGATCGCATTGTCTCGGCAGCGCAAAACGCGGGCATCGGGCTGACCCTGTTGCCGGTGCTTTATGCGCATTCGAGTTTTGGCGGGGCAGCACCCAATGAGGGGCAGCGTCGATTTATCAATGATGAAGCAAGCTTTGCGCGGCTGATTGAAGGTTGCGAGAGGTCGCTTTCTGGCTTTGATGGTGCTGTGCTTGGCGTGGCCCCGCACAGTCTGCGTGCTGTCACCCCGGATGAGCTGACATTTGCGGCAAAGCTTTTGCCCGACGCGCCAGTGCATATTCACATTGCTGAACAGGTCAAGGAAGTGGAGGACTGCATTGCGTGGTCCGGACAGCGACCAGTCGAATGGCTGCTTGACCATCAGGAATTGTCGTCGCGCTGGTGCCTCATCCACGCAACGCATATGACTGACGAGGAAACTGTGCGCATGACTCAGGCTGGTGCGATTGCCGGTCTATGTCCTGTTACGGAAGCCAATCTTGGCGATGGTACGTTCAATGCCACAGTGTTTGATGCCAATGGTGGCCGGTTCGGTGTTGGGTCCGATTCCAATGTGCTGATCGGCATTGGCGACGAGTTGCGGCAATATGAATATTCGCAGCGTTTGCTGCATCGAGCGCGCAATGTGCTGGCGAAAAACGAAGGCTCGACCGGACGAGCCTTGTTTGATGGTGCATTGACAGGCGGAAATATTGCTATGGGTCGCGAAGGCGATGGTTTGAGACAGGGTGCTTCGGCAGATTTTGTATCGCTTGATGTTGAGCGCCTGCCCCATGCAAAGGGGGATGCGGTTCTCGATGGCTGGATTTTTGCCGGTCGTGCGCGTGCCTCTGATGTGTGGGTGCGCGGCGCGAAACAGGTGGAGGGCGGACATCACCGCTTGCGCGATGCGGCAGAGCGTGCTTTCCAGAAAGTGATCGGCGAATTGCTGAACTAATCAAAGGGAACAAAGTGCAGGATACTTCATCCAGACAGAGCGAAGCGACCATATCGCTGCATCAGCGTATTCTGGATGATATTGAAACGCGCATTATTTCTGGAGAATGGCAACCCGGTCATCGCATCCCGTTTGAGCACGAGCTGACGGAATATTATAACTGCTCGCGCATGACCGTGAACAAGGCGCTGACGCAGCTGGCAAAAGCCGGTCTGATTGAGCGAAAGCGCCGCTCTGGCAGCTTTGTTTCCTTCCCGCAGTCGCAAGCAGCAATTCTCGAAATCCATGATATTCGCGATGAGGTCGCAGCGCTTGGACAGCCTTATCGTTTTGAGCTACTGAAACGAAACGAGCGGCTGAGCGGCCCTGCCGATGCACGCCATATCGACATTCCGCGACATACACCACTGATCGAACTTGTTTGCCGTCATTATGCAGGGAAGCGGGTCTTTGCGCTGGAAGAACGGTTCATCAGTCTGACTGCCGTGCCGAGCGCGGCAGAAACCGATTTTGCAGAGCACTCACCCGGTCCGTGGCTTGTTTCCTGCGTGCCTTGGAGCAATGCGCAGCATTCCATCCGCGCGGTTGTCTCAACCGACGAAAACGCTGCGACGCTTGGCGTGCCTGCCGGTTCGCCTTGTCTTGTCGTTGAGCGCCAGACCTGGAATGCCGATCAGCCGGTGACGCATGTACGCTTCACTTATCCGGGCGATAGTCATGCGCTTGTGGCAAAATTTACGCCGTCGCAGAGCTGATTTTTTCAATGTAACGTAATGTTATTACGCTTTTGGAGGCGTCGCGCGTAGGGGCCGCTAAAATGATAATGCGCGGAATCCCTTGGACCAATTTGCGCAGAATGTGATTCATAGAGAAGTTCTGGTTATGCATAATGCCAAAATTTCTCTATCTGTTTGTTTTTACGCATTATCTTACGCAAAACCGCTGCGCACTTTTGCTAGAAATGCTTAAGAAAAAAGCCGCCGCAGGGGAAAGCGGCGGCCAAGTTGCAGCTTGACTGGGTGGTGATCAGGCTGCGCGTTTCAGTGCATCTCCGATAACGGATACGATGGTGTCGATCTGTTCCTTTTCCACGATGAGCGGTGGAGAAAGCGCGATCACATCGCCGGTGACGCGGATCAAAAGACCCTTCTTGAAGCAATCGGTGAACACGTCATAAGCGCGTGCGCCGACAGCGCCTTCGCGTGACGACAGTTCGATTGCGCCAACGAGGCCGAGGTTGCGGATATCGATGACATTTGGTGCGTCTTTGAGCGAATGCAGCGCATTCTCCCAATGCTCGGCCAGTTCTGCGCCACGGGTCAGAAGACCTTCTTCGGCGTAGATTTCAAGCGTGGCAAGACCAGCAGCACAGGCAACCGGATGACCGGAATAGGTGTAGCCATGGAAGAGCTCGATGGCGTTTTCCGGGCCGGTCATCAGCGCATCATGCACTGTGCGGCTGGCAAAGACAGCGCCCATCGGGATTGCGCCGTTGGTGAGGCCCTTGGCGGTGGTGACGAGATCAGGCTTTACGCCGAAGTAATCAACCGCAAATGGCGTGCCGAGGCGTCCGAAGCCGGTGATGACTTCGTCATAGATCACCAGAATGCCGTGTTTGTCAGCGGTCGCGCGGATGCGTTCGAGATAGCCCTTTGGCGGCAGAACAACACCGGCGGAACCGGACATTGGCTCGACGATGACGGCGGCAATCTTTTCTGCGCCGTGCAACTGAACCAGACGTTCCAGATCATCAGCGAGTTCGATGCCATGCGCTGGCAGGCCTTTGGAGAATGCATTGCGGCCAATATCGAGCGTATGACGCATATGATCGGCAGGAATCTGCGGGAAGACTCGACGGTTATTGACGAGGCCGCCGACAGAAATGCCGCCGAAGCCAACGCCGTGATAGCCTTTTTCGCGACCGATGATGAGGGTACGCGTACCCTGACCAATGGCACGCTGATAGGCGATAGCGATCTTCAGTGCGGTATCGACCGATTCCGAGCCGGAATTGGTGAAGAACACGCGATCAAGCTTGGCATCCGGGCCGCCGGGCGCAATGGCCGCGAGCTTTTCAGCGAAGTCGAAAGCAATGTTGTGGCCCATCTGGAAGGTTGGGGCGAAGTCCATGGTCGAAATCTGGCGCTCGACCGCCTGTGTGATCTGCTTTCGACCATGACCGGCATTGCAGCACCAAAGGCCAGCCGTGCCATCCAGAACCTGATGGCCGTCGACATCGGTGTAATACATGCCCGAAGCGCTTGCGAGCAGGCGTGGGGCAGCCTTGAATTGGCGGTTTGCCGTAAAGGGCATCCAGAAGTTATCAAGACTTGGCGCGTTGGTGTTATTAAGCATTAGAACCTCCTATTTGCGACCAACAGGACATGCTTTGTTGAAGGCAACAAGTCCTTTTCTCATAAAATTTAAATCGTTGAAATTACGTGCTTTGATATAAAAGTTTGTGATATATCGAACATCATAAACAGTATGAGGAAGCATCGATGAGCATCGATATTGGGGGCAGGCTTCGTTATGTGCGCATGCGGCAGAATCTGTCTCAGCGCGAGCTTGCAAAACGGGCTGGGGTGACCAATTCCACCATATCGTTGATCGAGGCCAATCAGTCCAATCCGTCGGTGGGTGCATTAAAGCGCATTCTGGATGGAATTCCTATCGGAATGGCTGAGTTTTTTGCGCTTGAGCCGGATGCACCGCACAAGGTTTTCTATCAGGCAGATGAACTCGTGGAGATCGGCAAGGGGCCGATTTCCTATCGGCAGGTGGGGGACCACCTGTTTTCGCGTTCGCTGCAAATCCTCAAAGAGCGCTATGAGCCGGGATCAGATACTGGCAAGGTTTTGCTCATGCATGAGGGCGAGGAGGGCGGCATCGTGATTTCCGGTCGCATTGAAGTGACGGTCGGTAGCGAGCGCCGGATACTAGGGCCGGGTGATGCCTATTACTTTTCAAGCAAGTTACCGCATCGCTTTAAATGCGTGGGGCCAGTTGCCTGTGAGGTGGTGAGCGCCTGCACACCACCGAGTTTCTAATATTCTTCCCTATTCAAAGGGCTGAATCAAATCGTTGTTGAATTGATTCAGGAAGCATTATGCGTAGCGCGCGATACCAAGATCGTCGGCCTGAATATCTGGCTTGTTGCCCGAAATAAGATCGGCGAGCAGCTTGCCGGAACCCGGACCCATGGTCCAGCCGAGCGTGCCATGGCCCGCATTGATAAACACATTCTCATAGCGGGTGGCGCCAATGATCGGCGTGGAATCCGGTGTCATTGGACGTAGGCCCGACCAGAAGGTTGCAGCCTTGAGATCACCACCGGGGAACAGATCGCTCACCGACAGATCAAGCGTTGCGCGACGCGCGGCGGGCAGGTCTTTGGTGAAGCCGGAGACTTCCGCCATGCCGCCGACACGGATGCGGTCACCAAGGCGGGTGATGGCGATCTTGAAGCTTTCATCCAGCACGGTCGAGACAGGGGCCAGCTCTTCGTTGATGATCGGTGCGGTGATCGAATAGCCTTTTACCGGATAGATCGGCGCATTGAGGCCGAGCGATTTAACCAGAGCAGGTGTGTAGCTGCCGAGTGCCACAACATAGCGATCAGCCGTCAGAATGCCTTCCGAGGTTTCTACACCGGAAACCTTGCCGCCAGACATCAGCAGCGATTTAATATCGACGCCAAAGCGGAACTTGACGCCAAGACCTTCAGCGATTTTGGCCAATTCGTTGGTGAACTTGAAGCAATCTCCGGTTTCATCGTTTGGCAGGCGCAGACCTCCGACGAACTTGTCGCGGGCGCGGGCCAGAGCTGGTTCAACACGCACGCAATCTTCGCGGTCGAGAACTTCAAACGGCACGCCGTCTTGACGCAGAACTTCAATATCCTTGCCAATGCCGTCGAGCTGATATTGCTCGCGGAACAGCTGCAAAGTGCCCTGCGTGCGCTGGTCATACTGAATGCCGGTTTCATCGCGCAGTGCCATAAGGCAATCGCGGCTATATTCGGCAACACGAACCATGCGGCTTTTGTTGACCTTGTAACGGCTCTCGGTGCAGTTGGCGAGCATCTGCAACAGCCAGCTATATTGCTTAGGATCAGATGTCAGGCGCAGAACCAGCGGAGCGTGTTTCTGAAAAAGCCATTTTGCAGCTTTCAATGGAATGCCGGGAGCAGCCCATGGCGATGCATAGCCCGGCGAAACCTGTCCGGCATTGGCGAAGCTGGTTTCCAGCGCAGGCCCCTCTTCGCGATCAACGACAGTCACTTCGTGGCCCTGTTTGGCCAGATAATATGCCGTGGTGACGCCGATAACGCCGCTGCCGAGAATGATGATCTGCATGTTCGCCTCTTATACTTATGCTTTTGTGTTTGCCGCGTCGCTATCCACGTAAACGCGGGCATAGCGGTGGCCTAAAGAAGTCAGGATTTCATAGGGAATGGTGTCGCAATCCCGCGCCACATCTTCGAGCCGCTGATGCGGGCCGACGAGTTCGACCATGCTGCCGAGTGTGAGTGTGCCTTCGGGAAGCGCAGTTACATCAAGTGTGATGGAATCCATCGAAACGCGACCGACAATCGGCAGACGTGTATCGCCGTGAAACGCCGAGCCTTTGTTGCTCAAAGCGCGGAACCAGCCATCGGCATAGCCGACTGCGATGGTCGCAATGCGCATAGGCTTGTCGGCAATAAATGTGCCGCCATAACCAACTGCAGCACCCTTATCGATATCGCGCACCTGAATGACGCGTGCGGACAATTCGAGAACCGGCTTAATAGGATTTTCGCCAGCTGCAGGTCCAACGCCATAAAGCGCTACGCCCGGGCGCGCGAGATTGAAGTGATAGGTGTTTTCGAGGAAGCAGCCGCCGGAATTTGAAAATGCCACGGGCATTTTTGGCAAACGGGAAAGCGCTGCTGACATGGCTGCCAGCTGGCGCGCATTGGCTGGGTTTTCCGGTTCATCACCGCTCGCCAAATGGCTGATGACAAACTTGACGTCGATATGGTCCAGAAGATGCTGGTCATCGACAAGCTGATCGAGTTCTTTGGCCGATAGGCCAAGACGCGACATGCCTGTGTCAATTTGCAAAAGCGCGGGCAGTTTTTCATTGAGGCTTGCCGCAAGTGCTGACCAGTTTGCAATCTGCTCCAGCGAGTTGAGAACAGGCAGGATTTTCTCGCGTGCGCAGGCAGCTTCCGTGCCGGGCTGGAGGCCGTTCAGCACGTAAAGCGTCGCATCAGGATTGAGAAAAGGGCAGAGCGAAATTGCTTCGCCAAGATGGGCAACGAAGAAATCGCGGCAACCTGCTTCATAAAAAGCTGGCGCGACGCGATCCGCGCCCAAGCCATAGGAATCAGCTTTAACCACTGCCGCCGCACGGGTTGGCGCAATGCGTTTTGCAATCGTCGAATAATTGTGGCGGAGAGCAGCCAGGTCGATAGTGAGCACGCCACCAGCGGCGAGGTCTCGTTCCGTTTGAGAAAAATGCATCGACATAGGGCTCATTTCCAGTGCACTCAATTTGTTAGTGGGATGACTGGAATTTAATCCGCTTCCTCCCAAAAGCACATCGCCTTGGTGGTACGGATCACAATTCCTTGCCCCCAAAGCGATAGGTTTAATGATAATCGAAGACTATTCGAATGTTTTTGCTATTTGTCGCATATTGTGCGAATTTTAGCATGATTTACGCACTTATTAGCTTTTAGATCGAAGATTCTGCATGGCGACACTCGATAGCATCGACCGTAATATTATCCGCTGCCTTCGCCGCGAGGGACGTATGACCAATAGCCAGCTTGCAGCCGAAGTCGGACTTTCGCAGTCAGCCTGTCTGCGACGTGTGCAGATTCTCGAAGAAAGTGGTGTTATCCGCGGATATACCGCAATTGTAGGTTCATCGGGCGGAGACGAGCGGCTGGTGGCGATTGTACGTATTACGCTTGACCGCCAGACAGAGGAATATCTCAACCGTTTTGAAGAAGCCGTGCGTCGGCATCCGGAAGTGCAGGAATGCTATTTGATGACCGGGGATGCTGATTATATTTTACGCGTTGAAGCCGATAATGCTGCGGCTTATGAAATCATTCACAAGGAAATTCTGTCGCGATTGCCGGGCGTTGCTCGTATTCATTCCAGCTTTGCAATCCGCACAGTGCTTTTATCAAAGGCGCCTGTCACGAGGGCATAAAAAAACCCGGCATAAGCCGGGTTTTTTCTAATTATTTTTCAAATCTTAGTTGAATTCGTAGCGAAGACCCGCGCGAACCGTGTGGATATTGAAGCCGTTGTCGTGGGCTTGGGTTCCGGTTGCTCCCGGGCCATCTATACTATTTGGATAAGGTTGCCTGCTGCTGTCTTCCTTGTCGTAACCGTAAGCTTTGCCGCCGTTGATACGCAGATAGCGATAGCCGAGATCGAGCTTGAGTTGCTGAGTAATATCATAGCTCACACCAGCCATGAGACCCATTGCGAAGCGCCAGCTGTCGAGGCCCCCTTTGTCACTGGTATAGTTACAGCCACCGGGTGTTGGTTCGGTGCACACCTCACGAGTGCTCCAATTGTCATATTTAACATAGGCAGCACCCAAACCTGCACCAAAGTAAGGCGTTAAAGCATTCCCGATTTTGGGAAGGTCGACATAGGCGTTAGCCATTGCTGTCCACACATTGGCCGTCGAATTATCTTTGTAATGGCAGTTGTCTTGCACAATGTTTAGTCGATGTGCGGGATCAGTCTTAATGTAGCTAGGACAGTCCGTCGTACCATTTATGCCAGCACGGAAGTAATCTAGTGTGGCATCAGTACGGAACATTTCATTGAAACGATAGCCAACACCCACACCGTACGAGGCACCGCCTTTAAGCTTAAACTCGTCATATTTGAACGTGTCGTCAATGCCGCGGTAAGGTGGATTGTCCTGATTCCAAAAAGCCCAGTTGCCATCTGTCTTGTTCTTGAAATTATAGCCAATGTCGCCGCGAATATACCAGTTAGAGGCTGCTGGTGGCGCTACTACTACTGGTGGCTCTTCAAAAACAATGTCAGCGGCTTTCGCGCCGTTTGTAGCTGTCAGCACACCAAATGATATGAGCGCTATTGCAGAAACATATCTCATCAATCCAACTCCAACCGAAAAAAGTACGGTTCCCGCACCGTTAGCTGAACATGGTAAATGAATATGCTTAAGCGATCGTTACTTCTTATTAGCGGGCACTAAACTTAATGGTGCATTTAATGAAGCCGCTACTTAATCGTTGTATATGAAAATCCCGGCCTGAGCCGGGTTTTTTGGGTTCATTTGAAATCAACGGACTTTATTATAGATTGATCGATGTCGTTAATATTTCGCTTACCGCAAAGCGCCATGGTCACGTCGAGTTCTTTGCGGATGATGTCGAGAGCCAGCGTCACGCCTTCTTTGCCCATTGCGCCAAGACCGTAAAGGAATGGGCGGCCAATGAAGACGCCTTGCGCGCCGAGTGCGCGTGCTTTCAATACATCCTGACCAGAACGCACACCACCGTCCATATGCACTTCGATCTTGTCGCCAACGGCGTCGACGATTGGCCTGAGCATCGAGATGGAGGAAACGGCACCATCAAGCTGGCGGCCACCGTGATTGGAAACGATGATTGCATCTGCACCGGTCTTGGCCGCCATCAATGCATCTTCTTCGTCAAGGATGCCCTTGAGAATCAGTTTGCCACCCCATTGCTCCTTGATCCAGGCAACGTCGTTCCAGCTCAACTGTGGGTCGAACTGTTCGGCTGTCCAGGATGAAAGGGAGGATAGATCAGTCACGTTTTGGGCGTGACCAGCAATGTTGCGGAAAGTGCGGCGCTGCGTACCCATCATGCCCAGACACCAGCCGGGGCGGGTGGCCATCTGCCAGATATGCTTTGGTGTGAATTTTGGCGGGGCAGACAGGCCATTGCGCAGATCTTTATGGCGCTGGCCGAGGATTTGCAGATCAAGCGTCAGCACCAGAGCCGAACAGCCTGCTGCTTTGGCACGGCTGATAAGGTTCTTTACGAACTCGCGATCTTTCATGACATAAAGCTGAAACCAGAATGGTTTCTTCGTAACCGATGCCACGTCTTCGATGGAGCAAATGCTCATGGTAGACAGGGTGAAAGGAACGCCAGCGGCTTCGGCAGCCTGTGCAGCCAGCATTTCGCCATCCGCATGTTGCATGCCGGTCAAACCTGTTGGGGCGAGAGCGACAGGCATCGAAACTTTTTCGCCGATCATCGTCGTTTCAAGCGAGCGATCGGTCATGTCGACCAGTACGCGCTGGCGAAGCTTGATCTTCGAAAAATCGCTTTCATTGGCGCGATAGGTCGATTCCGTCCATGCGCCAGAGTCCGCATAATCGAAGAACATCTTCGGGACACGGCGCTTTGCCAATCGCTTGAGATCAGCGATTTCGACGATTTTGGGCATTCTCCACCCCTTGTGGTCAGTTTTGTTTACCAGTCGAATGACCGATTGCGTTGCTGAAATCAAGGAAAACAATCATCATAGTTTCGATTGCTCTCGGTTATTTGATGCCACAACTCTTCGGACTATACTATCTGGTGGCTTTTTTGGCTGAGATGTTGATGCCATATGGTATAAAGCAAAGATAATTTTGAGACAGTTAGCGGCCACTTTTGACGCATATTGAAGGTCAAGAGGCGTAAAAACATAGATAATCGGGCAAGACGCGCTGTGCAGTCGAGGATAGCAAAATGAGCAAAACTCACGACACTGGATTTATCGGCAAAAAGTCGAGTGCTGCTGGTGGGTGGGGTGCGTTAAAAAGCTGCGGCAAGCAATTGCTGGCCAGCGGTGCGCCTTTAACGGGTGCGCGGGCACTGCTCAAAGCCAATCAGCCCGACGGTTTCGATTGCCCCGGCTGTGCATGGGGCGACCCGGAACATGGCTCGTCGTTTGAATTTTGCGAAAATGGTGTGAAGGCTGTCGCGTGGGAAGCCACCGAACGACGCACCACGCCTAAATTTTTCACCGAACATACGGTGTCCGAATTGCGCTCGTGGACGGATTATGCGCTGGAAAACACTGGGCGTTTGACACATCCGATGCGCTATAATGCGGCGAGCGATAAATATGAAGCGGTCGAGTGGGATGAGGCTTTTGCGACTATTGGCAGCATTTTAAAGAGCTTTGATACGCCGGATCGCGTTGAGTTTTACACATCGGGCCGTGCCTCTAATGAGGCTGCATTTCTCTATCAGCTTTTTGTGCGTTCTTATGGGACCAATAATTTTCCTGACTGCTCGAACATGTGTCATGAAGCGAGCGGTGTCGCGCTGACACAGGCGGTTGGCGTTGGCAAAGGCACTGTTCTGCTTGAGGACTTCGAGCAGGCCGATGCGATTTTTGTTGTTGGCCAGAATCCCGGCACCAATCATCCGCGCATGTTGGGCGATTTGCGGCGCGCAGCCGAACGCGGTGCGAAGATTGTGGTTTTCAATCCTGTGCGCGAGCGCGGACTGGAACGGTTTTCCGACCCGCAAGATAAGCTCGAAATGATGCGCGGCGGTAGCGAAGCAATCGCCAGCGATTATTATCAGCCGCGTCTCGGCGGTGATATGGCTGCTTTTCGCGGCATGGCTAAGGCTGTGTTTGCGGCTGATGATGAGGCTCTCGCTAAGGGTGAAGCGTCGGTTCTTGATCGGGAGTTTTTGGCGCAGCATACGGCCGAGTTTGAAGCCTATCGCAAAGCAGTCGATGCGACGACGTGGGAAGAAATCGAAGACCAGTCGGGTTTGTTGCGACAGTCACTCGAACATGCGGCACGCATTTATATGCAGGCTGGCAAGGTTATCTGCACATGGGCGATGGGCATTACGCAGCATCGACATTCCGTCATCACCATTCGCGAGATTACCAATTTCATGTTGCTTCGCGGCAATATCGGAAAACCCGGTGCGGGCCTTTGTCCGGTGCGTGGCCATTCCAATGTGCAGGGCGATCGCACCGTTGGTATCAATGAAAAACCCTCCGCCGCGTTTTTGGATGCATTGGAAAAAGAGTTTGGTTTCAACGTACCACGAGCGCCCGGGCATAATGTGCTTGGTGCAATCGGTGCCATGCTGGACGGTTCAGCAAAGGCGTTTATTGGGCTTGGCGGTAATTTTGCCCGTGCCACGCCGGATAGCCCGATGATTGCCAAGGCGCTGTCTTCGCAACGACTGACAGTGCATATCGCAACCAAGCTCAACCATTCGCATCTGGTGCCGGGACAGGATTCGTTCATCCTCCCATGTCTTGGGCGCACGGAGATTGATCTGAATTCCAAAGGTGTTGCGCAGATTGTAACGGTCGAGGATTCCATGAGCATGGTGCATGGGTCTGGTGGCATCAACAAACCAGCATCGCCATTGTTGCGTTCGGAAATCGGTATTATCGCTGGAATGGCCAATGCGACGCTTGGAGCAAAGACGGTTAACTGGCTGGCTCTGGCTGATGACTATGATCTGATCCGCAATCATATTGCGAAGGTGCTGCCTGATTTCTACGATTTTAATGTGCGAGTCCGGGTGCCGCGCGGCTTCCATTTGCGCAATTCGGCACGCGAACTGGAATGGCGCACGCCAAAAGGCAAAGCGACATTCTGGAGCGGAACATTGCCGGAAGCGGTTGAGCATCAGCAGGCGCGTGGCAAGCCGGGACGCTATGTTCTGCAAACCTTCCGAAGCCATGATCAATACAACACGACAATTTACGGCATGGATGACCGCTATCGCGGTGTTTATGGCGAGCGTCAGGTGGTTTTCATGAACCCTGCCGATATGTCGGATATTGGTGTCGAAGCGGGTGATCGCGCCGATGTGGTCGGCGATTTCAATGACGGTGTTGAACGCGTTGCGCATGATTTCCGCTTTGTGCCTTATGACATTCCGCGCGGATGTATTGCTGGTTACTACCCTGAAATGAACGTGCTAGTGCCGCTCGGCAGTGCCGGTGAGGGTAGCGATACGCCGACATCAAAGTCGATTATCGTGTCATTTCGGCCAGTGCAGGCTGTGAATGCGTGACCGACGCCACTGACTACATGGCGCTGGTCGATGCACTCGAAGCGCAATCCGGCAGAATCTCGCGGCTGGGTGCTGGTATTCTTGCGGCAGCTGCACTTGAGATTGCATCGGATAGCCGCAGTTTTGCGCGAATATTGGGTGTGGCGCATGCACTGGTGTTGCGCGAAATTGCAGACTTGAGCGCAGAGGGTGGTTATATTTCCATTCGTCAACGCGATGAGCGAACGCAGCGCACAAAATACGAGCTAAATGCTGCTGGTGTTCGACTTATTGAGGATACACGCAGATAATTTATTCTGCTTCTTGTTTTGTCCGGAGACGGTGACGATATTCCGGAGAATTCATAATTGGCAGTTAATGATGTTTAGAAGGCGTGCTTTCCTTAGCACTCATTTAATAGCATTGTGCGCGCCGTAGAAACAGGCGAGAACCGTGCAAATGGCTATAAAAACCCCTCCGCTTATGCAGATAAGACAGGTTCGTTTTAGAGCTATTGCTTTGGTTCTTTTGACAAGTAGCATTGTCGGCGGTTCTGGATATGCCGCACATGCAGAAATGAGCGGGACAATCCCTGTTGCGGTGGTTGAAAGTAAGCTTGTTGATTATCAGCCGCAATTGACTTTATCGGGTGCGATTGCTGCCCGCTCGCTGGTCAATGTTTCTTTCCGCGTCAATGGACAAGTGGTCGAACGCCTTGTCGAAATTGGTCAGCATGTTGATAAGGGCGAAGTTCTCGCGCGCATCGACAATGCCGAGCAGCAAGCCAATATGCGGGTTGCGCAGGCATCGCAGGACGCAGCGCGTGCGCAGCTTGTGCAAGCTGAGGCAAGCTTCAAACGCCAGCAGGCTTTGCTCGGGCAGGGCTTTACGACGCGCAGCCAGTTTGATCAGGTGCAACAGGTTTTACGGACCGCGCAAAGCACAGTTTCCAACGCTGAAAGCCAGTTGAGCAATGCACGCGACGAACTGTCTTACACAGAGCTGCGCGCCCCCGTTTCAGGTGTTGTAACGGCCCGCAATGTTGAGAGCGGGCAGGTGGTGCAGGCAGCGCAAACCGCCTTTTCGATTGCCGAAGATGGCGCACGTGATGCGATTTTCGACGTGCAGGAAACACTGGTCAATCATGCAAAGATTGGCATGGGTGTGACGCTGGGTCTGCTTTCGGATGAAGATGTGAAGACCGAAGGCAGCATTCGTGAAATTTCGCCGGTGGTCGATGCGCAAACCGGCACGGTGCGGGTGAAGGTCGGTATTGCGGAAGTGCCTGAGCAGATGGCGCTTGGTGCAATCGTGACCGGCACCGTGCATATGGATGGGCGGGAAGTGTTTATTCTGCCATGGAGTGCTGTCACATCGGATGCCGGAAATACGGCTGTGTGGCGCGTGGCTAAGGATACGAAGCTTGCAGCGCTGGTTCCGGTTCAGGTGCTCGCTTTTGAAAAAGAGCGGGTGATCGTTGCGTCTGGTCTGAATGAAGGTGATCTCGTTGTGACCAAGGGTGCGCAGATGTTGCGCGCGGGTGCCCAGACAGAGATTGTTCAAGGTCTTGAAGGGGCAGCAGCGCAATGAAGCCGTCTATGAAAATCTTTGGCTCTCTTGCGTTGGCGGGAACGCTTGTTGCGATGGCAGCTTGTGGCAAGGAGGATGATAAGTCCACAGAAGCCGCTCCTGTTCGTCCCGTGCTTTACACGATTGCTACGCCAAAGCCTGCGATACAAACCAGTTTTGCCGGTACAATCGAGCCGCGCTATTCGACTGATCTCGCTTTTCGGGTGCTTGGGCGACTGATTGCGCGTCCTGTCATTGTTGGTGATCTCGTCAAGAAAGGCGAAACAGTCGCCATGCTTGATCCTACCGCACTTGATCTTTCTGTGCAGTCAGCAAAGGCCGATCTAGCAAGTGCTGAGGCCCAATATGCCAATGCAGCTGCGAGCGAGGGGCGTCTTAATATTCTGCTCAAAGGCAGCAATATTTCTCAAGCGGATTATGATGCCGCAAAGCAGGCGCGTGACAGTGCTCAGGCGGGGCTTGAAAAAGCACAGGCCGGTTTGCGAAAAGCGCAGGATCAGCGTGGCTATGCCGTTTTAAGCCCTGATTTTGACGGGGTTATTTCAGCCACCAATGCGGAAGTTGGACAAGTGGTTGCCGCAGGGCAAGCTGTGATGACGGTAGCGCGCCCGGATATTCGCGAAGCCGTGCTTGATATACCTGACAACATGACTGAGTTTTTTGTGGCAGGAACGCCGTTTCATGTTCAGCTTCAGGCTGATGGAAGCGTGACAGGACAGGGAACTGTGCGTGAAGTTGCACCGCAAGCAGATGCGCAAACACGCACGCGTCGCGTTCGCATTGCATTGGAAAACCCACCGGAAGGTTTCCGGCTTGGCGCAACCATTCGTGCAGGCCGCACACGGTCGCAGAAAGATCATGTGATTTTGCCGATACAGGCACTGGTGGAAAAAGACGGTAAAACCGCAATTTGGGTCGTTGATCCCAAAACGCAGACTGTAAGCCTCCATGATATTCAGGTTGTAGAGCGTGAGCGCGATAGTTTTATGGCCAATAATGTTGAAGCGGGTAGCTACGTGGCAACGGCTGGCGTGAACCAGCTTGAAGAAGGACAAAAAGTCCGACTGGATGCGAAGGGGAGCGGCCTGTGAAAAAAGGTTTTAATCTTTCTGACTGGGCTTTGAACCATCGTTCGCTGGTCTGGTATTTCATGCTGGTGTTTCTGGTTGCGGGCTTTGTCTCTTACCTTGATCTGGGGCGTGCAGAAGATCCGGAATTTACCGTCAAGACAATGGTTGTTCAGGCAAGCTGGCCGGGTGCATCCATTGATGAAACGATGAATCAGGTCACCGACCGGCTTGAAAAGAAGCTCGAAGAGCTTGATACGCTTGATTATACGCGCAGCGTGACAACACCCGGCAAGTCGGTGGTGTTTGTGTTTTTGAAAGACACTGTGCGCAAGGAGCAAGTCACCAAGGCGTGGTCTGATGTTCGGCATATGTTGGATGACATTAAGCCGAACCTGCCGGACGGCGTTTATGGACCTTATTACAACGACAAGTTTGGCGATGTGTTTGGCAATATTTATGCTTTCACATCGGATGGATTGTCGATGCGGCAGCTCCGCGATTATGCGGAAGATGTGCGCACCAAAATTTTGACCATTCCAAGCGCTGGCAAGGTTGAGTTGATCGGCGCGCAGGATGAGGCGATTTATCTTGAGTTCTCGACGCGGCAGGTGGCAGCCCTTGGTCTCGATCAGCAGGCTATTCTGAAAGCGCTTCAGGATCAGAATGCGATTACGCCGTCGGGTGTGGTGCAGGCCGGGCCAGAGCGTATCAGCGTGAGGGTGAGCGGTCAGTTTAACTCTGAAGATGATCTGCGTGCCGTCAATCTGCGTGTCAATGATCGCTTCTTCCGCCTCTCGGACGTTGCCACGATCACGCGCGGCTATGTTGATCCGCCGACAGCAATTTTCCGCGTCAATGGCGAGGATGCCATCGGGATTGCGGTCGGAATGAAGCCGAACGGCAATCTGCTGGAGTTTGGCGAAAAGCTCGACGCCATGATGGAAAAGGTTAAGGCCGATCTGCCGGTTGGCATCAATGTTTCCAAAGTGGCCGATCAGCCGGAAGTGGTTCAGGATGCGGTTTCAGGCTTTACAACGGCGCTGTTTGAAGCAGTGGTGATTGTTCTGGCGGTGAGCTTCATAAGCCTTGGTTTACGTGCCGGTTTTGTGGTGTCACTCTCGATCCCGCTGGTTCTGGCGATTACCTTTCTGGTCATGTCGCTGATGGATATTTCGCTGCAACGCGTATCGCTTGGTGCGCTAATCATCTCTCTCGGGCTTCTCGTCGATGATGCGATGATTGCGGTTGAAATGATGGTGGCGCGGCTAGAGCGGGGCGACCCTATCCACAAAGCCGCGACTTACGTCTATTCGCACACCGCATTCCCGATGCTGACGGGAACGCTTGTCACCATTGCGGGCTTCATTCCGATTGGTCTGAATTCCAGTCAGGCGGGTGAATATACTTATACGCTGTTTGTGGTGATTGCGGTTTCGCTGATCGTTTCATGGATTGTGGCGGTGTTATTCGCGCCACTTCTCGGCGTGACAATATTGCCGAAAAAGATGAAGCATCATGAGCATAAGCCCAGCCGGTTTTTTCAAGCTTTCTCAAAAACCCTGCTGCTGGCAATGCGCCATAAGTGGATCACCATTGTTTCGACAATCGCTTTGTTTGTGGTCTCGGTTTTCGGAATGGGCTTTATTGAACGCCAGTTCTTCCCGGAGTCGGATCGCCCTGAACTGGTGATCGACTGGACGCTGCCGCAGAACAGCTCAATCGCTGACACCAAGGCACAGATGGAGCGCTTTGAGCAGACAATGCTCAAGGACAATCCTGATATTGAGCATTGGAGTACCTATGTCGGGCAGAGTGCAATCCGCTTCATCCTGTCGTTCGATGTGCAACCTGCCAATCCCTATTTCGGGCAGATGGTTGTTGTCGCTAAAGACGTCGAAGCGCGTGATCGCCTGAAGGCGAAATTTGATGAAGTGCTGCGCAAGGATTATGTCGGCACAGATACGTTCGTGAAATTCCTTGAACTCGGACCGCCGGTTGGGCGCCCGGTGCAGTATCGCATATCTGGGCCTGATATTCAGGGGCTGCGTGGCATCGCGCAGGATTTCGCGGGCGTTATGAGTGCCGATAAACGCCTTGGTGTTGTCAGCTATAACTGGAATGAACCGGGCCGGGTTATTCGGGTTGATGTGATGCAGGATAAGGCGCGCAAGCTTGGCATTTCATCCAAAGATATTGCAACGACCTTAAATAGCGTGGTGGGCGGTATTCCGGTCACGCAGGTACGCGATTCGATCTA
Source organism: Ochrobactrum sp. MYb379 (assembly GCF_037479515.1). Classification (NCBI taxonomy): domain Bacteria; kingdom Pseudomonadati; phylum Pseudomonadota; class Alphaproteobacteria; order Hyphomicrobiales; family Brucellaceae; genus Ochrobactrum; species Ochrobactrum sp. MYb379. The sequence continues at coordinate 112,825 of NZ_JBBGYW010000005.1, forward strand.
TCTGATTGACGTCATTGTGCGTGCGCAGAAGCATGAACGCGATTCCATCGATACATTGCAGAGCTTGCAAATCGCAACGGGCAATGGCAGTTCGGTGCCGCTCGCAGCCATTGCCAATTTCCGCTACGAGCTTGAGCAGCCAGTGGTTTATCGTCGCTCGCGTATTCCAACCATCACCGTTGCAGCTGGCATTAACGATAACACCATGCCGGATACAATCGTCAGTGAGTTGCAGCCTTCGGTGAATAGCTTCATCGAAAAGCTGCCAGCGGGGTATTCGATTGTGACGGCGGGTACGGTTGAGGAAAGCGGTAAGAGTCAGGGGCCGATTGCAGCTGTTGTGCCGCTAATGCTGTTCGTGATGGCAACGGTTCTGATGATTCAGTTGCAAAGCTTCCAGCGACTGTTCCTTGTGGTTGCCGTTGCCCCTCTAGGACTGATCGGTGTGGTCGCGGCGCTGTTGCCAAGCGGTAAACCGCTGGGCTTTGTGGCTATCCTTGGCGTGCTGGCGCTGATCGGTATTCTGATCCGCAATTCGGTTATTCTTATCGTTCAGGTCGAGGAACACATATCGGAGGGTATGCATCCATGGGATGCGGTGGTTGATGCAAGCCAGCATCGTATGCGACCGATAGCGCTGACCGCTGCAGCGGCAAGTCTGGCGCTGATCCCGATTGCGCGTGAAGTGTTCTGGGGACCGATGGCCTACGCCATGATGGGCGGCATCATTGCTGGCACGGCGATCACGCTTCTGTTTCTGCCTGCACTTTATGTTGCATGGTTCCGCATCAAGGAGCCGGATGCAAAAGCGAATGAAACAGCGGTGGAGCCGCAGCCACAACATTGATATGAAGAAGGCCTGCTTTATGCGGGCCTTTTTAGTTTTGGAGAATACTCCCACAAATTTGCTCTTCACGCATTATCGACTTGATAGCGCAATCCGGTCAGTGCATTACGCATTCTGGCATGGCGATCACCGCATCGTAGAGTAAAAATCACGATGTAGTTGCGCTTGCGTAATAGAGGAACCCCTATGCATAACTTTGTCCTGACCGTCACCTGTAAGTCCACCCGCGGTATTGTTGCCGCCATATCGGGTTATCTTTCGGGCAAGGGGTGCAATATCATCGACAGCGCCCAGTTTGACGATCTCGACACGGGTCGCTTCTTCATGCGCGTTAGCTTTATTTCCGAAGAAGGCGTGGCGCTTGATGTCTTGCGTGATGGCTTTGTGCCGATAGCTGCACCTTTCGAGATGGATTTCGATTTCCACGACAATGCCCATCGCACGAAGACATTGCTGATGGTGTCGCGTTTTGGTCATTGCCTGAACGATCTGCTCTATCGCTGGAAAATCGGCGCGCTGCCAATCGATATTGTTGGCGTTGTTTCGAACCACTTCGATTATCAGAAGGTTGTCGTCAATCACGACATTCCATTCCATCATGTCGCCGTGACCAAGGCCAACAAGCCAGAAGCTGAACAGCGCCTTTTGGATATTGTTGAAAATACCGGCACGGAGCTTGTGGTTCTCGCGCGCTATATGCAGGTTCTGTCTGATCCGCTTTGCAAGAAAATGTCAGGCAAGATCATCAATATTCATCACTCTTTCCTGCCGTCGTTTAAGGGTGCAAACCCTTACAAGCAGGCTTATGAGCGCGGCGTGAAACTGATTGGTGCGACAGCGCATTACGTGACCGCTGATCTTGATGAAGGTCCGATTATCGAGCAGGACGTTGCGCGTGTGACCCATGCGCAGAGTGCTGCGGATTATGTATCCATTGGCCGTGATGTTGAAGCGCAGGTTTTGGCACGTGCAGTTCATGCGCATATTCATCACCGTTCATTCCTCAACGGCAATCGTACTGTCGTGTTCCCGGCTTCGCCCGGGTCATTCGCCTCCGAACGCATGGGCTGATCGACCAGTCGATATTTACGCACTGACGGTCTGCAAATGGCGATTCTCTACGCTTCCGGTGCTCATGTACCTTAAAGTACACTCCGCTCCGGTTCTCGAGAACTCACCATTTTCGCCGTGTCATTGCAAAAATCTCAACTGGTCGATACGTTGCGGCCATAAAAAAACCCCGCTGAAAAGCGGGGTTTTCTTTTGACCTGAAATCAGACCGATTAGTCGATGTCGAAGGAAACGCCCTGTGCGAGCGGCAGAGCCTTCGAATAGTTCACGGTGTTGGTTGCGCGGCGCATGTAGCCCTTCCACGCATCCGAGCCCGATTCACGACCACCGCCAGTTTCCTTTTCGCCGCCGAATGCGCCGCCGATTTCAGCACCCGAAGTACCGATATTGACGTTTGCAATGCCGCAATCCGAACCTTCAACCGAAAGGAAGCGCTCTGCTTCCTGCAGGTTGAGCGTGAAGATCGACGAGGACAGGCCTGCGCCAACTTCATTGTGGCTCGCCAGCACGTCGTCGAAGTCGGAATACTTCATGACGTAAAGGATCGGTGCGAAGGTTTCTTCGAGAACTGGACCCTGCTGCTTTGGCATTTCAACGATTGCGGGACGCACGTAGTAAGCGTTTTCATGGCCAGCTTCGACGCGTTCGCCGCCCTGTACCTTACCGCCGTGAGCGGTTGCTTCCTTCAGTGCCTTCTGCATGTTGTCGAAAGCAACCTTGTCGATCAATGGACCAACCAAAGCTGTGGTTTCGAGCGGCGAACCAACGGTAACGCTGGCATATGCCTTCTGCAGACGTGGAACCAGCGCGTCGTAAACGCTTTCATGCACGAACAGACGACGGAGCGTGGTGCAACGCTGACCAGCGGTGCCCATTGCGCCGAAAGCGATTGCGCGCAGCGCCATGTCGAGATCTGCCGATGGGCAAACGATACCGGCATTGTTGCCGCCGAGTTCGAGGATTGCACGCGCAAAACGCTTTGCAAGGCGTGGACCAACTTCGCGGCCCATGCGGGTCGAACCGGTTGCCGAAAGAACAGGAACCTTCGGGCTGTCAACGAGAACTTCACCAACGGTGCGGTCGCCGAGTACGATTTCAGCCAGACCTTCTGGAGCATCGCCAAAACGCTTGATGGCGCGCTTCAGGATTGCGTCACATGCAATAGCGGTGAGCAGGGTCTTTTCTGATGGCTTCCAGACAACCGAGTTGCCGCAAACGATTGCGAGAGCCGAGTTCCATGCCCAAACAGCAACAGGGAAGTTGAACGCCGAGATAACGCCGACAACGCCGAGCGGATGCCAGGTTTCCATCATGCGATGGCCAGCGCGTTCGGTTGCGATGGTGAGACCGTAGAGCTGACGCGACAAACCGACTGCGAAATCGCAGATATCGATCATTTCCTGAACTTCGCCGAGGCCTTCCGAAGGGATCTTGCCAGCTTCGAGCGAAACGAGACGGCCGAGATCTTCCTTGGAAGCGCGGAGTTCTTCACCCAGAAGGCGGATCAGTTCGCCACGCTTTGGAGCTGGAACAATGCGCCATGCGCGGAAAGCTTCGTCGGCCTTGTCGATGATCTTGACTGCATCTTCTTTGCTGTGAGTTTTGATCGAAGCGATCTGTTCACCGGAGACCGGGCTGAAGCCAGCGAGGTCGCCCGACGTGTAAATGGCTGCGTCAACGCCAAGCTTTGAAAGCAGATCAGCGGCTTCTTTTTTCACGTCGAGTTTTTTAACAGCGGTGTTCATATTAATCCTCTTAGCCTGTCGGTTCACTAGAGCAGTTCAAGTTAAACTGTGTATCTTAGATACTGCTCTAGTTGTTTATATTTACGCATTGTCCGACGCAAAACCGCTTCGCACTTTTGCTGGAAATGCTTTTATTCTGCTGCTTCAAGACCGCTCAGGCGGGCCTGTACAGCTTCGATGGATTCGCGTTCGATACGAGCATAGTGCTCGAATTCATTAAGAACCTTTGCGCCCAGATCTTCCTCGAAACGCTTTTGGTTCGGGCTTTCCACAAAATCCTGCGCGTCGTCGTCGCCCAGATTTGACTGGAAGATACCAGCGGCACTGACCGGCAGGAAGTCTTCATAGATGATCGGGTCAAACTGGACTGCGCCGCCTTCGATCAGAGTTTCAATATCGGTATTGGCCGGGAAGGCTGCAAGACGTGCGGAATCCTTAACCGAATAGGCGAAATAGCCAAGCGCTTCTTCGCGCACGCCTGCCCATGTGTCAGGGAAAGCGGCAAAGGTGTCGCTCAATGCTTTCACATATTCAGCCGAGTTTGAACCATCAGGAGCAGGGCGGGCAACTGCGCGGGTGTCGTTGAGCAGCTTGTCGTAAAGCGCGCGGCCCTTTGGTGTGAGGGCGACGCCACGCTGTTCGATTTCACCGAAACGGGCAGTGTGGGAGCCTGGGGTCCAGGTGCCGTCGGCGCTGACAAACGAAACTTCTTCTTCCAGTGCCTTGAACGAGGTCTGGCGCAGAAGGATCGGGCATTTGCGGGTTGGCGGACCTTCGACAACAGCCTTGGGGTTGATGCCGCGATCTGGCATCTGAACCTGCACGGCGTCGATGTCGAGCGTGCGTGGTGTCAGGTGGTTGATGTGCGGACCCTTGAAGGAAACAACGTCGGCGATCAGGCGATGCGCATCGTGGAGGCGATGGTAAAGCTCGGCGCTGACATTGGCATGATCGTGCCAGCGGAAAGTTTCAAGCACTTCTGCAACGAAGATTTTCGCATCGGCTTCATCAAGGCCGCCATTGGCTTCCGCCTTTTCGGCAAGCGCAATGGCGCCGGGCGTGAAGATTTGGCGCTTCGCGAGCACTTCTTCTGATTCTTCGCGCAGCTTCGCATCGGAAATCAGATCAAGGCGCAGCAACGAGGTGAACACACGGAACGGATTGTGCTTAAGCGCTGCATCGTCGATCGGGCGGAAGGCGGTCGAATGCACTGGGACGCCAGCAGCACTCAGATCGTAATAGCCGACCGGGAACATGCCCATGACAGAGAAAACGCGGCGCATCATCGACAGCTCAGCGGCAGTACCGAGGCGGATTGCACCGTGACGTTCTTCAGAAATGCGCTCAAGGGAATCGGTTTCCGTCAGACGCTCATGCAGATGTGCATCGTCTGCGAGAACCTTTGCGTTCACATCGGAGACGAGTTCCATCAAAGTGCCATAAGCAGGCACTTCTTCCTTGTACATGCCTGACATGGCTGCCGAAAAAGCAGAGCGAATGGCGTCTGGCGAAATGATTTTATGCTCGTTCATTGCGAAGGTTTCCGTAGAACTTGGGTCATCTTGGGGATGGACATGTCTTTTGCAGGAGGAACATGCCAGTATTATGATGAAAATGTATCATATCAGCCGATTTGCCGTTATGATCGCAACGAACGCAACTATGTTAATGCGAGAATGGAATGAAGCTTAGCAGGAGACTGATCCCCGATATTGCCACGCTACAGGCATTTGAATGTGCGGCGCGGCATGGCAGTTTCACGCAAGCTGCCAACGAACTGAACCTCACGCAGAGCGCTGTCAGCCGTCAGATCAAGGATCTGGAAAGCCAGCTCGGTGTATTGCTGTTTGAGCGTATTCGCCAACGCATCCTTTTGTCTGATGCCGGGCGAAAATTCCTGCCAGAAGTGCGGCGTTTGCTCAATCAGACGGAAGACACGATGCTGCGCGCCATGGCGTCGGCGCAATCGACATCTTCATTTAGTGTAGCAACGCTGCCGACATTCGGTACACGCTGGCTGATGCCGCGTATCCCGGATTTTATCGACAAGCATCCCGGCATTGCTATCAATGTTGCTTCGCGTTCTGGCGTTTTTGACTTTGAAGAACAGCCGTTTGATTTGGCTATCCATTATGGCCAGCCGGTCTGGGCACATGCGACATGTACTTTCCTGTGTTCAGAAGTGATTGTGCCTGTTGCAAGTCCGAGCCTTCTTAAAGTGCTGCATCCCGCAACCCCGGAAGAGCTGGAAAACGAGCCGCTGCTGCATTTAGCAACTCGCCCTAAAATGTGGGCGCAATGGTTTGAAAGCTGTGGCGTTGAAGGCAAGTCCGCTTATCGTGGCCACCGTTTTGATCAGTTTTCGATGGTGATCGGCGCTGCTCTCGCAGGTCTTGGTTTTGCGCTGTTGCCGCTTTATCTGATTGAGCAGGAATTGCGTAACGGCGAATTGGTCATGCTTTTCGAGCAGCCAATGCGGACCGAGAATGACTATTATCTGGTGGTTCCAGAGGGTAAGCTTGAGAATCCGCTGACGCAGGTTTTCTGTCAGTGGATCGCAGGACAGGTGGGGAACGTCGTTCTTTAGTATAGGTCATTCCCAACCGGCATGAATTGTTGCAGAAATATTGCTGTCCTTGCGACTTCCGGTGCGTGAAATAGTTAAGTCCGACACATCGCGTGTTTCCCATTATATGAAATGGTTGTCTTTCCATGCTTAACGATCCGCGCTCGCATGGTCTTTGGGAAAAGACCGCTCCTACTGCACCAAAAACCACAGCGCTGAAAGGCGATCTCACCGCTGATGTGGTGATTGTGGGCGGCGGATTTACCGGCCTTTCGACGGCTTTGCATCTGGCTGAAAAAGGTACCAGCGCTATCGTGCTGGAAGGCATTGAAATCGGCTACGGCGGTTCGGGCCGCAATGTGGGTCTGGTCAATGCTGGCATGTGGGTTATGCCGGATGATCTGCCGGGCGTGCTTGGTCAGCAATATGGCGACCGTCTGCTCGATGTACTTGGCAATGCACCCAAGCTGGTTTTTGAACTGATTGAGAAGCACAAGATTGCCTGTGAAGTTGAAAAGCAGGGCACGCTACATTGTGCGGTAGGCAAAAACGGCCTCAAGGATATTGAAGCTCGCTATGAGCAGTGGGCGCGGCGCGGTGCCAATGTGAAGCTGCTCAACGCGCAGGAAACCGAAGCCAAGGTCGGCACCAAGGCCTATTCCGGGTCGCTGCTCGATCTGCGCGCCGGCACAATTCAGCCGCTCGCCTATGTGCGTGGGCTTGCCAGTGCTGCCGTTGCTGCTGGTGCCCGAATTTTCACGCAAAGCCCTGTGACCGGTGCCAGCGAACAAAACGGCAAATGGGTGGTCAAGACTGCTTCCGGCACGGTTACAGCTGACTGGGTCGTGGTTGCAACCAACGCCTATACCAATGTGCCATGGCCGGAAGTGCGTGCCGAGCTTGTGCATCTGCCCTATTTCAACATGGCCACCAAGCCTCTCTCGGACAATATCAAGCGCTCCATTCTGCCTGAGCGTCAGGGCGCATGGGATACCAAGGAAGTTCTGTCGTCGTTCCGTTTTGACCAGCAGGGCCGTCTTGTGTTTGGCAGCGTCGGTGCGCTGCGCAATACGGGTGCGAGTGTGCATAAAGCATGGGCAAAGAAATCGCTGAAGCGTCTCTTCCCGCAAATTGGCGAAGTGGAATTTGAGTCGGAATGGTATGGCAAGATTGGCATGACCAATGACAGTCTGCCGAAGTTCCATCGCCTTGCACGCAATGTTGTGGGCTTCTCTGGTTATAACGGACGTGGCATCGCGCCGGGCACAGTGTTCGGCAAGCATCTTGCGAAGCTGGTTTCAGGAGAAATCGGCGAAGTTGATCTGCCGCTGCCTGTCAGTGACCCGAAAGATCAGAGTTTCCGTGGTTTGCGTGAAGCTTATTATGAAGCCGGTGCACAGGTTGCACATGCGGCAGAGATAATTATCTGAACTAGCCTAAAGCTGTCATATATTTGAAGCCTAAGCCCTTTAAGGCATCCGCATCACTTCCAGAGTGGAAGCGATGCGGAAGGCAAATCAATCTGAACATGCCCTTCGCAGACCGTATATCTGCCGGAGGGCATTTTGCTTTCTGAAATCAGTTCCGATTTTCTGGCAGATGTTTTAGAGATTTGTTTGACAGGTGAGTCATGAACAGGAATGATCGCGCTTCTCGATATGATAGTATCTGCGCCATTTCAGCTCGTATGCAGCGTAATCACGCTGGAGCAGCGGCACATGCTGCTGAAAACCACATAGAAATTCGAGGAAAGAACGCCATGACCAAGATGTTGAAGCGGGCCACAGCAATTCCTGCTCTTCTTGCTCTGTCTATCGTTGTTGCGCAGGCTGATACGCTGACACTTTATACGTCGCAGCCTGAAGCTGACGCGACCAAGACGGTTGAAGCTTTCCGCAAAGCCAATCCGGATACGGACGTGCAGATTTTCCGTTCGGGAACGAGCGAACTCCTCACCAAGCTCGCCGCCGAGTTTTCGGCTGGCGCGCCACAGCCTGACGTTCTGCTGATCGCCGATGCCGTCACGATGGAAGGTCTCAAGAAGGACAAGCGCCTTCTGCCTTATACGGATGCCAAAGTTGATGGTTTTGCTGCGGATAGCTACGATGCAGACAAGACCTATTTCGGCTCCAAGCTGATCACCACCGGAATCGCTTTTAATACAGGCGCAGCGCAAAAGCCTGAACATTGGGCTGATCTCGCCAAGGCTGATTATAAGGGCCAGGTTGTTATGCCAAGCCCGCTTTATTCGGGTGCTGCGGCCTATCTGCTGAGCGGTTTCGCGCTCGATAAGGAACTCGGTTGGGATTATTTCAAGAACCTCAAGACCAACGAACTTTCAAGCGTCAAGGGTAATGGCGCTGTGTTGAAGTCGGTTGCGAGTGGCGAAAAGCCATATGGCATCCTTGTGGACTTCATGGCGCTCAATGCCAAGGCTAAGGGATCGCCGATTGAGTTCGTGTTCCCGTCGGAAGGTGTGCCTGCCGTAACCGAACCAGTTGCGATCATGGCGACCGCCAAGAACGTCGATGGTGCCAAGAAGTTCGTCGATTTCATCCTGTCGGATGATGGCCAGAAGCTGGCATTGGAGCAGGGCTATCTGCCTGCGAAGGAAAGCGTTGGCCGTCCTGCATGGTTGCCAGAAGGCACCAAGATCAACATCATGACGATTGATACCCAGAAGGTTCTCAATCAGACGGATGCCGACAAGAAGCAGTTCTCCGAGTTGTTTGGCGGATAATTAGCTAACATGCGCATGTTTCGAGATCTTCAGGGCCGTGATACGGCCCTGATTGTTGGTATAACGCTGATTGTTGCGGTGCTTTCGCTTCTGCCACTAATGCGGCTGCTTTTAGAGTTGATTGCACCGCAAGGACAACTATCAACGTCTGTTCTTGTTGAAACATTAAGCACCCGTTCGACATGGGTTGCCACATGGCATTCGCTGCAAATAGGTATTGGCGGCACGCTGCTGGCGCTGGCCTTTGGCATTGTCGCGGCGTTGCTCGTTGGCTTGACCGATATGCGCGGGCGTAATGTCTTCGTGCTTTTCTATGTGACCCCGCTGCTGATTGCCCCGCAGGTAACAGCACTTGCATGGCTTCAGCTTTTTGGCCCGTCGAGTCAATTGCTCAAACTCATCGGCATGGCACCGCCGCTTGGCAGCCGTAATCCGCTTTATTCCGTCTGGGGCATCATCTTTCTGCTCGGAGTGCAATATGGGCCGCTGGTCTTTCTGATCGTGCGCGCTGGCCTGCGTAAACTCCCACGCGAACTGGTCGAAGCAGGCCTGAGCGCCGGTGCCAGCAAATGGACCGTTTTGCGCACCATTATCCTGCCGCTGATGACGCCATCGATCATTGGTGCTGCGGCCCTAGCTTTTGTCTCATGTGTCGGCAATTTCGGCATCCCTGCGTTTCTGGGGATTCCATCGAATTATCTTGTTTTGCCAACGCTGATTTATCAGCGTCTTGCGGGTGGTGGGCCAGCCGTGCTGTCGAGTGTTGCTGTGCTTTCAGTGCTGATCGGTCTGATCGCTATGGCAGGGATCGCAGCACAGGATTATGCCTCGCGTCGTCGCGATTTCCGTATCGTCTCAACGTCGCTTCCAGCAGCACCTTTTGCGCTGGGTGTATGGCTTATATGGGCGGAGTTAGCTGCATGGCTGTTGATCGTGATCGTGCTGTTTCTGCCGCTGATTGGCTTGACGCTCTCAGCACTGGTTCCGGCCTATGGCGTGCCGCTTACATTTGCGACAGCAACGCTTGAAAATTTCCGCTTTGTTATGCTTGAGCATGCGGGTTCGGCGCGGGCATTTGGCAATAGCCTTATGCTGTCCTTTGCGGCTGCTGTGTTTGCTGTGCTGATCGCGGTTCCGCTGGCCTATATGCTGGCATGGCGCAAACGGCGCTGGACGCCGATCCTCAATTTTGCAGCCGAAATGCCCTATGCTTTGCCGGGCGTGGTGCTGGCCATCGCTTGCTTGCTGTTGTTCTTGAAGCCGTTGCCGGTGGTTGGTGTCAGCCTCTACAACACGCTCTGGATCATCCTGTTTGCTTATCTCGCACGCTTCTTTGTTTTGGCGCTGCGGCCAACTGTTGCTGGCCTTCACCAGATCGACCGTGCGCTGGAAGAAGCAGCGCGAATTGCGGGCGCAGGGCTTTTCTATCGCCTCAGGACCATTATATTTCCTCTTGTCGCACCAGCGACGCTTGCAGGCGGCGTGCTCATTTTCATGACCGCATTCTGTGAGCTGACGGTTTCGGCGCTTCTCTGGGCGTCGGGATCGGAAACGCTGGGCGTGGTGATGTTTTCTTTTGAACAGGCGGGCGATTCCGCCTATGCGGCTGCCATATCCATTCTGGCCGTTGCGGTGACATTCATGCTGATGCTTGCAACAAATCTGTTTGCGCGTCGTCTTCCAAATGGAGTGCTGCCATGGCGCGACTGAAAATCGAACAGGTTTCCAAGGCCTTCAATGAATTTCAGGCCCTGTCTGCAGTGTCGCTCGATGTGAAGGACGGCGAGTTTGTTGCTATTCTCGGACCGTCAGGCTGCGGCAAGACCACGCTTCTGCGGATGATTGCTGGTTTTGAAGATGTCGATGGCGGCGAAATCCATATTGGGGACAGCCGCGTTTCCCATGTTGACGGCAACGTGCCACCGGAAAAGCGGCAGGTCGGCATCGTCTTCCAGAATTACGCTCTGTGGCCGCATATGACGGTCGCCGAGAATGTCGGCTATAGTCTGCGGGTGGCAAAGGTTGCCAAAGCCGAGCGCGAGGCCCGCGTTCGCCAAGCGCTGGCACTGGTTGATCTTGATGGGTTCGGTGATCGTCGCCCGGCCAATCTTTCGGGCGGTCAGCGGCAGCGTGTGGCTTTGGCCCGCTGTCTGGTAGCAGCCCCTTCACTGGTCTTGTTTGACGAACCGCTTGCCAATCTCGATGTGCATTTGCGTGCTTCGATGGAAGACGAGTTTGCGGCTTTCCACAAGCGCACTGGTACGACGATTATCTACATCACGCATGACCAGGCCGAGGCCATGGCGCTTGCTGACCGGATTGCGGTGCTTGATCATGGCAAGCTTCAGCAGTTCGATACGCCGCGCAAGCTTTACGAAGAGCCGGCCAGCGAAATGGTCGCGTCCTTTATCGCGCATGGCATGGTTCTGCCTGCGGAGGTCGTGTCTTTTGCGCAAGCGGGACATTGCGAGGCGTTAGTGCTGGGAAGCCGTGCGCAGGTGCGTTGTTCAGGCATTGAAATGCCGCGTGCGAATGCGCAGCTCTGCGTTCGCGCAGAGGATTTGCAATTGGTCGAGAGTGGCGGCATCCCCGTGCGGGTCAAGCGCTCCGTTTATCGGGGTGGCGGTTCGCGCATCGAGGCATCGCCGCTGACAAAGCCGGATATTCACCTGCATTTTGAAGTGCGCGATCCGATACGGTTGGAAGAAGGCGATGAAGTGCGTGTCGCCATTCACAATGGCTGGATCATTCCCACCGATGAAATGCCGGTGAGACGAGTCTCAACCGGCTTTCCAATCGGCAATAAAATTTAGTTTATTTCTTCTTCATTGCTTCCAGAAGGGCCGCGCCGAAACCGCCGGTTGATGGTTGTTCCTGTTTGCGCGGAGCAAAGTTCTGCTTCGATGCAGGTTTTGTATCACGTTGTGCATTGTTGCGTGGGGCAGGGGCTTCGCCACCATCTTTACGCATTGTGAGGCCGATGCGCTTGCGTGGCACATCCACTTCCGTCACGCGCACCTTCACCACATCGCCAGCCTTGACCACTTCATGCGGGTCTTTGACAAATTTATCGGCGAGCTGCGAAACATGGACAAGTCCGTCCTGATGCACACCGATATCGACAAAGGCACCAAAGGCCGCGACGTTGGTAACTGTGCCTTCCAGCACCATGCCGGGTTTCAGGTCCTTGATGTCATCGATGCCATCGGCAAAGGTCGCAGTCTTAAAGCCAGGACGTGGGTCGCGACCCGGCTTGTCAAGTTCCGCAATGATGTCGCGCACGGTTGGCAGACCAAAACGCTCATCGACAAAGACGCGCGGATCGAGCGCTTTGAGAGCAGCACTATCACCCATGAGGCTGCGCACATCGCGGCCGCAGGCGGAAACGATCTTTTTCGCAACGCCATAGGCTTCCGGGTGAACGGAGGATGCATCAAGTGGCTCGGTGCCGTTGGCGATACGCAGAAAGCCTGCACATTGCTCGAAAGCACGGTTGCCGAGGCGGGCGACTTTCAGCAGGTCCTTGCGGTTCTTGAAAGCTCCAACTTCGTCACGATGCGCGACGATTGCTTCGGCAAGAGATTTTCCAAGGCCGGATACCCGGGCAAGGAGCGGCGCAGATGCCATGTTGAGATCGACGCCGACAGCGTTCACGGCGTCTTCGACCACAGCGTCCAGTGAGCGGGCAAGGCGGACCTGGTCGACATCGTGCTGATACTGGCCGACGCCGATGGATTTTGGCTCAATCTTCACAAGCTCTGCCAGAGGGTCCTGCAAGCGGCGTGCAATCGAGACCGCACCGCGCAACGAAACGTCAAGCTGCGGGAATTCAGCGGCAGCGGTTGCGGAGGCTGAATAGACCGACGCGCCTGCTTCCGACACGATGACTTTGAGCGGCTTTGGCGCTGGCAATTCGTTGAGCATATCCACGACAAGACGTTCGGTTTCGCGGCTGCCTGTTCCGTTGCCAATCGCAATCAGCTCGATCTTGTGTTTGCGGATCAGGCTTGCAAGCTCGGCCTGTGTGCCGCGCACATCGTTCTTTGGCGGAAAAGGATAGACTGTCGTTGTGTCAAGCAGCTTGCCGGTATCATCGACGATAGCGACCTTAACGCCGGTGCGGATGCCCGGATCAAGGCCCATGGTTGCACGCGAACCGGCAGGGGCGGCCAGCAGCAGGTCTTTCATGTTGCGGGCGAAGACGTTGATCGCCTCTTCTTCAGAGCGTTCACGCAGGTCACGCATCAGATCAAGCGAGAGGGACAGCGAGAGCTTTACACGCCATGCCCAGCCTGCAACTTCCATCAGCCAGCGGTCGCCGGGTAACGTTCCGCCGATATTGTAAGCGGCGGCGATCTTGCGTTCGACTGGTTTTACAGGGGAAGTATCGTCGGCATCAATTTCGATGTCGAGCGAGAGGAAATCTTCGTTGCGACCACGGAGCATGGCCAATGCGCGATGGCCTGCAACATTGCCCCAGCGTTCAAAATGGTCGAAATAATCGGAGAATTTCGCGCCTTCCGCTTCTTTACCAGTTACGACGCGGGAGCGCAGAATAGCGCGTTCTTTGAGGTAATTACGCAGATTGCCGATCAGTTCAGCATTTTCAGTAAAACCTTCCGCAATGATGTCGCGTGCGCCTTCAAGGGCTGCTTTTACATCTACAACATCGCCGGTGACATATTGTATGGCAATATCTGCTGGAACCAGCTTGCGGTCGCTCATAATGGCTTCGGCAAGCGGTCCAAGGCCGCGTTCGCGGGCGATTTCGGCCTTGGTGCGGCGCTTGGGCTTATAGGGCAGATAGAGGTCTTCAAGCTCGGCCTTGGTGGTAACGCCTGCAATTTTCAGTTCGAGTTCGGGCGTCAGTTTTTCCTGTCCGCGGATTGATTCCAGAATGGAGGTGCGCCGTGCTTCAAGCTCACGCAGATAAGAAAGGCGCTCATCGAGCGTTCGCAATTGAGTGTCGTCAAGCCCGCCGGTGACTTCCTTACGGTAGCGCGCAACAAACGGCACAGTCGAGCCTTCATCCAGAAGACCAATGGCTGCTATGGCCTGTTCGGGCTTTGCGTTGATTTCCGCTGCGATGATTGCGGCAATGCGCTTGATGTCGTTGGCCATTATTTATTCCAATTCAAAATATCTGGTGTGAACATAGTCGGATAGCTTTTTGACGCAATCACGACCGTCATAATGGTCCACAGGAAAGCATGTATATTCATCGTTCACGCGCCTGTGAACGCGCAGGGTCTTTTAAAATCGGAATTGAGCGATACATATATCGTGAAATGACGATATGAAGGAAGATCAGCGAGGTGACCATGATGTCGGACATTCAATCTATAGCAGCAGCTATGCCGTTGGACGAGATACTCAAGGCACTTGGCCATCCTGTTCGTCTCGACATTTTAAGCTGGCTTAAGCAGCCGGAGAAGCATTTCTCCGCTCAGCACATGTCTTTGGAGATGGGCGTGTGCGCCGGTCAGTTTGAACGGTGTGGTCTTTCGCAATCCACCGTTTCTGCTCATTTGTCCGTGCTGACGAAAGCGGGGCTGATTACGCCCCACCGTGTTGGCCAATGGACCTTCTACAAGCGCGATGAGGAGGCAATTGCAGCCTTGCTCAAATCGCTATCCGATCTTTAGCCCATTTTACCAATTCGCCCAATCGTTCCCACTTGAAGGAAATGCATCTATGGCCACATTGTTCGATCCAATCACAATCGGCGATCTTAAACTTGCCAATCGTGTTGTTATGGCACCGCTGACGCGCAATCGTTCGCCCCGCGCTGTGCCAAACGACCTTAACGTCACCTATTATGAACAGCGCGCGAGTGCCGGTCTGATCATCACCGAGGCAACGCCGATCAGCCATCAGGGACAGGGCTATGCCGATGTGCCGGGCCTTTATTCCGATGAGCAGCTTGCTGGCTGGAAGCGTGTGACCGATGCTGTTCACAGCGCCGGCGGCAAGATCGTCGTGCAGATGTGGCATGTGGGCCGTATTTCGCATGACACATTGCAGCCAAATGGCGGCAAGCCAGTCGCGCCTTCGGCCATTACAGCAAAGTCAAAGACTTATCTGGTGCATCCAGACGGCACCGGCGAATTTGCACCAACGTCTGAGCCCCGCGCCCTTGAAAAGAGCGAGTTGCCAGAAATTGTTGCGACCTATGCCAAGGCTGCAAAGGATGCGGTTGAAGTCGCTGGTTTTGACGGCGTCGAAATCCACGCTGCAAATGGTTATCTGATTGACCAGTTCCTGCGTTCAGACAGTAATCATCGCACCGATGAATATGGTGGCTCGATTGAAAACCGTGCGCGCTTCCTGTTTGAAGTGGTCGACGCTATCACGAAATCCATCCCGGCGGGTAAGGTCGGTATTCGTCTTTCGCCAGTAACACCTGCCAATGACGCATCGGATTCCGATCCGCAGCCACTGTTCGATTATGTGATCGAAAAGCTGGCTTCTTACGGTCTTGCCTATATTCACATCATCGAAGGTGCGACGGGCGGTCCGCGTGATTTCCAGCAGGGTCCGCAGCCATTTGATTATGCGCGTCTCAAGCAGGTTTATCGTGATGCCGGTGGCGAAGCTGCCTGGATGGTCAATAATGGCTATGATCGTGACTTGGCCGAACAGGAAATCGAAAGCGGTCGCGCTGATGTGGTTGCTTTTGGCAAGCCGTTCATCTCGAACCCTGATCTTGTGCGCCGCTTGAAGGACAATGCTCCGCTCAATGAGCTGGATCAGCAGAATATGTATGGTGGTGGTGCCAAGGGTTACACGGATTATCCTGTGCTTGCCTAATAGAAGTGAAAAAAGCCGGAGTATTCTCCGGCTTTTTTATTACAGACGTGCGCGCGTCGAGCGCGGCGTTGCCAGCAGCAGATTTGTTTCGCTGGCCTTGATGCCCGGCACCAATCGAATACGACGTAGCACGGCATCGAAATCGGTCAGTGTTGCAGCACCCAGTTCCACAACCAAATCAAAACGACCATTGGTGGTATGAATTGCGGAAATTTCGGAAAATCCGCCAAGCGATTTTACCACCCGGTCGGCGACATGGCCTTCGATTTCGATCATCATGATACCGCGCACTGGCAGATCCACTGCATCAGATCGCAGGATCACCGTATATCCGATAATGTCGCCGGACTGCTCCAGCTTTTCCATGCGGGCACGAACCGTCGCGCGCGAAACGCCAAGATCAATCGACACATCGGAAATGCTGCGTCTGCCATTATGACGTAAAAGCGTGATAAGCTTTTCATCCAGATCGTCCATGTTTTCTCCATTTTGAAAAGCCAATCCACCATTCTGATAAACCAAACCGATAAAATTGCCAATCCGGTTGCTTCACATTGCCAAGCTTAAATGGTCAATTTCAGATAGAAAAAAGAAGGATTCCTACTTTATGCATTGCAAGATATTGGGATTGCCTGTTCAGGAAGGCACTGGACGTCTCGGCTGCAACATGGGCCCCGACGGTTATCGCGCTGCCGGTATTGCTAAAGCCATTGAAGAACTCGGCCACGAGTACACAGATCTTGGCAATCTGGTGCCAGCAGAGCAGCGCTCGTTCGATCATCCGAACAAGGCGCTCAAAGCGCTCCCACATGCAGTTGCATGGATCGAAGCGATCAGCGAAGCTGCCTATCGCGAAAGCGAAGAAGGTTTTCCGATTTTCCTTGGTGGCGATCATCTGCTCGCAGCAGGAACTGTTCCGGGTATCGCGCGCCGTGCTGCCGAAAAAGGCCGCACGCAATTTGTGCTCTGGCTTGATGCGCATACGGATTTCCATACGTTGGAAACCACCGCGAGCGGTAATCTGCACGGCACACCAGTTGCGTATTATACTGGTCAGAAGGGTTTTGAAGGTTACTTCCCTGATCTGGCCGCCGCCGTTGATCCCAAGAATGTCTGCATGATGGGTATTCGCAGCGTTGATCCGGCAGAACGCGAAGCCATTCAGAAGACCAAGGTTTCGGTTTTCGATATGCGTTTGATCGACGAGCATGGCGTTGCAGCACTTCTTCGCCGTTTCCTTGATCGTGTGAAAAGCGAAAACGGTCTGCTGCATGTCAGCCTCGACGTTGATTTCCTTGATCCGGCGATTGCACCTGCTGTTGGCACGACTGTGCCGGGTGGCGCGACCTTCCGCGAAGCGCATCTCATTATGGAAATGCTGCACGATAGTGGTTTGGTGACAAGTCTTGATCTGGTTGAGCTTAACCCGTTTCTCGATGAGCGCGGACGCACGGCAACTGTCATGGTTGACCTGATGGCGAGCCTTTTGGGTCGCAGTGTCATGGACCGCCCGACCATCAATTATTGATTTCAGAAACCGCATTCGTGGCTGGCGAGCCAATAGAGTTTGCCGCCGAATGGTAAGGAGCTAGAATGACCCAACCGAACCTCAATATCGTGCCTTTCGTCAGTGTTGACCACATGATGAAGCTGGTTTTGTCTGTCGGCGTAGAGACCTTTCTCAAGGAGCTTGCTGATTATGTTGAAGAAGATTTCCGCCGTTGGGAAAGCTTTGACAAGACGCCACGCGTTGCATCGCACTCCGACGAAGGCGTGATTGAGTTGATGCCGACAAGCGACGGCACACTTTATGGCTTCAAATATGTGAACGGTCACCCGAAGAACACGCGTGATGGTTTGCAGACCGTGACGGCTTTCGGCGTTCTGTCAGATGTCGGCAATGGTTATCCGATGCTGTTGACCGAAATGACAATCCTGACAGCGCTTCGCACCGCTGCGACTTCGGCCGTTGCAGCCAAGCATCTTGCGCCAAAGAACGCACGCACCATGGCGATCATCGGTAATGGTGCGCAGAGCGAGTTTCAGGCCTTAGCATTCAAAGCAATTCTCGGTATCGATAAGCTACGCCTTTACGATCTTGACCGCAGCGCTTCGGAAAAATGCGCGCGCAATCTTGCAGGCACCGGTTTGGATATCGTCATTTGCAAGAATGTTGAGGAAGTTGTCGAAGGCGCGGATATCATCACGACCGTTACCGCCGATAAGCTCAATGCTACAATCCTGACCGACAACATGGTTGGTGCTGGCGTGCATATCAATGCGGTTGGTGGCGATTGCCCGGGCAAGACCGAGCTTCATGGTGATATTCTGCGTCGCTCGGATATTTTTGTTGAATATCCACCGCAGACCCGTATTGAAGGCGAAATTCAGCAGTTGCCAGACGATTATCCGGTCAAGGAACTCTGGGAAGTGATTACCGGCAAAATTGAAGGCCGTACCGATGTGCGCCAGATTACGCTGTTTGACTCGGTTGGCTTTGCGACGGAAGATTTTTCGGCGCTGCGTTATGTTCGTGACAAGCTGAAAGATACCGGCTTCTACGTACAGCTTGATCTTCTGGCCGATCCAGACGAGCCGCGTGATCTTTTCGGAATGTTGCTTCGGCATGAGAAGCAGCTTCTGGCGGAAAAGACTAAGCCCGCCGCATAAAATTAAAACGCCCGCCGCTCAATTGACCGGCGGGCGTTTTCTATAACGGCTTGCGTGAATGGCGAGGGCTAGTGAATTTCCCGCTATGCGTGGCTATGGCCATTTCAAAGCTGTCCGCAATACGCCGCGCGCGGTCGATAAAAATTACGGCTCCCTCTGGCGGGAAGACTTCACGAGCGGTCTGTTCGAATAGCTCTAACCAGCGATCAAAATGATCGCCTTGCAATCCCAGCCGTAAATGCGGCGGCATGGGTCGCCCTTCATAGCTGCCAGTCTTCAGAATGACCGATGACCAGAACTCCGCGATCTGCGCCAGGTGATGATCCCAGTCAGCAACGGCTTTCGTGAAAACTGGACCAATCAGTTCATCCTCGCGCGCGCGACCATAAAATGTGTCGACCAGCTGCTTGATGGAAGCTTTGTCGATGGATGGGTGAGGTTGGTTGATGAGCGAGGACATTATCTATCTATTGCCTGTGGTCGCAAAGTATCATCGGTGACGTTTGTTATTCAATGCGTGGCGTGCAACGAGATAAATAAGGACAACGAATGCCACGACAGCGAAGATGCTCGACGTGTAGAGCATCACGATTGCGTCGCCGATGCGTTCGTTTGCCATCAGCCAGCTTGCCAGTGACAGGCCACATGCGACGCCGAAAATCCATGTGATGAGTAGGATCAATGATTTCATTTTTGCCCCGTATTGTGATTTGTCCGCGAAGACGAGCTTGGCACATCTGGACGGCAATTTATAGCGACATAAGATTCTGCACGATGTTCAAAACATAAACAGCGGCCTGTGATAAGGCGGCGATAGCGGCGGCAGTTGCGGCGGCTTTATTATACTCTGTCGCTTTTACCCAGCCCTTGTGATGCGAATCAAGATTTGATGCGACTTGGTTAACCCACTCGCCAGACAATGAGCCATCATCTTTGCGCAGCTTTTTTGAAGGCTTAATCGCTGGAACATCAACGCCCGCAGATCGCATCCAGAGTATGCCCGCAGCAACGCCGGTCACAACCGAAACCAGATGAAGCACCAGAAAAGCGAGATTAAAAAAAATCATACCACCAACTCTTAATGCGTGTCGCAACGTATCGCGTTTAATAGACACGCATTATCTATGTGTTTTTACGCATGTCTTTATCCCATCGAAGCGGGATAAGAAATCACTCCAGTGGAGTGATTGCCCCGCGTAGCCGGTTCCCACTTTTGGGCGACATGCTGTAATTTTCGCTGATGGATATAATAATTTGATTGTTTTGTTGAGAGAAAATTTTGCCCGAAGCGGCAATAATTCGTGGGGAGGGTTGTTGGTAGCGAAGGACGGATTCGAACCGCCGACACAAGGATTATGATTCCTCTGCTCTAACCTACTGAGCTACTCCGCCATACCATTTGCAAAATCCATTCTACACCGTTTCCAGCGTCTCAAGCGAATGTTTTCACAAGGAATGGCGGCGGTATATGTGGGTAATGGGACCCTGTCAAGCACTCTTAGCATGGCTTTCGTCTTGTTTTCCACGTTTTGCGTAGATAAGTAACTAGCGGAAAGCAAAGGCATAGTTATATGGCACCTCGTATTGCGGTTTTGGGTTGTGGCTATTGGGGCGGCAATCATATTCGTACCTTGAAGGGGCTCGGTGTCCTTCATGGTGTTTCTGACGCGAACCCACAGAATGCAGAACGATTTGCTTCTGAATTTGGTGTTCCGAATATCCCTGTTGATGAGCTCTTCACACATCCCGATATTGACGGCATCGTTATGGCGCTGCCCGCACAGTTTCATGCGCAATATGCGATTGAAGCGGTGAAGAACGGCAAAGACGTTTTGGTTGAAAAGCCGATTGCGCTTGAAGTTGCAGACGCTGAGGCAGAAGTTGCAGCTGCACGCGAAAATAACCGCGTGTTCATGGTCGGTCACATTCTGCGTTTCCATCCAGCTTTTGAAAAACTGCTTGATATGGTGAAAAGCGGCGACATCGGCGATGTTCGCTATGTGCATTCGCACCGCGTCGGCTTTGGCAAGTTCCATGACAAGTTTGATGCACTTTGGGATCTTGCACCGCATGATTTGTCGATGATTCTGGCAATTACCGGCGAAGAGCCTTCAGCTGTTCGCGGCGAGGGTACTGCGGTTATTGATAAGATCAGCGACTTTGCGCATGTGCATCTCGAATTTCCGAGCGGCATTCGCGGTCATCTGTTTGCATCGCGATTGAACTCTTATCGCGAGCGTCGCCTGAGCGTGACCGGAACCAAGGGCATGCTGGTGTTTGACGATGCGGAACCTTGGGATCGCAAGCTTGCATTCTACAAGCATGAAGTTTGGCGTGAGAATGATCAGTGGGCTTTCAAATCGGTCGAGCCGGAATATGTGGCTGTCGAAGAAGGCATGCCGCTGACACGCGAATTGCAGCATTTCCTGCATTGTATCGAAACGCGTGAAACACCGCGCACCGATGGGCAGGAAGCAATTAATGTGTTGCGCATTCTGACTGAAGGTTCGGTCAATCATTCTAAGTAGCCAACCTTTGACAGAAATTTCTGTCAACTGGTGTTACGAAATTCGCAAAACTTTGAACGCTCCCCCCATGGCAGGGAGGGGCGTGAAGGAATAAGAGAATTGTCGCGGATTCGCTTCTGATGGGGCGGACCAGATAAATTGGAGCCAACATGCAGTTCATTGATCTTGGGGCGCAACGCGCGCGTATCGAAGACCGTCTCAATGCCGCCGTTTCCAAGGTAGTTGCGGAAGGCCGTTATATTCTCGGTCCTGAAGTGGCCGAGTTTGAGAAGAAGCTCGGTGAATATCTGGGCGTGGAACATGTGATCGCTTGTGCTAACGGTACTGACGCTTTGCAGATGCCTCTAATGGCACGCGGTATCGGCCCGGGCCATGCGGTGTTCGTTCCATCGTTTACGTTCGCTGCAACCGCTGAAGTTGTTGCCCTTGTTGGTGCAGAGCCGGTTTTCGTCGATGTGGATGCCGACACCTACAACATGAATATCGAACAGCTTGAAGCTGCCATTGCTGCTGTCCGCAAGGAAGGCCGTCTTGAGCCAAAGGCAATCATTCCTGTCGATCTGTTTGGCCTTGCTGCCGATTACAACCGCATCACCGCAGTAGCTGATCGCGAAGGCCTCTTCATCATTGAAGATGCGGCTCAGTCGATTGGTGGCAAGCGTGACAATGTCATGTGCGGCGCTTTCGGCCATGTTGGTGCGACAAGCTTCTATCCGGCCAAGCCGCTCGGCTGCTATGGCGACGGCGGTGCAATGTTCACCAATGATGCTGAAATCGCTGACACGCTGCGCTCCGTGCTGTTCCACGGCAAGGGCGAAACGCAGTATGACAATGTTCGCATTGGCCTCAACTCGCGCCTCGATACAATTCAGGCCGCTATTCTTCTGGAAAAGCTGGCGATCCTTGAAGACGAAATGGAAGCGCGTGACCGTATTGCCAAGCGCTACAATGAATTGCTCAAGGATGTAGTCAAGGTTCCGGGTCTGCCTGCTGGCAATCGTTCGGCTTGGGCACAGTATTCGATTGAAAGCGAAAACCGCGATGGTCTGAAGGCACATCTTCAGGCAGCTGGTGTTCCATCGGTTATTTACTATGTGAAGCCGCTGCACTTGCAGACAGCTTACAAACATTATCCGATTGCACCGGGCGGCTTGCCTGTTTCGGAAGCCCTGCCTGCACGTATTCTGAGCCTGCCGATGCATCCGTATCTGTCAGAAGAAGATCAGGACAAGATCATTGGCGCGATCCGTAGTTTTCACGGCAAATAAGCCTGATAATCAGTGATTGAGAAAAGCCCGGCGAAAGTCGGGCTTTCTTATTTCTGCCGTTTCGCAATGCGCGACGCAACGAAGCGGGCAATTGCCGGACCAGCAAGCAACACGATGAAAAAGCGGCTTGTTTGCATGGCAATAATGAATGGCAGATCGACATGGCTTGATGCTGCGATAATTGCCACCGTATCGGCGCCGCCGGGGCTGGTGGCCAGATAAGCGGTGAGCGGGTCGAGACCCAAAAAATGGCCGAGCGCCATGCCGAATAATCCGCAGACAGCAATTAGAATAAGTGTTGATCCAAGCACTGCCGGAAAGGCTCGGGCCGCATGTGCAATGATACCGCGTGTGAAGCCAAGACCAATGCGCCAGCCGATGAAAATATAGCTGCCTGCCAGCAACCATGGTGGCAGGTCGATGGTCATCAGGCCTAGATCCTGCAACAAGGCACCGAGCGCCAGCGGTATGAGCATTGCTCCGGTTGGAATGCGCGATAATTGGCCCAAAAACGCACCGCAGACGATCAAGGCAAGTGTTGGGCCAAGTGTGTGCCAGTTTATCGCTGGAAACCATTCTATGGCCGCTGGAGCCGCAATTTCGATATCGGTCGTAAACATCACGACGAGCGAGGCGGCGGTCGCAACGAGAACAACACGCAGATATTGCATGAAGGCGATCAGTCGAGCGTCTGCACCGAAAGATTCGGCCATCAGTACGATTGCCGTGGCAGCTCCCGGAGAAACGCCCCAGACGGCAGTTGTTCCCGGTAAAACACGAAATCTTGCGAGAAGATAGCCGACTGTCGTGCTGGCGAGCAGCGTGAAGCCGGTTGAGAGCAGGATGATCGGCAGATGCTGCCCCATATTGCTGAAAAATTCCTGCGTCATGGCACGCGCGATAAGCAAGCCAACAATAGCCTGCGCAAGCAGCGAGAAATGGGTGTGAACCTTAATCGCGCTTTCGCGTGATGCCAGAACAATCGCGCCGAGCATCGATCCCAAGAGGAATGCGGCCGGTAGCCCAAGTCGCTCGCCGATATAGATGAAAATCGCAGATGCAACCAGCAGCAAGCCCCATTGGACTGGCTTTGGTTTATGGCTAATCGTGAATTTATCGCGGGCCTTGTCTTGCCCGGAGGGGACGTGTTTCTGCATCGCGCGCAATTCCTACTACTAGCTGCAGCAGGAATGCAAATGTGAATTGGCATATGCCGCGCAATAAGCGCATCACGCGGCATGATCAGGTCAGAGGATCGTGCCGAACTCCATGCCGATCGGCTCAATCAGTGCCAGAAACGCGTCACAGTCGGCATTGCCTTGCCAGCTTGCGCAGATTTCGGTGGCAGTCGTTTCGTTCTCGGCAAAGGCCAGATCAACAAAAGTCCCGTCTGCAAGTTTGACGAGATGTTGCGTGTTCCAGCCGGGTTGATGCGAGAGGTGCTTGCTGACCATCGCAGCATAGGCTTCGCGCATGGCATGTTCGCTTATGCCCGATTTCAGGCGAAAACGGCCCAACTCAATCCCGTTCCCTGCTGTGACAAGGACTTCTGGTTTTGTCGGTGCCGTATAATGGCCTATTGATACCATCTGTTTCAGGGTCGCCCTGAAGGCTGCAAACTCAGGTGCGGTACTCACGCGTTCTGCTGCGGCGAGTGCGTCATCCATTGAGGCCCATGCGACGAGATCAGCGCGATCCTCGGCATCACTGGCCCCGGTGAATGGGACCCATGATATAAAACCGGGCAGGGCGCTGATGATCTTGCGGGCGCTATCGCGTTCTTTGTCAGCGCTTGTGGCATCGTTGATTTTGTAAACGACGATTTCGTAGTAAGGGATAGACATGAGGTACTCCTTTTCATCTGGAGTGCCGCAAATACATCTTCCCCCTGACAGTTTTTGTCAGGGGTGTGCTATAGACCATCCCCATGAAAACCCTGCGCCTTTTTTCTCTGCTCGATAGGCTTCGTTCTGCGTCCGCGCCCGTTTCGGCGGAGGCGCTTGCGGAGATCATGGAGGTGTCGCCCCGCACGATTTATCGCGATATGGCGACCTTGCAGGCCATGGGTGCACCAATTAGAGGCGAGTCTGGCTTAGGGTATCAGCTTGAGAAGGGGTATTTTCTGCCGCCACTGCATTTCGATGCCGACGAGCTCGAAGCGATTATGCTTGGCGTCAGACTGGTCGTTGCCAGAGGTGATGAAGAATTGTCTGCTGCAGCGCAACGTGTATCGGGCAAGCTCAGTGCGACGATGCAGTCTGGTGCAGGGGATCGATATAAAAGCCTTCCGCTCAGAGCTGTGTCGCAAATGACGGAAGAACATAGCAAGGCCAATCTGCATTTGTCATTTCTGAGGCGTGCGGTTCGAGATCGCGTCATCGTGAAAATCGAGTATCTGGATCTTCGGGACAAAGCCACTGAACGCAGCGTAAGGCCGCTTGGGCTGACGATGTTTGATGCCGTGTGGTTGCTGACCGGCTGGTGTGAAAGTCGCAATGATTTCCGCAACTTCCGGCTTGATCGCATCACCAATATTGTGAGCGATGGACAAGTATTTCGGCATCAGAAAGGCCAGCGTTTCGAGGACTATCTGCTGACGCTTTGAAAATAGAAAAGGCCCGGCGTCCTCTCGGAGACCGTGCCTTTTTCAATAAAGTTCGGCTGTTTTTAGCCGATCATCGCGCGACGCTGGTTGAGCGGGCGCTCAACGATTTCGCGAGGTGCCTTGACGCCGTCACGCTCTTCCAGCGCTTCTGCTTTCGCAAGATCAGCTTCGGCGACAACGAGTTCAGCTTCGGCGGCTTCTTTCTGCTGCATCAGATCACGAATCGAACCAAACAGATTGTCACGACGCTGACGTGCAGCTTTCGCAAAGGTCGGATAAGCGAAATGATTAATGTCAGTGATGCCTGCCTTCTTCTCTTCCGATAGAATCTGGGCGTCGAGTTCTCCGGCCATCCGTTCGAACTCACCCATCATCAGGTCAAGTTGGCCCAACTGACGGCGCTTTTCCTTCACCTGGAACAATTTCAGCCTGACGAGGCTTTCACGTGGCTTCATACGCAATACTCCTTGAACACCAACCAGCTTTCTAATCGTTGGGGCGTTCCCCCCGACTTTATTAACAGGCATATAAGGGAGGCGTTTTCCCGTAATATACTGCTTAAACCATTGCAAAGCCTTGCTTTTCAGGGCGTCGGCTGAGCTGCCTATGTTAAGAGTGGTTAATTTAAGCGAAACAAAAGTTAATATTTCAGCCTTTTGGTAACCATTTCTTTACCGGCAACGTTAATCATACGCGTTAGGAATTAAGGCTCGGTAAATATGGTGTGCTTTTTGAGTAACAGGTGAAAGCTAGAGTCAATTGAATCACTTAAGAGGTTTTCTTAATGTGATTCATGAGTATCGAATGAACGAAATAATTGCTTGTGATTCAGTTGGATACGGTTTTTTTCTAATAGTTAAAGAAATAGGCTTGCCAACCGGAATCATATTTTGTTAACCATTTGCAGGCACCTTCATGCGTAAGGCAACGACAGTTCCGTCAGCTGCCGTGAGGGAAATCTGGTCAGCGGCGGAAAGGGGATAAGTATGCGCGTCCTTTTAATTGAAGACGACAGTGCTATCGCACAAAGCATTGAACTCATGCTTAAGTCCGAGAGCTTTAATGTCTACACCACCGATCTTGGTGAAGAAGGCATCGATCTCGGCAAGCTTTATGATTACGACATCATTTTGCTCGACCTGAACTTGCCGGATATGTCCGGTTACGAAGTTCTGCGTACTCTGCGCCTGTCGAAGGTTAAGACGCCTATCCTGATCCTCTCCGGCATGGCTGGTATTGAGGACAAGGTTCGTGGCCTCGGCTTCGGTGCAGACGACTACATGACGAAGCCGTTCCATAAGGATGAGCTGATCGCACGTATTCATGCGATCGTTCGTCGTTCCAAGGGTCACGCTCAGTCGGTCATCACCACTGGCGATCTGATTGTTAACCTCGACGCGAAGACCGTCGAAGTTGGTGGTCAGCGCGTTCACCTGACCGGTAAAGAATATCAGATGCTTGAGCTGCTCTCGCTCCGTAAGGGCACGACGCTCACTAAGGAAATGTTCCTGAACCACCTTTACGGCGGTATGGACGAGCCTGAGCTGAAGATCATCGACGTGTTTATCTGCAAGCTGCGTAAGAAGCTGGATGCCGTTTCAGGTAGCCAGAGCTTTATCGAAACTGTTTGGGGACGTGGCTATGTGCTGCGCGAGCCAGATGGTGCAGAGATGCGTGAAAGCGCATAAGCGCTTTATCAAGGCTGAAATGAATAAGGCTCCACGCAAGTGGAGCCTTTTATTTTATATGTAGCCAACAAAAAAAGCGCAGGTTTGACCCTGCGCTTTTTTGTGTGCGCTGTGTTCGTTATTCAGCC
Organism: Ochrobactrum sp. MYb379; assembly: GCF_037479515.1. NCBI lineage: Bacteria > Pseudomonadati > Pseudomonadota > Alphaproteobacteria > Hyphomicrobiales > Brucellaceae > Ochrobactrum > Ochrobactrum sp. MYb379. The sequence goes on from NZ_JBBGYW010000005.1 coordinate 139,491, forward strand.
GAGAAAACAATGTCTTCTGCGGTTGCATGAATAGAAATGGTCATGCCTGCTTCTTCGGCGAGCAGCAGCGTATAATACGGCTGTACCGAATGCGCGTCGATTGGCTCTTCTGGTTCTGCGCCTGAATGCAACTCGAGGAACTTTGGCGGAACGCGCAGCATCCGTCCCTTTGCAGTAATCACAAAGCGTGGATCGGTGTCGCCATTTTCGAGGCGAACAGCCAGCGAGCCACCACGAGGAATCGCCGCATTGCTGATGAGCAGCAGGTTGAGCAGCAGCTTGACCTTGTTTTTTGGAAGCAGAACGCGTGCACCTTCCCAGGTCAGTTCAGGCTTTTCATTTGCGAAATATTGCGTGGCGACATGCTGAGCGTCGCCGGTATCAATCTGCACACCTGCAGAACCGGCAGCACCAAATGCGATACGGGCGAACTGAAGTCGGGCGGACGCATTGCGTGCGCTGGACTTGATGAGCGCCATTGCGTCTTCATCTGCGCCGCCTTCTTCTAGCAGCTCAAGGCCATTGTTGATCGCGCCTACCGGCGAAATGATGTCATGACAGATACGGCTGCACAGAAGCGCACCAAGATCGAGTGCGGACAGGGTAACAGGCAATGGCATGGTGTTTTCTCCAGGCGCGAACCGTCTCTGATGATCGACATTTAGTCCGATGTCAGGCGGCAATCAGTTGATGAGCATAAACCCCGACGAATCATCATCAGGAACCTTTAGAATCTGGATACACGCCACGTTGGGTTGCCGCAAGAAAGCTGTTTTTTGCCGCCATTCTAAAGCCAATTTCAGTCCATAAAGATTTAGACAAGAATTTAGCGGTTAGAATAAGCGCGATTCGGCGAAAGCGTTCATAAGAGACGTACGCCAAGGCTTTTAACAGGGCGTCAGACAGAGAAGCTGGTAGGCAAAAGGAATTTATAAATGGCCATACCGTCCCTGTCGCAGATCGGGTTCCGCAACGCGACGTATAGTTTAGCGTTTATTGCGGCCTTCTTGATCTCCATTATCGCCGTGCCGCACAATGCGCTGGCACAGAGCAGCAACACTTATTCGTCCCAGGAAATTGTTGATTCCGGACACAGATTTTTTGGTTCTACGTCGGGCGGCATTGCCAGTGCCGTTGAAAAAGCATTCCAGAGCTTTGGCCTGCCCAATGGCTACATTCTGGGTGAAGAAGGCTCTGGCGCTTTCATTGGCGGCCTGACCTATGGCGAAGGCACGCTTTACACAAAGAATGCTGGTGATCACCGCACATTCTGGCAAGGCCCATCGCTCGGCTGGGATTTTGGCGGACAAGGCTCGCGGGTCATGATGCTCGTCTATAACCTCGACGACATCCAGAGCCTATATGGCCGCTACGCCGGTGTCGCTGGTTCGGCTTATGTTATTGCCGGCGTCGGTTTCAACGTACTCAAGCGTCAGAACATCATGCTGGTGCCAATCCGCACAGGCGTTGGTGCGCGGTTGGGCGTCAATATTGGTTATCTGAAATTGTCGGGTGCGCCGACATGGAATCCCTTCTGATTCTTATCATGAACAGCCGCCAGTCATCTATATGGCTGGCGGCTCCTGTCTTTTAAACGCGTATCCCGAAAACCGTTTCACAATTTCGAGATGCGCCCTGATGTGAAAAGCCGTGATCCAGTCAGCGCTCATTTTCATACTTGGCGTTCTCGTGGCGGTTTTCGTCGTGGTTCTGCTTGGTCCTTCAGTTTGGCGTCGTGCCTTCTTTTTGGCGCGACGGCAAATTCATGCTGAACTTCCAGTCACGCTTGCAGAAATTCGCGCGGACCGTGATGGCCTACGTGCAGAACATGCGGTTATCGCCAGCAAGCTCGAACAGCAACTCAAGTTGGAACGTGGAAAATCAGTGCAACTGCTGATTCAGATCGGTGAGCAACATGATGAACTCAAGCGTTTCGTTCAACTTGAATCCGATATGGCCGAGCTTCACGAAACGCTCATTGCTCGCGACAAGCGAATAGCAGAGGTCACTATTGAACGTGAGAATGCAGCGGAAGAGGCGGAAATTGTCGAAGCCGAAGTGCAGCGCCTGCAAAAACACCTTTCATCTCTTGAAGAACTGACCGATACGCTTCGTATAGAGTTAAGTGCCAAAGAGGCCGAGCATGGTCGTTTGGCAAATGAGATGAGCGAAATGCGTCGGGAACGTAAAGATGCATCTGCTCGCTATAACGAGGTTTCGACGCAATTGACTGCTGCACAGACTGAACTGAAAAGCGAGAAGCGCCGCAATACAGAATTGCAGCAGAAGCTCGATAAACTAATTGCTGATTTTTCTGATGCGCAAGAGCGGCTTGAACGCCATGCGCGCAATGGAGCATCAGCGACTGCCGCACCCGCAGATATTCTGAAAGAAAATGCCGCGTTGCGTGAAGAGATGGCAGTGCTGGCAGCCAAAATGGTTGCTGTTACAGCAGACAATGAAGGCCCTGCTTCGCCAATCAACAAGCTGCTTGAAGCTGAAAAAACAACAAAAGGCATCTCGCGCCCGAAAAGCCTTGCAAGCCGCATCCGCGACCTGCGCTAAGCGTTTGCACCCGCGATAACATCTGCCCAATCAGCATGGCGCTTCACTTGCGCCTGCATGAAGCTGCATATTGGAATGATCTTCCAGCCGGTTTTACGCGCGTCTTCAACAGCGTTGAGCGCAAGCGCCTGTGCAACACCTTTTCCGCGCATCGAATCGGGCACGAATGTGTGATCGATTGAAATGAGCGTCGAGCTTCGCTTCGTATAAGTCATCTCCGCTTCATCGCCATCAATGTTGACGACATAGCGACCGCTATCAGCAGCGTCGCTCTTTTTGATCTCTATATTCCCGGCCATTAACCTATCCTTCGAGAGCGCTTGTTCCTCTCTCATATAGTCGCGTCAGCCAAAAGAAAAACCCCGGCCAGTGAACCGGCCGGGGTTTGATTTTGTGTCTTCCTGTTTCAGAGAAACAATAAGAGCCTAGTGCCTATATTGCTGGATGCGGGTCGTCCTAAGACCGGCGAGACCATGCTCGTCGATTGAGGATTGCCAGCCCAGAAATTCCTCCACCGTCAATGTATAACGCTGGCATGCCTCCTCAAGGCTGAGAAGCCCACCGCGAACAGCGGCGACGACTTCAGCCTTTCGGCGAATGACCCAGCGCCTTGTCGAGGCGGGGGGGAGGTCGGCGATGGTCAGCGGACTGCCATCGGGACCGATAACATACTTTATACGCGGTCTAGTCAGATCGGCCATTGTACTCTCTACACAACACTCAAGGACCTAATCGAACCCAACAGTAACCCGACAGCTTTTAATATTTACCTAAACTGCTGGTAACTATCTGGTAACACTTGCAAAAAAATGCCTTATTTGAAGAGAAAGTCATAAAAAAAACCCGGATCATCAGTAATTTTTCTTAAAATCTCACGCGAAATTGTGGCGCAATTGCTGCAAAATACGCGATGTTTTTGCTGCGACATCTTGGCAAATGCCCATCATGTGACCTATATAGGGCGCAAATCTAAACTTTGAGAAGCAGGGCCTATGCCCGGAAGCTGGATTCTATCATGAGCCTGAACAGCCTCGATCTGCCGGGAAAGCCGGAAGACACGCGTGTTGTCGTCGCCATGTCGGGTGGCGTCGATTCTTCTGTTGTGGCCGGCATCCTCAAACGTGAAGGCTATGATGTTGTTGGCGTAACGCTGCAGCTTTATGATCATGGCGCGGCTGTGCATCGCGCTGGTTCATGCTGTGCCGGTCAGGACATTGAAGATGCCCGTCGCGTTTCGGAAAGCCTAGGCATTCCTCATTACGTACTCGATTATGAAGCGCGTTTTCGCGAAGCTGTGATCGATACGTTTGCAAATTCCTATGTCAGCGGTGAAACACCGATTCCTTGCGTGTCGTGCAATCAGACCGTTAAGTTTGCCGATCTCTTGCAGACCGCGCGTGAGCTCGGTGCCGATGCATTGGCGACTGGCCACTACATCCGCAGCGGTTTGAATGGCGACCATCGTGCAATGTTCCGTCCGGAAGATTCTGATCGCGATCAGAGCTACTTCCTGTTCGCAACTACCCAGGATCAGGTTGATTATCTGCGCTTCCCTCTTGGTCACCTGCCAAAAGCCCGTGTGCGTGAGATTGCCGAAGAAATGGGTCTGACGGTTGCGAAGAAGCAGGACAGTCAGGACATCTGTTTTGTTCCGCAGGGCAAATATACCGACATCATTTCCAAGCTGAAGCCGGAAGCGGCGACGCCGGGCGATATTGTTCATATCGATGGTCGTGTGCTTGGACGTCATGAAGGCATCGTTCACTATACCGTTGGTCAGCGCCGCGGAATTGGTGTTGCAACGGGCGATCCGCTTTACGTGGTGCATCTGGATGCTGCCAATACGCGTGTCATAGTTGGCCCACGCGAAGCGCTTGAAACGCATAAGGTATTCTTGCGTGACATGAACTGGCTTGGTGATCATGCGCTTGATGCACTTCCGGAAGGTGGCTTGGAAGTCTTTGCTAAGATTCGCTCGACGCGACCACCACGTCCTGCGGTTCTGAATCACGCTGATGGCAAGACATGGGTTGAGCTCGTAGACGGGGAAAGCGGCGTCGCACCCGGACAAGCTTGCGTGCTTTATTCTGACGACAGCAATACGGCGCGTGTGTTCGGCGGTGGGTTTATTGCTCGCTCGGAACGTGAACCACGCGCCGAAGAAATGCTTCGCCGCCTTGTAACTGGTGCGGCCAGCGCTTCGGCTGCCTAACGGCAATTTTGTAAAAGAGAATATAAAAGCCTCCGGCATTTGCTGGAGGCTTTTTTGTATTCAGTTAAACTTACTAAACCGCGACAGTGCAATGCCCGATGCGGTAGCGACATTGAGACTGTCAAATTGCGATGACATTGGAATGCGAGCGCCTGTGAGCTGTCGTAACAGATGCGCGGGGAGCCCTTCGCCTTCAGTGCCTAATAACAGCGCCTGACGATTGTTGCTTGGCGCCTGATAGATATTCAACGCTGATGAAGGGCTGAGCGCCAATATATTGAATTTGGCGTCCTGTAGCGTCGTCACAATCGTTTCGATATTGGAGCCGTGAAAATATGGAACCTTTAATGTGGCGCCAACCGAAACGCGTATGGCTTTTCGATAGAGAGGATCGCAGCAGGTTTCGTCCATCAAAACGCAATCGGCTTCAAAAGCAGCTGCATTGCGGAAGATTGATCCGACATTATCGTGGTTGGAAATGCCGCACAAAACCACAACGAGCGCAGTTTCGGGCAACTGACTGACCATATCCGTCAGTTCGGGTTGTGGCTTACGACGCCCGACCGCCAGAATGCCGCGATGGACATGAAATCCAGTCACCTCGTCAATGACGGCTTGCGGTACGGAATAGACCTCTACACCCGCGGGCAGTTGTGCAAGCTGATCCTGTAGGCCATTCAGACGGTTTTCGAGAATAAGAAGCGATTCCGTAACAAAGCGCGCAGATTCTGAAAAAAGAACATTAAGGACAACCTTACCCTCAGCGATAAAACGCTGTTGGCGGCCGACCAGATCTTTCTCCCGGATGTTTTTATAGGCTGCGAGCCTTGCATCATCAGCGTCAGTTATCTCGACGACAAAGTCGTGCGATCCGGCTTGTGTTTCCTTCATCGCACGACTTATGCCTCATGAGATTGTAATTATTGATGTAGCACAGCTGCCATTTCGCGTCGGCGCGGAGATGGACTCATATAGAGACTCGATAGCGTCGACAACATCAGTTCGATATGCGGTGACGAAACGATGTAATAAATCGTTTGTGCATCGCGTCGCGTCGATACGAGATTGAGAGCACGTAACTTCGCAAGGTGCTGGGAAAGCGCTGACTGACTGAGGTCAATAGCTTTTGCCAGAGCGCCTACCGACATTTCATTATGTAATAGTTTGCATAAAATTAGCAGCCTCTTATTATTAGCTAGTGCTGATAAGAAATCAGCGACCTGGTCTGCATTGTCTACTAAATCAATAAATTTATTATCTATGGTCATTCGCGGTCATACCCCCGTAAGACTGCATATGGTTAACAAAGTTGCCAGCAATTTTATATGGCTGACGTTCCGAAAATAGTACTATATGACGAAATTGAAAAGCCGTTGCTTATATTATAGACAAAAAAATTATAGAGATTTGTCCCAAAATTATAAGCGTTCTATCTCATGTTCTGCCTCGTAGCTGGGGTGATAATCCGTTCGAGAATAGTGCAAAAAGCCGTAAACTCGTGAAATGTGCACCTTTAACCGGGTGAAATGGATAAAATCGGACCCGATGGAGCCCATTTTGAACAGTTTTAGATTTATGGCACTATCGAAAAACCTTAATTTAAAAGCTCTAATATTCGAATATAATTCATTATTAAATTTATTGAGCACTTATGTCTCATCTCATTCTATATTGGCAGACCCCGGTAGATTGCTAATCAAATTATCGTGGTTTGGCTGTGGAGGCTTATCCGCCCGCATCCAGATGGTCCTCTTCGCTATGTTTCGCGCTAAAGAAATTTAGGGCTAATTGACTTGTGGCAATTCTGGTCTGTTGGTGGCAAGCTTATGTGATGGTGTTGGCGTTTGTGAGCTCTCAAATTAGGCATGCCCCGAGACGAATAAATATTATAAATTAGCTCCGCTTAGCGCAATTTTCTAAAAAGCGGCATGCTTAAGAAATATGAATCTAATTTATTTGGCTAAAATCGGTTGAGAATGCGACAAGATTCTAAAATTATCGCTTGCATTGTGGGGTGCTACACGTTTCGATAAGCGCCACTTGCGTGCTTAGGGTGCGCGCAATAATATTTCCGTGGAGGCGGGCACTAAATGAAATTTTATAAAACACTTCTGGCGGCAACGGCAGTTGTCGCTCTGATGAGCGGTGCGGCATCGGCAAAGACCTTTGTCTATTGCTCGCCAGCTTCGCCTGAAGGCTTCGATCCTGCTGCCTATACCGGCGGTGACACGTTCGATGCGTCCGCGCATCCAGTCTACAATCGCCTTGCAGAATTTAAGAACGGCACAACGGAAGTTGTACCAGGCTTGGCTGAAAGCTGGGAAGTTTCGGAAGATGGTAAGGAATATACTTTCCATCTGCGTAAGGGCGTAAAGTTCCATTCCAGCGATCAGTTCACGCCAACGCGCGATTTCAACGCCGACGACGTTATTTTCTCGTATGACCGTATGGGTAACAAGGAAAATCCTTGGCACGAATATACGTCTGGCGTGACCTACGAATATTTCGATTCGATGGAAATGGGCACTCTGATCAAGGAAATTCAGAAGGTTGACGACAATACCGTCAAGTTCATTCTGACCCGTCCTGAAGCTGCTTTCCTCGCAAATATCTCGATGCCTTTCGCTTCGATCATTTCCAAGGAATACACCGATAAGCTCGCAGCTGATGGCAAGCAGAGCGACCTCAACCAGTTCCCGGTTGGCACAGGTCCTTTCCAGTTTGTCGCTTACCAGAAAGACGCTGTCGTTCGCTTCAAGGCTAACCCAGACTATTGGGGTGATAAGGCAAAGGTCGATGACCTTGTTTTCGCAATCACCACCGATCCTGCTGTTCGCGCGCAGAAGCTTAAGGCTGGCGAATGCCACCTGATGTCCTACCCAGCACCTGCTGACATTCAGGAACTTCAGGGCGATTCCAACCTCAAGGTTGACGAGCAGGCTGGTCTGAACGTTGCTTATTTCGCGTACAACACAATGGTTGCTCCATACGACAAGCCTGAAGTTCGTAAGGCACTGAACCAGGCTGTGAACAAGCAGGCTATTGTTGACGCAGTCTATCAGGGTCAGGGACAGGTTGCTAAGAACCCAATCCCACCGACAATGTGGAGCTACAACGACAAGATCGAAGACGACAAGTACGATCCAGAAGCCGCTAAGAAGGCTCTTGAAGCCGCTGGTGTCAAGGATCTGAGCATGAAGCTTTGGGCAATGCCTGTTAGCCGCCCTTACATGCCAAATGCACGTCGTACGGCTGAACTTATGCAGTCGGATCTTGCGAAAGTTGGCGTGAAGGCTGAAATCGTTTCGATGGAATGGGGTGAGTACCTCAAGAAGTCCGGCGAAAAAGACCGTGACGGCGCAGTTATTCTTGGCTGGACCGGTGACAATGGTGATCCGGACAACTTCCTTGGCACGTTGCTTGGTTGCGCCGGCGTTGGTTCCAACAACCGCGCTCAGTGGTGCTACCAGCCATTTGAAGACCTGATCCAGAAGGCAAAGGTTACGACCAACCACGACGAACGCGTGAAGCTTTACGAAGAAGCACAGGTGATCTTCAAGGAACAGGCTCCTTGGAACACCATCGCTCACTCGACTGTTTTCGTGCCGATGTCCGCTAAGGTAACTGGCTTCAAACAGAGCCCACTTGGTGATTATCGCTTCGAAGAAGTTGATATTTCCGAGTAAAATCTGACAACACCAGCGGCCGGGTGTGGAGGTTTCCTCCGCGCCCGGTCGGAGTTTTTGTATGTTCCGTTTTGTTTTAAACAAACTGCTTTATCTGATACCGACTTTTATCGGCATCACGATTGTGGCTTTCGCCTTCGTCCGCGTGTTGCCGGGCGATCCTGTCTTGTTGATGGCAGGTGAACGTGGCGTCAGCCCCGAGCGCCATGCACAGCTATTGGCTCAGCTCGGATTTGATCGTCCGTTATGGGAACAATATCTCAATTATGTCTGGAACCTTCTGCACGGTGATTTCGGCCAGTCTCTGGTCACGAAAAAGCCCGTGATTGAAGAATTTTTCACGCTGTTTCCGGCAACAATTGAACTGGCTGTCTGTGCGATCATCGTAGCGATCCTGCTGGGCATTCCTGCCGGTGTTCTCGCGGCTGTCAAGCGCGGCTCGTGGTTCGATCAGGGTCTGATGGGCATCTCGCTGGTTGGCTATTCGATGCCGATTTTCTGGTGGGCTTTGCTGCTTATCATTTTCTTCTCCGGCACGCTGCAATGGACGCCAGTTTCGGGTCGCCTATCACTGCTCTATTACTTCCCGCCGGTTACAGGCTTTATGCTGATCGACAGTGTTTTGTCGGGTCAGAAGGGCGCCTTCACATCGGCTGTGTCGCATCTCATTTTGCCGACCATCGTGCTTGCAACAATTCCGCTTGCGGTGATTGCGCGTCAGACACGGTCTGCGATGCTTGAAGTTTTGGGTGAGGATTATGTGCGTACCGCTCGCGCAAAAGGCCTGCCGGTTCGCCGCGTTATCGGTCTTCATGCGCTGCGCAATGCCATGATCCCGGTTATCACGACCATTGGCCTTCAGGTCGGTGTGTTGATGGCAGGTGCGATCCTGACGGAAACCATCTTCTCATGGCCTGGTATCGGCAAATGGATGCTCGATTCGATTTCGCGTCGCGACTACCCAGTCGTGCAGAGCGGACTGTTGATCATTGCGTTCATCATCATGATCGTAAACTTGATCGTCGATCTGCTTTACGGCCTGATTAATCCGCGTATCCGGCACAAGTGAGGGTATCATGACACACTCCGCAATTCAGCCGGAAGCTCCAATGGAAGTCGGGAAACTCCGGGCTTTGAAAGATTTCTGGTTCTATTTCAGCGTCAATCGCGGCGCTGTTATTGGTCTTTTCGTATTTTTGGCGCTGGTTATCGTTGCTATTCTGGCACCTGTTATCGCTCCGCATAATCCAACCGAACAGTTCCGCGATTTTCTGTTGGCTCCTCCTTTCTGGGAACAGGGCGGTTCAACGCAGTTCCTGCTTGGAACCGATGCGGTCGGTCGCGATATGCTTTCGCGTCTCATCTATGGCGCGCAGTATTCGCTGCTCGTTGGTTTCGTGATCGTTATCATCTCGATGTGCCTTGGCATTACGATTGGTGTCATCTCCGGCTTTTTTGGTGGTGGCGTTGATACTGTCTTTATGCGTATCATGGACGTTATTCTGGCGTTCCCATCGCTGCTGTTGGCGCTAGTTCTGGTGGCTATTCTCGGGCCGGGCCTCATCAATGCGGTGCTTGCGATTACACTCGTTCTGCTGCCACACTTCTCGCGTTTGACGCGTGCAGCGGTTTTGGCAGAAAAAGAGCGTGAATATGTGACGGCAGCCAAGCTTGCCGGTGCAAGTAAACTGCGTCTGATGTTCAAGACCATTTTGCCAAACTGCCTCGCGCCACTCGTCGTTCAGGCAACCATGTCGTTCTCCAACGCTATTCTCGACGTTGCAGCGCTTGGCTTTCTTGGCATGGGTGCGCAGCCGCCGACACCGGAATGGGGCACAATGCTTGCCGAAGCTCGCGAGTTCATCATGCGCGCATGGTGGGTTGTGACTTTCCCCGGTCTTGCGATCCTAATCACCGTTCTTGCGATCAATCTGGTCGGCGACGGTCTTCGTGATGCGCTCGATCCGAAACTGAAAAGGAGCTGATCGATGGCTTTGCTTGAAATCAAAAACCTGACGGTTTCGTTTGATACCTCGACCGGCCCATTCAAGGCCGTTGATGGCATCGATATTTCGGTCGATAAGGGCGAAGTGCTGGCGATTGTTGGCGAGTCCGGTTCTGGCAAATCGGTGGGTATGCTTGCTGTCATGGGCCTTTTGCCCAAGACCGCGACTGTGACTGCCGACAGCATGACTTTTGACGGGCAGGACCTCAAAGGCATGTCCGATAAGGAACGCCGCAAGATTATCGGACGCGATATTTCGATGATCTTTCAGGAGCCTGTTGCAAGCCTTAATCCGTGCTTCACGGTTGGCTATCAGCTTGAAGAAGTGCTTAAGCGCCATCTGGGGCTTAAGGGTGCTGCAAGCCGTGCGCGCGCCATTGAGCTGCTTGAACTGGTTGGTATTCGTGATGCAGCAGAACGCTTGTCGAGCTTCCCGCATCAGATGTCGGGTGGCCAGTGTCAGCGTGTGATGATCGCGATTGCGATTGCGTGTAATCCAAAGCTGCTGATTGCTGACGAACCAACAACAGCGCTTGACGTGACGATCCAGAAGCAGATTCTTGATCTGCTGATGCGTCTTCAGGTTGAGCACGGCATGGGTCTGATCATGATTACCCATGATATGGGTGTTGTGGCAGAAACTGCTGATCGCGTGATCGTGCAGTATAAGGGTCACAAGATGGAAGACTCCGACGTGTTGTCGTTGTTTTCCGCGCCAAAGCATCCTTACACGCGTGCATTGCTTTCCTCCTTGCCGGAAAATGCGACGGGTGATCGCCTGCCGACTGTTTCCGACTTTGTTTTGGCAAATAGTGCCGCAGGAGAAGCGTGATGAGCGAGATCGTTCTCGAAGCGCGCGATATCAAGCGCGATTACCATGTTGGTGGCGGTCTTTTTGGCAAGCCAAAAGTTGTTCATGCCGTCAAAGGCGTGAGCTTCAAGCTTGAAAAAGGCAAGACGCTGGCAATCGTCGGTGAATCGGGTTGCGGTAAGTCAACGCTTGCCCGCATCCTGACCATGATCGACCCACAGACTTCTGGCGATCTGATGATCGGCGGCGAGAATGTGAACATTGCCCGCGATGGTCTGACTGCCGAAATGCGTCAGAAGGTGCAGATCGTGTTCCAGAACCCTTATGGCTCGCTTAATCCGCGCCAGAAGATCGGTGATGTTCTGGCTGAGCCTTTGTTGCTCAACACCAACATGTCTGCCAAAGAGCGTCGCGAAAAGTCGATGGAAATGCTGCTCAAGGTTGGTCTTGGCAAAGAGCATTTCAATCGCTACCCGCATATGTTCTCTGGCGGTCAGCGTCAGCGTATCGCGATTGCACGTGCTTTGATGCTCAATCCGAAACTGCTCATTCTTGATGAGCCGGTTTCGGCGCTTGATCTTTCGGTGCAGGCACAGGTACTCAATATTCTTTCTGATTTGCAGGAAGAATTTGGTCTGACTTACGTGTTCATCAGCCACGACCTCTCGGTCGTACGTTACATCGCTGATGAAGTGATGGTGATGTATTTTGGCGAAGTGGTCGAATATGGCACGCGTGAAGAGGTGTTTAACAACCCGCAGCACGACTATACCAAGAAGCTGTTTGCTGCGACGCCGCGTGCGGATGTTGATGCAATCCGCGCTCGTGTAGAAGCACGTGCGGCTGCACGTCAGGCTGCTCAGGCGTAAAGCTGGGTTCTGCTAGAAATGAAAAACGCCGCCTTCTTAAGGCGGCGTTTTTGTTTTGAAAATTGGGTTCTAATGCTGTCCGCGCTGCTGATGCCAGGAGAGCGCGCGAACAATGTCATCGGAATTGATTTTACCGATAATAGCGCCGTTCTCAACAATACCCACATCGCCGCTGCTATCAGCAACTGATTTCATCAGTTCCCGAACAAGTGTTTCTTTTCGTGTCGTTGCCGCAAACGGGCGAGGGGCTGCATTGCGGTCAAACGGAGTCATGATGTCTCCAGCCTGCAAGACGCCAAGCGGGTTCATATGCGCGACAAAATCTGCAACATATCGATCCGCTGGGTTGAGCAGAATGTCTTGCGGTGTTCCACATTGCACAATGCGTCCGCCTTCCATGATCGCGATGCGATTGCCGATTTTCATGGCTTCATCAAGATCGTGGCTAACGAACACAATCGTTTTCTTAAGTCGTGACTGAAACGCTAAAAGTTCATCTTGCAAGCGTGTGCGGATCAGCGGATCAAGCGCCGAGAAAGGCTCATCCATCAACAGAATGGGTGCGCCGGTTGCAAAGGCGCGAGCGAGGCCAACGCGTTGCTGCATACCGCCGGAAAGCTCGCCCACCTTACGCTTAGACCATTCTTTCAGGCCGACCAGTTCGAGTTGGTCGCGTGCGTGGTTGAGACGTTCCTGCTTGCTCATGCCGGAAATTTCGAGGCCGAAGGCGACGTTTTCTTCGACTGAACGCCAAGGCAGAAGGCCAAATTGCTGGAAGACCATCGAGACGAGTTCGGTCCTCAGGTGTCGCAGTGTTTTGCGGTCAGCATTGCCGACGTCAATTGTGCGTTCGCCATCGCGGATAAGAACCCGACCGCGTGAAATAGGATTAAGCCGATTAATAGCGCGTAGAAGGGTCGATTTTCCCGATCCGGACAGGCCCATCAAGACGAGAATCTCGCCTTCCTGAATATTGAGCGAGCAGTCGTGCACGCCCAGCACCAGATCAGTTTCGGCCTGAATTTCCGAGCGCGAAGCACCGCGATCAGCTAAGTCCAGCGCGCTATCCACATTCTTGCCGAATATGATGCTGACGTCTTCTACAGAAATGATCGTCATGACTTTATCTCCTACTTGCCGCGTGAAGCGCGGAAGATGCGGTCGAGTATGATGGCGACCACGACGATGACGAAGCCCGACTCAAAACCAAGCGATGTATTGACCGAGTTGAGTGCGCGAACCACTGGCACACCAAGGCCGTCTGCACCCACAAGTGCTGCAATCACCACCATGGAGAGCGACAGCATGATTGTCTGTGTCAGGCCTGCCAGAATTTGCGGCATGGCGTAGGGCAGCTCGATTTTCCAGAGAAGCTGACGACGGGATGCGCCGAAGGCTTCACCGGCTTCGATCAGCGATGACGGTGTTGATGAGATGCCAAGATGTGTCAGTCGCACCGGCGCAGGCAGCACAAAAATCGCCGTGGCAAGGAGACCCGGTACCATGCCAATGCCAAAGAAGACGATTGCCGGAATGAGATAGACGAAGGTTGGCAGCGTCTGCATCAGGTCGAGAATGGGGCGCATGACGGCATAGAGCTTTGGGCGATGTGCTGCGGCGATACCGAGCGGAACGCCGATTGCCATGCAAAGAAAGCAAGCCGAAAGCACCAGCGTCAGCGTCTTGAGCGTTGCATCCCAATAGCCCTGATTGATGATGAACAAAAAGCCTATAATCGTGAGGATCACCACGGAAATGCGGCGCTGTATGAACCATGCGATAACAGAAAAAATGGCGATGAGGATCAACGGATGGGGAAGCTGCAACAGAAACAGCAAGCCATCGATAAGCCACTGCATCACAGCCGCCAACGCGTCGAAAAAGCCGCTCATATTGTCGGTAAGCCAGTCGACCACCGATTTTGCGGTAGGTCCGACCGGAATTTTATAGTCCGTCAGCCAGTTCAACGATTCTGTCTCCTGCTGCGTGCTTTTTCGTTTTCATGGTGTGCAAATGATTTGGCCGCGGTTGCCCGCGGCCCTTAATGTGAAGATTACAGGCCGAGTTCTGCCTTGACAGCTGGCAGACCTTCCTTGCCGTCGAGCGTGGTCACGCCGTCAAGCCATTTATCGAGAACGGCAGGGTTTGCCTTCAACCAAGCGGTTGCAGCTTTGGCTGGTTCTTCGCCGTCATCGAGAATCTTTCCCATGATCTCGTTTTCCATTTCAAGCTGGAATTCAAGATTGGTCAGGAACTTGCCGACATTCGGACATTCTTGCGCGTAGCCAGCGCGGATATTGGTTTCGACGGTCGCGCCACCAAGGTTCGGGCCGAAGAAATCATCGCCGCCTGTGAGATAAGCGATTTCAAAGCGCTTGTTCATCGGATGTGGCTCCCATGCGAGGAAGACGACCGGATCTTTGCTCTTAATGCTGCGTGCGACCTGCGCCAGCATTCCTTGTTCCGACGATTCTGCCAGTTCAAAAGATTTGAGGCCAAAGGCATCTTTGGTGATCATGTCGAGGATCAGGCGGTTGCCGTCATTGCCTGGCTCAATGCCGTAAATCTTGCCGCCGAGTTTGTCTTTGAAGGTTGCGATGTCTTTAAAGTCTTTAAGGCCTTCGTCGTAAGCGTATTTTGGTACGGCGAGCGTGTATTTCGCGCCCGTCAGATTGGTGCGCAGCGTCTCAACGCTCTTATCATCCAGATAAGGCTTGAGATCGGCACTCATTGACGGGTTCCAGTAGCCAAGGAAAACATCAATGTCTTTCTTGCTCAGCGACGCATAGGTCACTGGCACGGAGAGAACCTTGATGTCGGTCTTATAGCCAAGACCCTTGAGAACCTCGGTTGCTACAGCCGTGGTCGACGTGATGTCGGTCCAGCCCACATCGGAGAAGCGAATGGTTGAGCAGCTTTCCGCCTCGGCAGCGCTGGCGGCTGCTGGAATGGCAAAGATTGCTGTTGTGACCGCCAGCATATTCAAGACGCGTTTCATTGAAGGCGTTGATGTGGACTTCATTTCTCTCTCCATTTGAGCGCTTTCGATCTGATTAAATCAGACCGGCGCCCTCATTATTTGTTTTACGCGCATCTTATCCAAAAACCGTTTCACACCTTTTGGGATGCGCTCTAACCGGGCCCCTTTGTCGAATTGATTATTGTTCCGGTTCCAGCGTTTAGCAAACACCAAAGATTTCGCCGATCAAGTACCATTGCGGCGAAAATATTTCTGATTGCGACTTTAGGGGGTGTTGTACTCGTTTTTCTGGGCCGTCAGACAAAAGTTCGGCGCAGAAAGCGTTCTGGCCGAAGCAGGGCGAAGTGGTGCCATGTTACCCACGGCTTGTTTCGTTTCAACCCTCGCAACGCGAAAAGCTTCGATAATTGGCATGAGATGCTGCTCGATGGTTGTCGAAAAGCCAGCCACACTCTATTTGAAGAACGAGACAAGCGTTCGTGTTTAGTGGCTGGTGATATGTTGCATTTCATATGCGACATTGCTGGTTGGATAAAAGTGCCAGAGAGCCTGTGATTGCAGGCAACAGGAAGGATTTTAGACAGTGTGGAATGCAGTTCGGGGCGTTTTCTCCTTCCTTGGCCGATTTATCGCAGCATTGGCGCGATTAATTGCTGTTCCGCTCGGTGCTTTATGGCGGCTTTTTCTGAAGCTCGGAAATTTGTGGAAAGTCGCTGTTGCGGTTTTCGTTATCGGATTTGGTGGTCTTTACGTCTATTTTATCTGGCAAACGCAGGTCTGGACAAACTTCGATCCCGACTATCCGGCCAAATATAGCTACCAAACGGCTGTGACGCCGGGTGAAGAGTTGCAGACGACACCTGCGCCATTGGCCGCAACGCCAGCACCTTCGACACCTACGCCAAGTGGGACGGATACTACACCGACCACCGGCGATAGCGAAACTACATCTGAAACTCCAGTCGACACGCAGCCGATGCAGGCAGCGCAAATTCCATCGACTGCGCGCAAATGTTCGCCATCTGCCGTTGCCGAAGTGGCCGCTGATCTTACCGATTTCAACGTGAACCAGAATGCGTGGATTTCCTCCATGCTGCTTTATAAGCTTGGTTTCTTTGGCATTGACTGGGACCGCACACCATTTCTCGATAATAAGGCTTCGTTCCAGCGTGGCATCAATGCTGCGGTACGTCGTACCGCTATCGAGTTGGTGGACAATATTGGCCGTCTGCGTGGCACATCGCAGATTGATAGCGATCTGCAGAAGGCGCGTGGAAATCTGCAGTTTGCGGAAGATTCCTGGTATTTTGGCTTGAGCCCGTTTGGCCCTAAGACGCCAACACCAAGCTATTACCGTTCGGCGATCAAGGATTTGCGTTCGTTCAACACACGTCTACAGACCTGTCAGGTTACCTTTGATGCACGCGCTGATAATCTGATCCAGCTTGTTGACCGTATTGCGAGCGATCTGGGTTCGACCTCGGCAATCCTTAAGGACCGCGCCGAGAATTATCATGCCGGTTGGTTTGATACGCGTGCTGATGATCGCTTCTGGTTTGCCTATGGCCAGCTCTATGCTTATTACGGCATCCTGCGTGCTGCACATTCGGATTTCCGTGGTGTGTTGGCAGAAAAGCATCTGGATGGCGTATGGGACGAAATGGAGCGGCAGTTGCGCTCGGCGCTCGATATGCAGCCATTCATAGTTTCCAACGGTAGCCCGGATGCATGGTTTACGCCATCGCATCTAACGACTATGGGCTTTTACATTCTGCGTGTGCGTTCCAATCTGGTCGACGTGAAGCAGGTTCTGGAGCGCTAAACCTTAATGGAACTACCATCACTCTTGCGACAGGCCGTGGATGCTGCGCTCGAAGGTGTGGCTCTGGCCGACCTCAAGCGCGCATCTGATCTGCTGTCGCGGCGCTATCGTGCGGAAACGCGCGATGGGCGTTTGCATATTTCTGACGATCTGGCGGCCAAGGCCTATCTGGCGGCACGCCTTCCTGCGACTTATGCCGCGGTGCGTGCAAGCTTAGAGAGTGTTTCGGAGGTGTGCCCGGAATTTGTGCCTCAGACGATGCTGGATGTGGGATGTGGGCCGGGAACGGCACTTTGGGCTGCACGCGATTGTTGGCCGGATCTGCAATCTGCCACAATGATTGAAGCAAGCCCGGCAATCCGCGCTGTGGGAAGCAAACTTGCGACAGATATCGGTCTTCAAACCGAATGGCGGGCGGCAGATCTGATTAAAGAAAAGCCGGATCTTCCGCAGGCTGATCTGGTGACGATTGCTTATGTGCTGGATGAACTGGCACCGCTTGACCGCAAGACGCTGGTTGAAAAGCTCTGGGCTTCTGCGCAACATTTGTTCGTGATTGTGGAACCGGGAACACCGGCTGGCTGGCAGCGTATTCTCGATGCACGTGCTGTGCTTTTAGAACAAGGCGCGCATATCGCAGCCCCTTGCACCCATCAGCTGGATTGTCCGATAGCGGCACCGGATTGGTGTCATTTTTCGCGTCGTGTTGCGCGGTCGCGGATTCATCGTTTGACTAAGGATGCCGAAGTGCCGTGGGAAGACGAGAAATTCATTTATCTTGCGGCAACACGCGATCCATCGCTTGCGGCGTCAGCGCGGGTTATCGCGCCAACGCGTGTCGGTGGCGGCAAGGTCACCATCAAACTTTGCAAGGATGATGGCTCTGCGGAAGAGGGGCTTTTGACCAAGCGGGATGGCGAGCTTTTCCGTTGGGCGCGTCGTGCTGATTGGGGTGATGCGTTGTTGCGCGATTAAACGCAGGGTAAGCGAAGATGAAAATCAGTCTGGTTCAATTGCGATTGTTGGAAGCAGTGGCTGAAACGCGCAGCGTGGGTGCTGCTGGTCGTCGGTTGCGGTTGACGCAATCAGGAGCCAGTCAGGCGATCGCAACGCTAGAAAAAATACTCGGAATTGCCGTGCTGGCACGCAAACGCGATGGTGCGGTTTTGACTGCCTTTGGGCAATCTATTCTTGATGATGCGCGCGCAGCACTTTCCGCTGTTGAGCGCATCGAGAGTCAGGCGCGAAGCAAGACAAGTGGCGGACAAGAGCGCTTGCGCATTGCGGCCATTCCAAGTCAGCTTGAGCATGTGTTGCCGGAATTGCGCAAAGCATTTTCCCGGCTTTATCCCTATGTAGAGTTCAGTGCCTTTGAAGGCGGACATGATGATGTGAGCCAATGGGTCAAAGACGGTATTGCTGATCTTGGCATCACATCATTACCGATTGAAGAATTGCAGGCACAAGCCATTGGCGAAGAAGAATTGGTCGTTATAGGGCGGCGTGATGATCCGCTTATGCAGCAGGCAACCCTTGCCCCGGCTCAGCTTCGTGACAGGAAATTACTCGCCGCTGCGGGATGTGAGTTGATTATCGACCGCGTTATTCATGAAAATAGTGGCGCGCGCAGTGAGCAGGTGAAAACGCGTGACATTGCGACTGTTCTTGAAATGGTGCGCCATGGCACTGGTTTGACATTGATTTCAGAGATCAGTTTGCCGGGTGCTGATCTGCATGATCTGCGCATTTGTCGTTTTGATCCGCCAGCTTTTCGCACGGTTTATATCGTGTCGCGGGCGGATAGTCCCGTTCGCTCACTGATCGAAAGCTTTTGTGATCTCGCATTCAAGCGAAGGCAAAAGGCGGGATAAGAAAAACTAATATCTCATATCTGATTTATCCGTGGCGCTGACACGGCAGTTTTCTGCGATGGTCGCCAGACAGTTTTATGAATCAGAGTTCAAAGCATATGGTCGCCACAAGCGAAACGATAAATTCAGCAGCCAAGTCCGATACAATCAGAGGACTGATATGGGGGCTTTCGGGCGTCCTCGTCTGGTCCGGGTCATTTGTTTTGACCCGCTTTGGGTTTCAAACGGCTTTATTGCCGTCTGATATTATCGCTTTGCGATTTGGTGTTGCGGGGCTTGTTCTTCTGCCGGTGGTGCTGGCGAAAGGCTTTGGCTTTCGGCAATTGGGCGCGCTGGGCTTTGTGCTTTTGGTTGCAGGCGCTGGTTTCCCCTATGCATTGTTAACGGCCTTTGGTCTGCAATATGCGCCAGCGTCCCATGCAGCAGCGCTTATTCCGGGATTGATGACGGCAATGGTTGCGATCTTCGGCGTGTTTCTACTGCATGAACGACTGGTGCCTGTGCGCTGGGCAGGAGTTGGCTTGATCCTGCTGGGCAGTGCATTGATTGCAGGCTTCTCGCAATTTGGCGGCGCGGAGATGATGGGGCATATCGCGTTTTTTGCCGCTGCTCTCGTTTGGTCGCTTTATGTGATGGTGTTTCGCAAAAAGAACATGGATGGCCTGCATGCGGCCGCGATTTCTTCGGTCGCATCAGCGATTGTATTTTTGCCGATCTACATACTGTTTCTTCAAAAGGGGATTGGTGAAACTTCGTGGAACGACATTGTTCTGCAAGGTTTCTATCAGGGCGTTTTGACGTCGGCCTTTGGCATCTTTGCGTTCAACCGTGCCGTGGTTCTGTTGGGTACGGCGGCAGGGGCTGCACTGTCAGCGCTTATTCCGGTTGTGACGCTGGTGCTTGGGCTTTTGTTGTTGGGCGAAGTGCCCGGTCTAACTGATACTCTTGCGGCCCTTCTGATCAGCGTCGGTGTTTTGGCGCTGAACAAAAAGAGCCGCAAGTCAAGATCATGATGCTTGGAAAGCTGCCTGCAACTTGGGCCGATTGATCAGGAATACCATTGCAGCGGCTGCAAAACACATGGCTCCGGCCAGAATAAGCGCAGGTGTGTAGCTGTCGTAGTCGGTGCGAACGAAACCTGCAAAGGCCGCTGCCGCTGCTGCTCCCACCTGATGGCCGGTGAAGACCCAACCAAAGACCATGCCGGCTTTTTCCGGGCCAAATTGTTCGGCTGCAAGTTTCACCGTTGGCGGAACGGTCGCAACCCAATCAAGACCATAGAAAACGGCGAAGAGAGCGAGTTCATAGATCGAGAAGTCAGTGAAGGTCAGATAGATCAGCGAGAGGCCGCGTAGCGCATAGAACCAGAACAAGAGCCAGCGATTGTCGTAGCGGTCGGTAAGCCAGCCAGATGCAATTGTGCCGATCAGATCGAAAGCACCGATCACCGCGAGAATCCCAGCCGCGCCCACAGGCACAATGCCGTAGTCGCCACAAAGGGCAATCCAGTGGGTCTGGATCAGACCGTTTGTGGAAAAGCCGCAGACGAAGAATGTGAGAAACAAGACCCAGAACGTGGTTGTCGAGGATGCTTCACGCAATGTCACCAAGGGAGACAGAAGCATGGCGCCGAACTGTTTCTTTGGCTCGGGTGCGGGCATTGGTGCCGTACGGCCATAGGGCTTGAGACCAATGTCTGAAGGCTTATCACGCATTAATATCAGCACCAGCACGAGGGCTGCTAGCAGGAATGAAATGACAATGATCAGTGATGAACGCCAGCCGATATTCTGGCTGACACTTGCCAGAATTGGCATGAAAATAAGCTGACCTGTTGCATTGCTGGCAGTCATCATGCCGACGACCAGACCGCGACGCTTTTCAAACCAGCGCGCAGCAACGGTAGCGCCAAGGACAAGTGCGGTCATGCCCGTTCCAAGGCCGATGACCACGCCCCATAGTGCCACCATCTGCCATTGCTCGGTCATGAAGATTGAGCCAACGAGCCCAAAAGAAATCATGATAAGCGCTGCCATGACCACACGGCGCAGGCCAAACTGGTTCATGAAAGCGGCCGCAAATGGTCCCATCAATCCGAACAGCACAAGCCGCAATGCCATTGCGAAAGAGATATTCGCATTGGTCCAGCCGAACTCACTTTGGAGCGGCTCGATCAATATGCCAGCCGAGCCCATGGCGGCGGCAGTCGCCAGCATGGTCAGAAAGGTGACGCCAGCGACAACCCATCCATAGTGGATGTTTCGTTGCGCTAGAAAACTGGCTAGGCGAGCTGAGATCATCTTCGGAACTCTCTGTTTCGGCTGGATTTCGACCAGCCACATATTGGAAGACGAAACCGTCCACTTAACTAAAGTTGGGGCGGGCTTCAGTCATTGTTTTCAGTCAAATTGCATTCACTCGTTCAACGCGCATCTTGTTCCGAAAACCGCTTCACACTTTTCGGGGTGCGCTACAACCGCTACAAAGCACCAAGAAGTGCCAGCAATTGCTCGACACCCTTGTGACCAAGTCGCGCTTCAATTTCATTTTGGGCCTGATCCCACAATGGTCCGCCCAGCTCGACCAGTCTGTGTCCTTCACTGGTGAGAGCGACGCTTGTCTCGCGATGGTCATTGCTGGTGGCGGGTTCAATCAAACCCATTTTTTGCAACACTTTTGCATTCCGCCCCATGGTCGAGCGGTCCAGCTCAGCGATGCGTGCCAGTTCGGTGAGTGAGATCGTAGATGCGCGGGAGATTTTTCGCAGCAGGCTGAACTGCGCCACGCTGATGCCAAGCGGAGCCAATGCTTCATCATAAATGGCTGAAGTTTTTCGGGCTGCCTGACGCAGATCTATGCAAATACAGGAATGAGACATAATACGGGTATATACCCGCATTATGTCTTTGGCAATATGCCGAAATGAATTTTAAAAATTGTGACTCGTGTTCAACAAAATGAAGATCGAATTAAACTGCGATATGCGATGTTTCCTTGACCTCTTCCATCACAGCATAGGTGTGGGATTCACGCACGCCGGGAAGGGAAAGCAGGGCTTCTGACAAAAAGCGCCGGTAGTGGTCCATATCAGTGACGCGGGCCTTGATCAGATAGTCGAAGCCGCCTGCAACCATATGGCATTCCAGAATATCTGGATTGCCGCGCGTGAACGTGGAGAACGTCTCAAACACCTCCGGCGTGGTGCGGTCCAGCTTGATTTCAATGAAAACCAGCATTGAACGATCGAGCATTTTTGGCGATAGATGTGCCGAGTAGCCCAGAATATAGCCTTCGCGGGTCAAGCGTTTGACGCGCTCAGCAGTTGCTGTTTGCGAAAGATTGATACGATCAGAAAGTTCAGTGTTGGTCAGTCGGCCATTTTCCTGAAGCGCAGACAGAATGCTCCTGTCCATCACATCGAGATTCTTCATTGATGTCCCCATTTGACCGCCTGCAAGAACGGTTCTTTTTGTTTGTTTGCAAATGATCTGCGAACGAAATGAATCCCAAATTGGGGACAGGCGCAAGACGAAAATGCTTAATCGTTCATACAAAATTCCTGAAACATCATACTTTTACTTATCTCTGGTTGAGCGCTGATAAAGTCGACAGCTTGAGATATCAGTGGTCATTGTACCTTATGAATGTATCAAGTAGCTAAAATGCACTTTATGGTTGCAGTATTGATGCAATCTATGCTATTGGTACAGCATACTGAGAGTTATATTATGCTTATACATTTGGCATTGTGGGCGGTACCCGTTTAGGTGTGATGGAAGGTGCTGGCTAACTTGCATCATGTTTGTTCTCATTAAGGGCAAAGGGAGAATCCGGACGCTTCACTGAGTCCGGATTTTCTTTGTGTTTGGCTTTAAGGCGCTCCCACTTCAAAGCGCGACGAAGGCGTGAATTTTCCGGTTGCAAGCGATGCAAGGGAAGGCTAACAGTATCGTCATGAACATTTCGCGCATTGAAACAAAAATCTGGTGGTGGGCTCGCTAAAAGCGGCCACGCAGGCGTTTGTGCATTTGCGTTTAGAAACAGGCCGCTGGGATTATCCGGGCGGCCTTTTTGTTTGGCTGTTTGAATAAGACCATCACATGCCTCCCAAAAGTGGAAACCGGTTTTGGGGGAAAGACATGCGAGCATAAAAAGCCGAAGCACGATGCGCTTTGGTTGAGGGGCCTGAGCTTTGGAAGTGCTCGATAACGAATAACACTTGGGAATTGCCAGTCATGAATGCGAAAATTGCGGATAGCGAGATATTCACGCACGAAACAGCGGGCGGCATTGTTGTCGAACGTGTGCGCCATCTGACTGCTTATAAGGGAGCCATCGAGACCTATATCGATGCTCTTAATGAGCGGCGCGGCGCGGTGTTTTCTTCCAACTACGAATATCCGGGCCGCTACACGCGATGGGACACGGCAATCGTTGATCCGCCAGTGGTGATCACGTCTCGAGAACGTAAAATACGCATTGAAGCGTTGAACAAGCGCGGCGTGATCCTGCTGCGCCCGATCCTCAAGACGGTTGAGGTGCTTGTCGAAGTGAAGGTCGATAAGGCCGATGAAGATCGTATCGAGCTGACGATTGCTGAACCCACCGGCACCTTCACCGAAGAAGAACGTTCGCGTATGCCTTCGGTCTTCACCGTGCTACGCGCAATTGTTGGCCTTTTCTTCTCCGAAGAAGATGCAAATCTCGGCCTTTACGGTGCGTTCGGCTATGATCTCGCATTCCAGTTTGACGCGATCCAGTACAAGTTGAAGCGCCCGGATGATCAGCGTGATCTGGTGCTATTCATTCCTGATGAAATCTTTGTGGCGGATCACTACTCCGCACGCGCATGGGTGGACCGCTATGAGTTTAGCTGTGGCGGTTCGTCCACGCATGATCTTGCACGCGCGACGCCTGTACAGGCTTTCAAACCTGCCGAGCGTGACCTGCCACGCGGCGATCATAATCCGGGCGAATATGCCAAGCTGGTTGAACGCGCCAAGGATAGCTTCAGGCGCGGTGATCTGTTTGAAGTCGTGCCGGGGCAGACTTTCTATGAACGCTGTCACACGGCTCCTTCGGAAATTTTTCGTCGTCTGAAGTCGATCAATCCATCGCCTTATTCGTTCTTCATCAATCTGGGTGAGAACGAATATCTGGTTGGTGCTTCGCCGGAAATGTTTGTGCGTGTGAATGGTCGTCGTATCGAGACCTGCCCGATTTCCGGCACCATAAAACGCGGTGAAGATGCGATCTCAGATTCTGAGCAGATTCTGAAGCTTCTCAATTCGAAGAAAGACGAGTCCGAGCTGACCATGTGTTCCGACGTGGATCGCAACGACAAGAGCCGCGTGTGCGAACCGGGTTCGGTACGTGTGATCGGTCGTCGTCAGATCGAAATGTATTCACGTCTCATCCACACGGTTGATCATATTGAAGGTCGTCTGCGCGACGGTATGGATGCTTTTGACGGCTTCTTGAGCCATGCATGGGCTGTGACGGTTACTGGCGCACCAAAGCTCTGGGCTATGCGTTTTCTGGAAGACAACGAACGCAGCCCGCGTGCATGGTATGGCGGTGCTATCGGCATGATGCATTTCAATGGTGACATGAATACTGGCCTGACGCTGCGTACAATTCGCATCAAGGAAGGCGTGGCTGAAATCCGCGCCGGTGCGACGCTGCTGTTTGATTCCAATCCTGAAGAAGAAGAAGCCGAAACCGAACTGAAAGCATCGGCTATGATTGCCGCTGTGCGTGAAGCGCAGAAGAGCAATCAAGTTGCTGAAGAGCGCGTGGCGGCAAAGGTGGGCGAGGGGATTTCAATCCTGTTGGTCGATCACGAAGATTCTTTCGTGCATACACTCGCCAATTATTTCCGCCAGACAGGTGCAACGGTTGCGACCGTGCGTTCGCCGGTGGCAGACGAGGTGTTTGATCGCATCAATCCTGATCTCGTTGTGCTGTCGCCCGGACCAGGAACACCGCAGGACTTTGATTGCAAGGCGACTATCGATAAAGCGCGTAAGCGTGAGCTGCCGATCTTCGGTGTTTGTCTGGGGCTTCAGGCACTCGCAGAAGCCTATGGCGGAACGCTACGTCAGCTACGCATTCCGATGCATGGTAAGCCGTCGCGTATTCGGGTTTCAAAGCCAGAGCGCATCTTCTCAGGTTTGCCGAAGGAAATAACGGTCGGTCGTTATCACTCGATCTTTGCTGATCCTGAACGTCTCTCCGATGATTTTCTGGTGACAGCAGAAACCGAAGATGGTGTCATTATGGCTTTTGAACATAAAAAAGAGCCTGTGGCGGCGGTGCAGTTCCACCCCGAATCCATCATGACGTTGGGTCATAATGCGGGGATGCGAATGATCGAAAATGTGGTGGTGCATTTTGCAGCGAAGCACAAAGCACGCCGCACCAACTATTAAACGCGATTTTATCTGACAATCAAAGAACCGGGCGTAGTGAAAACTGCGGCCGGTTTTTTCGTTTATGGGGTTCAAAAATAACGCCTTTTCGGAGCTGCTCTAGAGCGCGTTTCGATCTGATTTTATCAGATCGGCGCTCTAACTCTTTTTACCTTAAGCATAATCTTATCGACACTCGTTTCACTCCGGTCGGATTATGCTTTAGCGAACCATTTGCAACTGTAATGCATTGCATTCGCAAGAGAAAATTAAGTTGCTGAAGTAAAAAAGAGGGGTTCGATTATCGGAATTTCTGGGCTATAGAACGCCTATCGAAATGCGGCTAACTGGCTTGGCCAGAGTGAATGCGCAGTGAGCTTATATTTAAGCTCAAACCCGCTTGTCGGGATAAGAATTTAAAGAATTAGGGTTTGTGATGGACGCGAGTGTAAAAGTTCGGCGCCTTGCCGCTTGGTCTATTCCTGTTGCGCTGGGCGTTATGGGTTTGAAATATGTGGCTTATGCGCTCACGGGATCTGTCGCGCTTTATTCGGATGCGCTCGAATCCATCGTCAATGTGATTGCGGCTTTCGGCGCATGGTGGGCTATCAGTGTTAGCTACAAGCCAGCCGATGAGAACCACCCGTTTGGTCATCACAAGGCGGAGTATATTTCGGCGGTTGTCGAAGGCGTGTTGATCACGATTGCAGCGCTTTTGATTGCAAAAGAAGCATGGTCAGCCTTGCAAGCGCCGCATGAGATTGAAGAGCCGTGGCTGGGTCTTGCAATCAATACCGCTGCGGCAGCCATAAACTGCTTCTGGGCGCTGTTGCTCATTCGCACGGGTCGCAGCGCGCGTTCGCCAGCGCTGGAGGCCGATGGTCAGCACATTATGACCGATGTGTTTACGTCCGTGGGTGTTCTGTTCGGCCTTGTTGGCGCGGTTATCACCGGCTGGGCCATTCTCGATCCGCTGCTCGCTATTTTGGTAGCCATCAACATTCTCTGGCAGGGCTGGGGCGTCATAAATAAGTCGGTTCAGGGCCTGATGGATATTGGTGTTGAGCCCTCCGAGGAAATGCGGATTCGCGATGTGATTTCAGCCAATGCCGGTGGTGCGATTGAGGTGCATGATCTCAAAACCCGCATTGCAGGTCGTGTTACCTTCGTCGAGTTTCATCTGGTTGTTGCTGCTGAAATGAGCGTGGGCGACGCGCATATCATATGCGACCGAATCGAAGATGCGCTGAAAACGCAGATCGAAAGTGCGCGTGTCGTGATCCATGTGGAGCCGGAAGATGAAGCAAAGCTGCCGATTGGCACGAGTTCTGTGCCTTTTGCGTAAAAAAATCCGTCTTGCGCGTTTGAAACCCCGCGTGTAAAAGCATCGACATGGTTATGAAGAACGCAACATCTTTGGAACATTCCGCCGTCGCTTTCAGCGCGCGCGTGAACGTTTGCGTTCTAAACTCGCTTCTTACCCTCGGCCTTAGCGGCGATCGCCGGGCTCGTTGAAAGGAGCGTCCGGCGGTCGATGACAGTCCCGCTGACGCATGCTCCTTTCTCAAAATCCGAATTAGAATTTTAAGACGAGATATCCGTGTCGTGTGCGCAGTTTAGAACTGCCCAGTACGCCGGGAGGATGAGAAGACCATGAACCACAACGTGAACGCCCAAAATTCTGACGCTCAGCGTAAAGCTCCAATCAAGAGCATGTCTGACGCGGCTGTAAAATATACGCCATTCCCGTTTCCAAAACTCGATGACCGCACATGGCCAGCAAAGCGCATCGAAAAAGCGCCGATCTGGTGTTCGGTTGATCTGCGTGACGGCAATCAGGCACTGATCGATCCAATGGGCCACGACCGCAAGGAACGTATGTTCCGCTTGTTGGTCGACATGGGTTTCCCGGAAATCGAAATCGGTTTCCCATCGGCTTCGCAGACCGATTTTGACTTCTGCCGCTGGGCAATCGAGCAGGGCGATACGCCGGATGAAGTTGATTTGCAGGTGCTGGTGCAGTGCCGTCCTGAATTGATCACCCGTACGTTTGAAGCGCTGGAAGGTGCGAAGACGCCGATCATTCACTTCTACAATTCGACCAGTGAATTGCAGCGCCGAGTGGTGTTTAACAAAGACGTCAAGGGCATCAAGCAGATTGCGACCGATGCCGCCAAGATGATCATGGACATGGCTTCCAAGGCTGGTGGCGGTTACCGCTTCCAGTATTCGCCGGAAAGCTTCACCGGTACAGAGCTGGATGTGGCGTTGGAAATCTGCAATGCGGTGACGGAGATTGTTAAGCCGACTGCGGAAAACAAGCTTATCCTGAACTTGCCATCGACTGTCGAAATGAACACACCAAATGTTTATGCCGACCAGATTGAATGGATGTGCCGTAATCTCGATAATCGCGAAAACCTGATCATTTCGCTGCATCCGCATAATGATCGTGGTACCGGCATTGCTGCAACCGAATTGGGACTGATGGCTGGTGCTGACCGCGTTGAAGGCACGTTGTTTGGCAATGGCGAGCGCACTGGCAATGTGGACGTGGTGACGCTGGCGCTCAACATGTACACGCAGGGCATCGACCCCGAGTTGGATTGCCGTGACATCAATCGCATGAAGGATGTCTATGAATATTCAAACCAGTTGAAGATTGCCGAGCGTCATCCTTATGTGGGTGAGCTGGTCTATACGGCTTTCTCCGGTTCGCATCAGGATGCGATTAACAAGGGCATGAAGGTTCGCAAGACCGCCAATTCTCCTGTTTGGGAAGTGCCTTATCTGCCAATCGATCCGCAGGATGTTGGCCGTTCCTATGAAGCGATCATCCGCATCAATTCGCAGTCGGGTAAGGGCGGTATCGCCTATATACTGCAGGCTGATTACGGCTTGAACCTGCCGCGCAATCTGCAGGTCGAGTTCCGCGAAATCATCCAGAACATCACGGATGACGAAGGCAAGGAACTGCCGTCAAAGCGCATTCATGAAGAGTTTCAGAAGCTCTATGTGGAACAGGCGGAAGGCCGCATCAAGTTTGTCGATCATCATACCTATCCTGATCCTGATCAGAAGGGTCGTCGTATTCTGACCGCTGAAATTACTGATAATGGCGTGACCAAGAATATTGAAGGCAAGGGTACCGGCCCTATTGATGGTTTCATCGATGCGCTGTCGAAATATCTCGGCGTGAAGATGTCGGTTATCGATTATTCCGAGCATTCGCTGAAGCAGGGTTCGGATGCAGCCGCTATTTCCTATGTTGAAGTCGCCTATCCAGACGGCAAATTGTTCGGTGCTGGTATCAACGACAATATCGTGAGCGCTTCGCTCGAAGCAATTGTTTCGGCGGCCAACCGGGTGGTTGGTAAGTGATCAAAGAAAAGGCGGCAGAAATGCCGCCTTTTGTATTTACAGTGTTAGAGCGGCCTTTGTGGGCCAATTTAGGCCCACGGCGCTCTAATATAATTTCTGCTCTGAAATTTTGATGATGCGTTCGCTCGCATCTTCAATGCCGTGCTGTTCCCACTGGCATGACCAACCGCCTTCCGGCTTCCGGTCGATGTTGAAGATGTTATAACGTGCAGGTGGTTTATGCCCACCAAAGTTCTGGCTGGCCGACGGCACACAGATGACCGGCACTTTGCCGTTTAGCCCTTCAATGTCGTATCGCGTTGCAAGATGCGTGTGGCCATGGATGACCAGTTCGGCACCATGCTTCTGAATAACCTTTTGAAACCTGCGTATGCCATAGAGCCGCTTATGTGCAGGTGTCGCCCCATGGATCGGCGGATGATGGATCATCACAACGCGGAATAGTCCGCGTGAACCCGCTTCATCAAGTGCAAGCGCAAGACGTTTGGCCTGTGCCGAGCGGAAATCGCCGCTCGCCATGAAAGGCGCTGTCGCGCGCGCAGATGAGACACCGATCATCGCTACGGGTCCGCGTTCACGCATATAAGGGAACAGAGGTCGCTGGCCGTGGTTATCCACGCCATCGCCGCGCATCCATGGCTCCCATTTGCGGCAGGATTTATCCAGCGCACCGGGTACATAGGCATCATGGTTGCCGGGGACGACCGAAACATTGTTTGGGTCTCCGAGTTTCAGCAGCCAGTCATGCGCAACGTCGATTTCGAGATTGAGTGCCAGATTGACCAGATCGCCTGTTACGGCAATATGATCGGGGTTCTGGGTCAGCATATCGGCAATGAGATTGTCCAGAACTGTCCCATGCATCGCGCCTTTGCGATTGCGCATCCAGTTGATGTAGCCGGTGATACGCTTTGATGCCAGCTCGCGATAGCGAATGCGGGGCAGCGGCGACAGGTGGATGTCTGAAATATGGGTGAGGCGAAACATAGTTTCGGTGTACTGTATTATTTTTTAAATCGAAACCGTGTTTAGCGACTTTTTGTTGATGTCTTTGTAGCAATGATGCGTGCAGGACATTTGCTCAGGATTGACGGTATGCGCTTCCGCCATTTTATATTTCATACTTATTTTCTATTGCGGCGCCCGATGACGCTTGGTGTCAGGGCAATTGTGATTGATGAAAAGAACAATTCCGTTTTTCTGGTGAAGCATACCTATGTTCCGGGCTGGCAATTACCAGGCGGCGGCGTCGATAGCGGTGAAACATTCGGACAGGCGCTGGAGAAAGAGCTGCGTGAGGAGGGCAATATCCGCCTGACGGGACGGCCTGAGCTTTTTGCGCTTTATAAGAATGCGCATGCGTCAAAACGGGATCATGTGGCACTTTATGTCTGTCGGGCTTTCGAGCAGACCGGACCAAAGCAGCGTGACAGGGAAATAGCCGAAGCTGGCTTCTTCCCGCTTGATAAATTGCCGGAAGGAACAACGCCTTCCACCAAACGTCGCTTGCAAGAGGCGCTGCATGATCTGGAGCCGCTTGCAAACTGGTAAAGAAAAGGGCGCTTTCGCGCCCTTATCGATGCTTAGAAGCGGTAGGTGATACCTGTACCGATCAGCCAAGGGTTGAGTTTGGCCTTGCCGCTAACCTGTGTAACGCCATCAGCCAGTGTTGCGTCGAATTTTGGTTCGAGGAACAGCTTCTTCACGTCGAAGTTGATACCCCAATGTTCATCAAGCATGTAGTCGAAGCCGACCTGAAGCGCGCCGCCAAAGGTGTTCTTCACTTTCAGATAATCAACGCCTGCTGCATCCTGATTGTAGAAAATCGTGTAGTTCACGCCTGCACCGACATAAGGCTTGAAAGCACCGAAGTTGGTGAAGTGATACTGCATGGTCAGCGTTGGCGGCAGCATCCAGACTTTACCGACTTTGCCGAGACCTTCGATTGAGCCTGTGCCGTTGATATTGGCATAGGTGGTGCCGAGGATGAGTTCAGCCGCTAGGTTATCGGTGAAGTAGTAGGTGATGTCGAGTTCTGGCGTGATCGACTCCGAGTAATCGAGACCGGAACCATCAACGCCGTTTACGTAGCCCTTGTTTTCAGCGACGACGCCGAGTGCGCGCACGCGGATCTGCCATGGCGACAGCGCCTGCGGAACGGCAACGATTTCGGTCGCGGGCTGGGCGACAATCGCGTCAGCAGCGAAGGCTGCAGGTGCGGCGAATGTCAGTGCTGTTGCTGCGAGAAGCCCTTTGGCAAAGCGGTTCATCAGTCTCTCCTAAATTCTTAGTCTCAAAGTCTTGATCCCGGTAGTCTGGGGTAGTGATGCGCGCACTCTGGACCGCACAGCAAAGCGCCCCATTGATCAGGATCAAAGAGGCGCTCAAGATTTTAGAAAACAAAGATGTTCTGAAAGGACTGTTGCAGAAAAGGCTCAGTCGTCAAACCGGTCCCGGTCATGCGGTGCGGCAAAGTCGATCTCAGGCCCGAGCGGAACGACACCCGTCGGGTTGATCGTCTTATGGCTGCGGTAATAATGGCCCTTGATGTGCTCCATATTCACCGTCTCTGCCACACCGGGAACCTGATAAAGTTCACGCGTGTAGTTCCAAAGGTTTGGATAATCGGCGATCCGGCGTAAATTACATTTGAAATGCCCGACATAGACGGGATCAAAGCGCACGAGTGTGGTAAACAAACGCCAATCGGCCTCGGTGAGGTTTGAACCTGTCAGATAGCGGTTCTTTGAGAGCGTATCTTCCAGCTTGTCTAACGCGTTAAATACCTGCCCGAAGGCTTCTTCATAGGCGTCTTGTTCGGTGGCAAAGCCAGCGCGATAGACGCCATTGTTGATGTTTGGATAGATGAAATCGTTGAGCGCATCGATTTCGCTGCGTAGATCTTCCGGATAGAAATCAAGCGATGCATCGCCGAATTGGTCAAAAGCACTGTTCAACATGCGAATGATTTCAGACGATTCATTTGAAACGATGGTTTCGCGCTGCTTGTCCCACAAAACCGGAACGGTCACGCGGCCAGAATAATGCGGATCAGCTTTCGTGTAGATCTCGTGCAGACGTTCCGCGCCATAAAGCGCGTCACCCGTGCTGCCAGTGGTGCCATAGAAGGTCCAGCCTTCTTCAACCATCAGCGCATCGACCACTGAAACAGAAATGACGTCTTCGAGCTTTTTCAAAGCGCGGAAAATCAGGGTTCTGTGCGCCCAAGGGCAGGCATAGGAGACGTAAAGATGATAGCGGCCAGCTTCGGCTTTAAAGCCGCTTTCGCCGCTCGGGCCTGCGCTTCCATCTGCTGTGACCCAGTTTCTGAACTGTGATTTTGAGCGCTCGAAACGGCCTTTGGTGGCTTTCGTGTCATACCAGACATCCTGCCATTTGCCGTCAACCAGAAGTCCCATGTGATTTCTCCTTTTGATAAGGAAAATAGCGCCAAAACTGCCGTTTGACAGCCTATCAAGGCGTGAACAGTGCGTAACGGTGCCAAAAAGATAAGTTTGCACCGCCGTTTTGAAAGATTTTGTTTTACCTGTGATCAATTTGGTGTTAGGCAACTGTCAAATTGCGGTATCGTCAAATCACGCCGCACTGGAGAGAGCAATGACCGGAATGCGCTTCATCCGACGATGAAAGTTAGAACTGCGCTCAAACTGCGCAGATTGCATTCCATTGGGCTTTTATGGCCACCAGCTCTCTCTTCAGGCAAATCCACCATGCAGCAACTTGAACTGACCTACGCACAGGAAAACCCGGCGCACGATATCGAGATCGAAGCGATCAATGCCGAGGCTTTTGGTCCTGCCCGTTTTACCAAAGCGGCACATTTCATTCGTGAAGGTGGCCCACATGATCTCGATCTGTCATTTGTGGCGCTGATGGGCGGTATCGTGGTTGGTTCAGTTCGTCAGACGCCGGTTATGGTTGGCAAGACACCAGCTTTGTTGCTCGGACCTTTGGCTGTGCGGCCTGAGTGGAAGAAGCGGGGCATCGGCGGCAAGCTGATGCGCATGTCGATTGAGGCGGCCGAAAAAGCCGGTCATAAGCTGATCGTTCTGGTGGGTGACGAGCCTTATTATGCACCTTTCGGCTTTAAAATGGTGCAGCCGGGTTCGATGATTATGCCAGCGCCGGTCGATCCGAGGCGGATGCTTGCCTGCGAGATTGCGCCAAATGCGCTCAATGGTGTGAGCGGTGTTGTTCAGCACGCAAACAGAGTTTGAGAGTTAAAAAGAGGGGAAAGCGAGGGGTCGGTTTACCGTCCCTCGCGATACCACATTCCGCCAAAGATAAAGAGCAGGGCGGCGAGCGCAAACAATCCTGAAAACAATGGCAGACGATTGACGCTTTTAAGCTGCGTGTCTGATGTTTCGCGCAATCCAATCCAGTCGCTACCGCTTGCCGTGCGGCCAGCCGCAACAGCAGTGATGGCTGGGACCTGAACTGAACTTTCCGCACTCTCATGCACGCGATGGACCGAGCCGCCGGTGACATCTGCCAGTGGTTGCAGGCGTTCAGTGGTTGATATGCTGTCTGAAAATTCAGGCGCATCCACTGGTCCCACATGGGCAAGTGTTTCCAGATCACCATTCTTCACACGGAAAATACCGATCTCATCGGTTTGCAATGTGCCGTCGAACAGGCCGGGTTTGCCCTGTGTAAGGTTGACCTGCAATTCCTTGCCCGATGGTGTGGTGACAGTTGCCTGACCGGGATTGTCGCCCATGGTCTGACGATGAATTGCGAGCGTGCGGCCATTGCCGCCAGCGGTCAGCGCTTCTTCTTCCAGTTCCGGCTCCTGCATCAGCCAGTGTGCGATGCGGCGATAAAGCGAGGCATAGGGACCACCGCCTTCAAATCCACGTGCCCAGAGCCAGCCCTGATCGGATAGGAACATACCAACGCGGCCTTTGCCGACTCGGTCGAGCACCAGAAGCGGCTTGCCGTCCGCGCCGTTCATGACGGTTTCGCCACGCGGTTGGTCAATGTCGATGGTACGGAACCAGCGGCTCCAATGCGGTGGCTCCTGATCGCTGCCATCAAGACCGCGTGTTACCGGGTGACGCTTTCCGAGGTCGGTCAGGCGCGGATAAAAAGCCTTTTCCGTTATCGTTCCGGTCGGCATTGCAGGAAGGGCGCTATAAAGCGGGGTGCGGGCGATTGACATATCGCTTGCATATTCCGGACCTGCTGCCACCAGCAGCGCGCCGCCATTTTCAACATATTGCGCAATGTAATCATAATAGAGCAGCGGCAGCACATCGCGGTGTTGGTAGCGATCAAGAATGATGAGATCGAACTCATTGACCTTATCGACGAAAAGCTCGCGCGTTGGGAAAGCAATCAGCGACAATTCGTTGATTGGTGTACCATCCTGTTTTTCGGGTGGGCGCAAAATAGTGAAGTGCACAAGATCCACGGCGGCATCGGATTTCAGCAGATTGCGCCATGTGCGCTCGCCATTATGCGGCTCGCCTGAAACCAGCAGCACGCGGAGGTTTTCACGAATGCCATCGATTGTTGCAACGGCGCGGTTGTTAGCACCGGTCACTTCGCCGGGAAGTGTTGGCGTGGTGATCTCAACAATATTGACGCCAGCGCGCGGCAGTTCAATCGTGACCGGCGTTTCCTGCCCAACTTTTGCCTGTTCTTCGCTGACCTTTTCGCCATTAACGCGGATTTCGACGGGGGCGGACTGTCCTAAGCTTTTGCCTTCATCAATGACAGTGAAGGACATTTCCAACGGTTTGTCACTGATGCCGTAGCGCGGCGCCTTATTGAACTTGATGCGGCGGTCGAACTCATTCGGCTTGCCGGTGATAAGCGCATGAACAGGTGCGTCAAAGCCGAGAGCGTTTGCGCTGGTCGGAATGTCATGCACCTGACCATCGGTGATCATAATGGCGCCTGCAACGCGCGACGGCGGAACATCCAGCAATGTGCGTGCAAGCGGACCGAAGAGCCGCGTTGCATAGCCATTGTCGTTTTCGCCGGGTTCTGCTGCTTCCACCACACGCGTTTCAAACTGTGGCATCGTAGCAAGCTGATCCCGCACGGATTTAAGGGATGCATCTGTATCAGCGCGGCGTTCGCCGAGTTGCTGACTCTGGCTGCGATCAACCACTAGCGCCACGACGCTTTTCAGCGGTTCGCGTTCTTCGCTGACGATGACCGGATTAAGCAATGCCAGCGCAAGGGCAATGGCTGCAAGGCCACGAATAATTCCGCCGCGCATACGCAGCGCGATTGTCGCCAGAACGAGTAGCGCCAGCGGTGCCAGTATGCCGATCAGCCATGGCAATGAGAGGAAGGGTTCAAGTTCTACATTCATATTAATTCCCCAACCGCTCTAGCAGGTCGGGAACATGGACCTGATCAGATTTGTAATTGCCGGTGAGCATATACATGACGATATTCACGCCGCCACGAATGGCATAGATGCGCTGCATCGGATCATTGGGCACGGTTGGCAACATCGGATTGCCCTGTTCATCCACGGCCCAAGCGCCCGCAAAATCATTGGCGGTTATCATGATCGGCGAAACACCGTCGCCCGTGCGCACTGGCCTGTCCCGCGCTGCATCGGTCGCTGCGGTTGCCTCAACCCAGAGCGGGCTTCCTTCATAGCGGCCGGGAAAATTCGGCATGATGAAGAAAGACTTGGTCAGCACATGATCGTCGGGAACTGGCTCAAGCGGCGGCACATTCATTCCGTCGAGAATTGTACGCAGACGCTGATTGGCAGGCGAGGCAGATGCATCAAGGCTTGCGCCTGCCTGCAGCTGGTCGCGCGTATCAAAAAGCACGGTTCCACCTTGCTGCATATAGGCGTCAACCTTAGCGATTGCCTCTGGCGTCGGCATTGGCGCATCCGGGTCAATCGGCCAATAAATCAGCGGGTAGAAGGCCAGTTCGTCTTTTGCGGGGTCTACACCAATCGGATCACCCGGCTCTAGTGCGGTTTTATCGCTAAGCGCAAAAGTCAGCCCGCGCAGACCTGCTTTGCTTATGTCATCGGTCGCGGCATTGCCGGTGATGATATAGGCGAGGTGGGTTTGCGAGACGGAATTGATAGTGGCTTCATCGCCGGGTTTGCTATCATCGTGCACCTGTTGCGCCTGGGCGTAAGGCACGGAAACGGGTATCAGGCTGATAGCAGAAGCGGCAGCGACCAGAATGGCGATACCTGCAATTTTCGAGCGGATTTTCATGCGACGACGGAACACGCCACGCAGCCAGAGCATCAGCAATGTGTCGAGCGCCAGAAGCATTGCGGCAATTGCAAAGAACGGACCGCGCAGCGAAATGGATTGGTCTGCACCATAGAATGCGGGCGTTAATCCAACAGAAAGAGCGGGTGGGGTCATTGGCAGCAGTTTGATGTTGCTTCCCTCAAAAATGTTGAGCGCTTTCAAACCGTCTTCATTGCCGTAAAAGCCGGGCGGTGTGTTGATGCTGACATCGGGCAGTTTGTCTTTTTCCACGACGATAGGCTTTGCTTCCGACGAGGGCGGTGTGAGTTCGCCAGAGGCAGAAAGAAGCTGGTAAGGTGGCAGTGAAACGGATTGCTGGTCGCCTTGCGCATTGGTGCGCTGCGACAGCGACACGATGCGGCGCAGCATTTCGACAAAGGAACCGGAAATCGGCAAGCTCGACCATGTGGCATCGGGCGAGCTGTGGAAGAGAACCACATTGCCCCGGCCTTGGCTTTCGCCTGTTACAAGCGGCGTACCATCGGCAAGCGTGGCATAAGCCTTGTCGTTGAGATCGAAAGATGGCTCCGCCAGAACCTGTCGTGTGACTGTCACATCATCCGGGACCGTCAGCCCCGCAAATGGGCCTTTGTCTGAAAATGAACGAAGCTTTTGCGGCTCGGACCATGATAGTGTTCCGCCCAAAGCGCGTTCACCTTTGCGCAGACGCACCGGCAAAAGCGGATCATTTTCACCGGCACCGGCGAGGCGTGGTCCGGCAAAGCGAACCAGTGTGCCGCCATCTTCAACCCATTTGGAAAGCTGTTCTTCAACAGGCTTTGGCAAGGTGCCGATATCGGCCATGATCAGGACGGAGGGCTTCGCATCTAGCAGTTCCGGCACAGTCTTCATCAGGTCTGCGGAACGTGGTTCGATCAGGTTTGCATAAGGCGAGAGCGCACGCGAAATATAATGCAGCGGCGACAAAAGTGGCTGTGCGAGATCGCCATCGCCACTGGCAAGAAGGCCGATGGTGCGGCGCTCTGATCCTGCATCAATCAGACGTGTGGCTCCGGCCTGCTGGATGCCGTCAATGCGGATGACGCGGAAGTCATTGCGCAATTCGACCGG
This sequence comes from Ochrobactrum sp. MYb379, assembly GCF_037479515.1. Lineage (NCBI taxonomy): Bacteria > Pseudomonadati > Pseudomonadota > Alphaproteobacteria > Hyphomicrobiales > Brucellaceae > Ochrobactrum > Ochrobactrum sp. MYb379. The sequence continues at coordinate 176,442 of NZ_JBBGYW010000005.1, forward strand.
CAGATTAAAGCGCGCTGTCGCTTCTGTGCTGCCAACGGCGAAAGAGAGTGGCGCTTCCGCAATGCGACGTCCTTTGTCGTCAAAGGCAGAGGCCGTCAGCGTGCGCGGCATGGTTATGCCTTCCGGACGGATTGCTTTTGCTTCGAGGCTGTCGACTTTGTTGTCGATGCTGGTCAGCGCCACAACGCGGTCAAGATCAGCCGCATACCAGAGAACTGAGGCCAAGCGACCATCCTGATCAAGCTTTGCGAAAGCATCGTTGTCAGTCGGCTGCGACAGGCCATCATTCATGAAAGCCAGCCGAATTTTTTCGCCTTGTGGCACTGTCGATGCGAGGCGATCCAATGCCACTTTGCGATCAACGGGGATTGGGCGCGGCTGCAGGGCTTGCAAGCGTTCTAATGCGCGGCTGGCATCATAAGGGCCAATCTCGGCATTGGCTGGTTCTGCGGTGCCAAGTACGTAAATCTGTGCGTTGGTGCCTTCCGCATCGGCAATTAGTTTTTCCGCAGCCGTTACGCGTTGCGGCCAGTCTTCTGCCGATGCCCAGCCATTATCAATGACGATGGCCAGCGGTTCATTGCCGGAAAGGGCGAGGGGACGCGGATTCCAGATGGGCGAAGCAAGCGCGAGAATGACGAGCGCTGCAATCAGCAGACGAAGCAGCGTCATCCACCATGGGCTTTTCGACGGCACTTCTTCGCGTTTGAAAACCTGTGCCAGAATGCGCAATGGCGGGAAGGTTTCTTCCTGCGGGCGCGGCGGCGTCATGCGTAGCAGCCACCAGATGACCGGTAGCGCAAGAAGACCTGCGAGAATAAGTGGTGAGCTAAAAGCGAGCGGCAGGAAATTCATCAGCGCGCACCTCCTGAAGAGGATACACTTAAAGCATCATGCAATAGCGACAGAGCCTGCGTTGCCGGTGTGTCGGTGCGATGCACGGTAAAGCTCCAGCCAAGGCGTCGGCAAAAATCGGCCACCGTATCGCGGCGTGCGATATAAAGACGGCGATAGTCTTCCGCATAGGTTTCAGCTCGGCCTGCAACAAGCGTTGTTCCTGTTTCAGGGTCGCGAAACTCGGTGCGTCCCGAATAGGGGAACGTCTCTTCTGCCGGGTCGGCCACTTCCACAAGATGTGCGCGAACTCCGCGCTTCGCCAGATCGTCAAGCAAAGTTGTCAGTTCATCAAGCGGTTGAAGAAAATCTGACACCAGCACAACTTCCGAAAAACGGCGGATTAGATCAATGTCGGGTAAAGGGCGTGAGGCGGTGTCATGCATCAATGCGCCTGCTAGGCGTTCCGCACCATTGCGCGCCGAAAAGGGCTGCAACAGCGATGGGAAAGCAATGCGTTCACCTGAACGCGAAAGAAGTTCGGCCAGTGCAAGGGTCAGCACCAGAGAACGGGCTTCTTTCGAAACCGTTGACAGCTGCGAGCGATAAAGCATCGAGGGTGAGAAATCGCACCAAAGCCAGACAGTGTGTGCGGATTCCCATTCGCGGTCGCGCACATAGGTATGATCGTCACGCGCTGAGCGCCGCCAATCGATATGGGCCAGTGTTTCGCCTTGCACATAGGGCCGGAACTGCCAGAAGTTTTCACCGGGGCCGCGTTTGCGACGGCCATGCCAGCCATTCATCACAGTGTTGACGACACGTTGCGCTTCAACCAGCAGATCGGGGATACTGGCTGCGCGCGCTCGTGCACGCGCTAAAGTATCCTTGCGGTCTGCCGATGAAACTTCTGCGCCAATCACCATCAGGCAGAAGCCTTCACCAGATTGGCGATGACATCACGCACATGCATGCCGTCCGCACGCGCTGCAAAATTAAGCGCCATGCGATGTTGCAGAACTGGTTCAGCAAGCGCTTTCACATCATCGACGGATGGGGCGAGACGCCCTTCATAAAGCGCACGCGCACGCGCACAGAGCATCAGCGCCTGACTTGCGCGTGGACCCGGACCCCATGCGATGTGTTTCTTTGCATGTTCATTATCGGCATCGGGACGTGCAGAACGCACGAGCTTGAGAATAGCGTCAACGACGCTTTCTGAAACAGGCATACGGCGCACCAGTGCCTGCATCTGGCGCAGACGCTCGGCATCCAGAACCGCATGCGGCTTTGCCTCAGTAACGCCTGTTGTTTCCAGCAGAATGCGGCGCTCGGCATCGAGTTCAGGATAGAGAATGTCGATTTGCATCAAAAAGCGATCAAGCTGTGCTTCAGGCAGTGGATAGGTGCCTTCCTGCTCCAGTGGATTTTGCGTTGCAAGCACATGAAACGGTGCGGGCAGGTCATAGCGCTGACCGGCGACGGTGACGTGATATTCCTGCATGGCTTGCAAAAGGGCCGACTGGGTACGTGGCGAGGCGCGGTTGATTTCGTCGGCCATCAGAAGCTGCGTGAAGATCGGGCCTTTGAGATAGCGGAACGAGCGGCGGCCGTCTGCATCCTGTTCCATCACTTCCGAGCCGATAATATCGGATGGCATTAGATCAGGCGTGAACTGAATGCGCTGACCTGAAAGGCCAAGAACTGTTCCGAGTGTTTCTACAAGCTTGGTTTTGGCAAGGCCGGGAACACCGACGAGCAGTGCATGACCGCCAGCCAGAATTGCGACGAGCGTGCGTTCGATGACGCTTTCCTGCCCGAAGATAACCGTTCCGACATTTTCCTTTATGCGTGCGATGTCGGCGAGTGCGGCTTCTGCTTCGGCAACAATCTGGTCGGGGTTGGCGATTTCGGGGCTAACAACTACGCTCATAAGGACCTCGCAAAAATATCCGCACCTGCATGTGATCGATTAAATCACTATATATGCTGACAAGCCGTGAAACGGTGACTATTTCATGACTTTAAGAGTTTTAATCACATTCGCACAGGGATAACCGAGTCGGATGATAAAAATCACCCCCGAAGGCAACGAAACGCCGCAAAGCATAAAACGCGATGCTGAAAATATGGGCGGACTGGAAGCGCTGATTGCGCGCGCTCATGCTGATGCTACCAGTGGACCCGCCACCAAAGAGCGCGGGATTCCGCCGGTTGAGCGCTGGAACCCTTCGTTTTGCGGTGATCTGGATATGGAAATCCTTGCCGATGGCACATGGTTCTATATGGGAACACCGATTGGCCGCCCGCAGCTTGTTCGACTGTTTTCGACGGTGTTGCGCAAGGATGAAGACGGTAAAACCTATCTTGTAACCCCGGTGGAAAAAATTGGCATTCGGGTGGAGGACGCGCATTTCATTGCTGTTGAAATGCAGGTCTCTGGCGAGGGTGAGGCACAGAAACTGACTTTCCGCACCAATGTCGGTGATGTTGTCGAAGTCGATGCTGAGCATCCGTTGCGCTTTGTCGTTGATGATGAAAGCGGCGGTCTTAAACCCTATATCACTATGCGTGGACGACTTGAGGCGCTGGTCGGACGTGCGGTTATGTATGATCTGGTGGCATTGGGCGAAGAGATTGAGGTTGATGGCGTGACCATGTTTGCAGTGCGCTCGAATGGAACGGTTTTCCCGATGATGCCTGCGGATGCGCTGGAGGCTGCATTGCATGAATGAGCATGTGCAAAGCCTGTTTTCCGCGAATGATTTTGCGCAACGCGTACGTCACTGGAAGCCGGATCATGACGATCTGACGGGTGATCATTTGCTCAATCCGGACTTCACGCAATCTATGGTCACATCGAAAATGCGCGATGCGGCTGTGCTGGTGCCAGTGGTGGATCGCGGGCCGGAAGCAACTCTGCTGCTCACGCGGCGCACGGAAAAGTTGCGCCAACATTCCGGCCAGATTGCGTTTCCGGGCGGCGCCATAGATCCGGAGGACGGAACGGCGGAAAATGCAGCGCTGCGCGAGGCCAATGAGGAAATCGGGCTGATTGCTGATCGGGCGGAGATCATCGGGCATATGCCGCGCTATCTCACGGGCAGCGGCTTTTCCATTACCCCGGTTCTGGCGGTGGTCAATACGCCTTTTGACGTGTATCCGAACCCGGACGAGGTTGCGGATATTTTCGAAGTGCCACTTTCATTCCTGATGAACCCGGCCAATCACCGGCGCGAAAGCCGGTTGTTTAATGGTCAGGAACGCTTTTATTACGCAATGCCATATCACGAACGATTCATCTGGGGCGTGACCGCAGGTATCATTCGCGGACTTTATGAAAGGCTCTACCGTTGAGCGATACAGTGAATATTTCTGACAAGGCCAGCTGGCTTCATGCAAAGCCATTACAGGCGCTTTTTGCCGCTTTTAATCGCGACGGTGGTGAAGTGCGCGTGGTGGGCGGTGCTGTTCGCAATACGCTGCTCGGAACAGCTGTCAGCGATATTGATCTTGCCACGACCCATCTACCCGAAGATACGGTGCGACTGGCAAAAGAAGCGGGTTTTAAGCCTGTGCCAACCGGCATTGAGCATGGCACTGTAACAGTGGTTATTCATGGTCAGCCATTTGAAGTGACGACCTTGCGTAAGGACGTTGAGACCGATGGCCGTCATGCAAAGGTGGCATTTGGAACCGACTGGAAAGCGGATGCCGAACGGCGTGATTTTACCATCAATGCGCTCTATGCAACGGCCAATGGCGATGTGATCGATTATGTTGGCGGTCTTGCCGATATTGAAACAAAGACTCTGCGCTTTATTGGCGATGCGGAAGAACGTATTCGCGAAGACTATCTGCGCATTTTGCGGTTCTTTCGGTTCTTTGCGTGGTATGGAACAGGGCGACCTGAAACGGAAGGCCTGCGTGCCAGCGCACGGCTGAAAGACGGCCTTGAGCAACTGTCTGCCGAGCGCGTCTGGGCGGAACTTAAAAAGCTTCTGGCCGCACCTGATCCTTCGCGCTCGCTGCTCTGGATGCGGCAGTCGGGCGTGCTGAGTGCCATTCTGCCGGAAAGCGAAAAATGGGGCATAGATTCCATTCATGGCCTCGTGCGCACGGAAGCCGATCTTGGCTGGCCAGTTGATGCGCTTTTGCGGCTTGAAAGCATTGTTCCGCCGGATGCGGCACGCATGACGGAACTGGGCAAGCGGCTGAAAATGTCGAATGCCGAGCGTGCGCGGCTTGAAGCATGGGCGAGGGCGGACGCTGTTAAGTCTGAGACTTCCGAGCAGGCGTTGAAGAAACTTATTTATCGCGGCAGTTCGCAGGCGATACAAGATCGCATCCGGCTTGCTTATGCATCGGCGCGTCAGGAAGCGGCCTCCAGCGACGACGCGATGATCCGTGCTGGCGGCTATTCGCGGCTGCTTGAAATGACGGAAAAATATGAGCCTCTGGTCTTTCCGGTGACGGGTAGCGATCTTCTGGAACTTGGCATTGAAAAAGGTCCGGGACTTGGTGAAGTGCTGCGCAACCTCGAAACTTTATGGATTGACTCCGGTTTTAGTCTTGACCGCGAAACGCTTCTGGACAAACTTGATCGCAATAAAATGAACGGCTGATGACTTGTAAAATTCAGCCATAGTTTCATTAACTTATGATCGAATGTTTTTTAGTTTGTTTTGAAAGCGTCTTGGCATGTCCAATCCTGATACATCGACTTCGCAGAATGCTTCTTCTGATCCCAAGCAGAATTTCGGCACGCAAGGCATTGCGCCAATGGAGCGTCCGGGTGCGGTAACGCGTTTCTTCATGGGTATCGTTGCATGGGCGGAGCGGCTTAATCTGAAATATGCCAAGCTCGGCAATCCGCCCGTTTATGACAATGCGACATTCCCGTGGGCGGCAGAGGTTGAGAAGGCCTATCCGGCAATTCGTGCGGAACTGGAAAAGGTGTTGCTGCGCCAGAGCGAGCTGCCATCGTTTCAGGATATTTCGTCAGACGTGAAGACAATCTCGACTGACAACCATTGGAAGACATTCTTCCTGTTGGGCTTCGGTGTGAAGTCTGAGCAGAATGTCAAAGCATGTCCGAACACATGGAATGCTGTGCAGCATATTCCGGGTCTGACGACTGCTATGTTTTCGATTTTCGAGCCGGGTAAGCATCTGCCGCCGCATCGCGGTCCATATAATGGCGTGCTGCGCCTGCATATGGGCATGATCGTTCCGGAGCCTGCCGATAAGCTTGCCATCCGCGTGGATAAGCAGATTTGTCATTGGCAGGAAGGCAAGGTCCTGATTTTCGACGATGCCTATGAGCATGAGGCATGGAACCACACCGAGCATACGCGTGTGGTGCTGTTTGTGGATTTTGTGAAGCCGCTGAAATTCCCGGCGCGTTTCGTCAACTGGGCGCTGATGAATTTGGCGATTTTCACCCCTTTCATCAAAGAAGGGCTGGATAACCACAACGAGTGGGAAAAGAAGTTCTATGCGCAGGCTGAAAAGCTTCGCAATCAGCCAAAGGCATAAGGCCTATGCTAGTGAGAGACGAGAAAGCGGGCGACGAGACAGCTATTCGCAATCTCACGCAGATGGCCTTTTTGCATGCACCACATAGCAACCAGAAAGAAGCAGATATTGTCGATGGGCTTCGTTTGGCATCTGCCCTAACTGTGTCGCTGGTTGCAGAAGAACATAATGACCTTGTTGGCCATGTGGCTTTCTCGCCGGTTCTTATCAACGGTGAGGATCTCGGCTGGTATGGACTTGGTCCGGTATCCGTTTCGCCCGAAAGGCATGGCCAGAGGATTGGCAGTACATTGATCCGTGATGGGCTTTCGCGACTGCAAGAGGCGGGAGCCAAGGGCTGCGTGCTGCTTGGTGATCCAGGTTATTATCAACGCTTTGGCTTTAAGGCAGATGACAGGCTAAAACTTCCCGGTGTACCGGCCGAGTATTTTCAGTGCCTGTCTTTTAATGGCGAGATACCAATAGGCGAAGTGAGCTATCACGCAGCGTTTAACGCATAAAGAAAAGGCCGGAAAATCCGGCCCTTTGTTTTAATAAATGTTACGGCCACTTCACCACTGGCGGCATGGACGAGAGAATGGAATTCACATTGCCGCCAGTCTTTAGACCAAAGATCGTACCACGATCATAAAGCAGATTGAACTCCACATAACGTCCGCGACGGATAAGCTGTTCTTCGCGATCCTGCGGCGTCCAGTCTTTGTTGAAATTCTGGCGTACAAGATGCGGATAGACGACAGAGAAGCCACGACCCACATCGCGGGTGAAAGCGAAGTCCTTGTCCCAGCCGCCCTGTTCTTCGGATGAATGCAGCCAGTCATAGAAGATGCCGCCAATGCCACGCGCTTCATCGCGATGCGGCAGGAAGAAATATTCGTCGCACCATTCTTTCAGGCGCTGGTAATCGACAATGTCTTTGTGCTTTTCGCAGATGAAGCGGAAAGCTTTGTGGAAGGCCAGCGTGTCCGGGTCTTCCTGCGTGCGGCGACGATCAAGTACAGGGGTGAGGTCAGCACCACCACCAAACCACTGGCGCGAGGTCACGACCATGCGCGTGTTCATATGAACGGCTGGCACATTCGGGTTCTGCGGATGCGCGATCAATGAAATTCCGCTGGCCCAATAGCGCGGGTCTTCTTCGGCACCCGGTATTTGTTTGCGAAATTCCGGGGTGAATTCGCCATGCACTGTCGAGACGTGGACGCCGACTTTTTCAAAGACGCGGCCATGCATAATGGACATAACGCCACCGCCGCCGTTGCCTTCATCCTTCTGCCATGGGGTGCGGACAAAGCGGCCTGGTTCCTGATCAGAAAGCTGGCCCTGCAAGTCGTCTTCAAGCTGCTCGAAGCTCGCGCAGATACGATCGCGCAGTTCTTCAAACCAGTTTTGAGCAGCTAGTTTTTTCTCTTCGATATCTTGCGGGATGATTGCCGGAATTTCGTCGCGCTGCATTTTTGTATCCTCTCACGCAATGTATCGTCATCGTTTTATATAAATGAGACTTAGCAAAGTCCTGTGCGCTGGCATAGCGCGAACACAAGATGAGTGGCAGGGGCAATTTCCTCTCCCCAAGAAAAGACTCGTCATAGGCGTGTTGCTTGCCTATCTTAATCCCTGAAGGGATCGTAAATTTCCCTATAGGGAGGCAATTGCATGAAAGCATCACCGCCCAAACCGCCGCTTGAAGGCTTGCGCAAGCAGCTTGAAAAAGGCCGCGCGAACAAAAGTCGACTCCCGCGTGATGGCTTTGTCCGTGAGACATTTGCCCTGCCGCGACAGGCTGCACGCGATAAGGCACGTGAATGGTTCGAGAGTTTTCCGAAAGCTGCCTATTGGACTGAAATCGAGAGCTGGTGCGAACGGCCTGATGATGTGATCGAATTCACAATGCGGCGCTTGCCAACCTCGGATTAGAGAACTGATTCAATTTCCGACGCTAAGTCTTTGAACTCAGATTCAAATTAGCCATTTCGAGATAACGCGCATCTGTATCCGAAAACCGCTTCACACTTTTCGGGATGCGCTCGCAAAAAAAGCGCCTTCCGATATTATCGAAAGGCGCTTTGATTTTTGAGTCGTTATAGCATTACCGACTTACTTGGCGTCAGTCTGCGGTGCCTGTTCCCACGACTTCCAATCCTTGATGATGCTGTCTGCATAGGTCTTGCCAACGCGATAGGCATTGGTTGTGGCCAGCGGGAAACCGCCTGATTTTGCTGCAAGCGATTCCGCTGCGGTCTGGTCCTTGCCCTGACGATCAAAGTTTGAAGAGGTGCGCAGAAGGGCCACGCGATTGAAGTCGAGCTTGCCTGCATCGCCTGCGCGCTTGAGCGCGGTCAGCGTGGCATTGTCTTCCATCTGCGAGGTGCAATATTCGCCCTTGCCCTCGGTCAAGAGCTTGGTCCACTGTTCGGTTGCTTCGCCAAGCTTGGTGCCGTGCCAATAAGTGTCAGCCGATGCGGTGTCGCAGATCGTTACTTTTGGTGCGCTGGTTGCAGCTTCTTGCGTGTAATGCTTGCGATATTCCTTCGCATCATCGCTGTCGAGAAGCTCAACGCCTTTGGTTGTTGCCAGTGCATAATCGGCAAGCTTACCGTTAAGTTCGAAAACTTCTGTGCCTGCTGCCCATTTTGGCTTTTCGCCCGGCTTTGATGCGCCAAGACCGAAGAAGTCTGTTGGCCAGCCTTCAGGAGCTTCACGAATATCAATGCGGTGGTTCAAGTTCGCATCGACGGCGTATTTCGCCCAATGGGCAGAACCAAGTGTGCCGTGCTTTGGATCAACGCCTGCAATGCCCGCGATCAGGAAATAGGTGTGCTTGAGGTCAAGCTTATCGCTCAGTGCCATGGCAGCAACCGCACTTGCGGCATTAGCAAAGCCCATGGCGGTGGTCATGTGGCAGAGGCCTTCCGCCGTGCAATCGATTTCGGGATATTCAGGACTTAGACCTGCAAGCTTGATCTTCTGCGTGAATTTTTCACCTTCCAGCCATGGCTTTGCTTCTTCGCCAAACATGGTGATGACCATGACCTTTGGCGAAATGGTCTCGGAAGCCTGCGCGAATGCTGGTGCAGCGAGTGCGGTCGCAAGAAGCGAAGCCGACAAAGTAAGGGTGCGGAACGATGGTTTCATTTCAGATAGAACCTTTCTGGCCGGATATTGGAATTGTTTATTCTGTGCTGCCGGCAAGATTGCGGCGCATTCAAATCTGCTTCGGGAACTGATTCCGTTTCTTCTCTTATGGGACTGAAAAAGAATCACTTTCGAGGTTTTGCTGGCGCATAGCTTCGCCTGCTGTAAGTGCTACAGAAACCGCAAGATTGAGGGAGCGCGCACCCGGTACCATCGGGATGATCAGCCGCGCATCGGCGATGTCCTGAATGCTGTCTGGAACACCGGCAGACTCCCGCCCAAACAGAAGAATGTCATTCTCCTGAAACTGATAAGTCGTGTAGGGAACAGCTGCCTTAGTGGAAAGCAGCACCAGTCGCTTGCCTGCCTGAAGACGCCAGTCATTGAACTGCTGCCAGTTGGCGTGGCGGGTGAGGGCTGCCTGTTCGAGATAATCCATGCCGGCGCGTTTCAGCGAGCGGTCCGAGACGTCGAAGCCCGCAGGCTCGATAAGGTCCACCGCGAAGCCGAGGCAAGCGGCCATGCGCAGAATGGTTCCGGTGTTGCCGGGAATGTCAGGCTGGTAAAGGGCAATGCGCAGATCCATACAAGCCGGGTAGCCCACAAATCGGTGGGCTGCAAGAGTAGAGCTTTGCTGAAACGCTCGCATCAACACATCTCTGCGCAGCTATGTGTTGCGAATTTGGCTTATTCACAGATCACAAAAATATTCCCTTTTTGTTCCTGTTGTTGTCTTTCAAATTTTATAGGGTGCACGTAAAAGGGACACCATGTTTACATGGTTTGAAAAACGACTCGATGCTTATCCCGAAGAGCCTCCGCGTGAACCACCGCGCGGGCTCGTAGCCTTTTGCATGTATTACACCCGTGGCTCATGGCCGTGGATTATCGGCATGGCTATTTTCACGACACTGATTGCAATTATCGAAGTGTCTCTGTTTGCCTTTATGGGCAATATAGTCGACTGGCTTTCGCACCAGTCGCGCGAGACATTTCTGAGCAATGAAGGCTGGCGGCTTTCGCTGATTGCAGGCGTTGTGCTGGTCATCCTGCCGGGCGTGGTGCTGATCCATTCGCTGCTCATTCATCAGACATTGCTCGGCAATTATCCGATGCGTGTGCGCTGGCTGATGCATCGCTATCTGATCCGTCAGTCGATGTCGTTCTTTCAGGACGAGTTTGCCGGACGTATCTCGACCAAGCTGATGCAGACAGCGCTCGCCGTTCGTGAAACGGTGATGAAGCTTCTCGACGTGCTCAATTACGTGATCGTCTATTTCGCTGGAACGCTGTTTATCGCAGCCTCAGCCGATATTGTTCTGATGATCCCGTTTGCGGTGTGGCTTGGCGTTTACATGATCCTGCTTCGCTTCTTCATTCCGCGCTTGCGGGTGATTTCGGAACAGCAGGCGGATGCGCGGTCGTCCATGACGGGTCGTATTGTTGATAGCTATACCAACATAGCGACCGTGAAGCTGTTCTCGCATTCAAGCCGCGAAGAGTCATACGTCAAAGAAAGTCTTGATGGCTTTTTGGGTACTGTGCATCGCCAGATGCGTATGATCACGATGTTCCACTTCACGCTCTATCTCTCGAATTGCATTCTGCTTTTCGCGGTGGGTTTGATCGGCATTAATCTCTGGATGAACTCGTCGATTTCTGTCGGCGCTGTGGCCGTTGGTATTGGCCTTGTGTTGCGTCTCAACGGCATGTCGCAATGGATCATGTGGGAAATGTCGGCGCTGTTCGAGAATATTGGCACAGTCGAAGATGGCATCACCACGATTTCGCGCGCGCATGAAGTTGTCGACGTTCCGAATGCACCTGTCTTGCAGGTAAGCCAAGGTGCGCTCGATTTCGATAAGATTGGCTTTCACTACGGCAAAGGCAAAGGCGTTATCGAAGGCCTGTCGCTTGACATTAAGCCGGGCCAGAAAATCGGTCTTGTCGGGCGTTCCGGTGCGGGTAAATCCACGCTGGTCAATCTGTTGCTGCGTTTCTACGATCTGGAGAAGGGCCGCATCCTGATTGACGGGCAGGATATCTCCAAAGTCAAACAGGATTCGCTGCGCGCAAGTATCGGTATGGTGACGCAGGATACATCGCTGCTACATCGCTCCGTGCGTGAGAACATCATGTATGGTCGCCCGGATGCGAGTGAGGAAATGGTTGAGCGAGCTATTCGTCTGGCACAGGCTGACCAGTTCATTCCTTTGCTGACCGATGCCAAAGGTCGGCGCGGACTGGATGCCCATGTCGGTGAACGCGGCGTGAAACTTTCGGGTGGTCAGCGCCAGCGTATCGCGATTGCGCGTGTGATGCTCAAAGATGCGCCGATCCTCATTTTGGACGAAGCAACCTCTGCGCTCGACTCAGAAGTGGAAGCGGCCATTCAGGACAGCCTCAACACGCTGATGGAAGGCAAAACCGTTATCGCGATTGCGCATCGTCTTTCGACCATCGCAGCCCTTGATCGTCTCGTGGTGATGGATAAGGGCCAAATTGTTGAAGATGGCACGCATGAGGAACTTGTAGCGCTCGGTGGCATTTATGCTGGACTATGGGCGCGTCAGTCGGGCGGCTTCCTTGGCTTTGACGAGCAGGGCGAAGCTGAACTGACACAGTAAGGAATATGCAATTGATGAAAGCGGTTTACAGCCTGTTCGAGCGCTGGGTTGATCCCTTCCGCGAACCGGACAAGCTCAGACCGCCTTCAACAACGCTGGCCTTTCTCTGGCATTATGCGCGTCAGGCCAAATGGCCGCTTGCAACGGCACTGGCTGTTGGCGGTCTTGCGCCACTGGTTGAGGCAGGGCTGTTTTATTTCACCGGCAGGCTGGTCGATATTCTTGATCAGGCCGGTCGTGCAGGTGTGGAGCGAAGCTGGTCAGAACTGTTTCAGGCGGCTGGCCCGGAACTGCTGTTCATGGCGGTAACGGTTCTCGTCATCCGATTTGTGGTGACAGCGCTGACGACGATGCTCGAAGGCCAGACGCTTTCGCCGGGTTTCTATAATATGATCCGCTGGCAGGCGAATTCCTATGTCCAGCGACAGTCCTACGCCTTCTTTCAGAATGATTTTGCCGGACGTATCGCCACCAAGGTCTGGCAGGCCGGACAGGCGGCAGGTGATCTGATTGAAAGTCTCATTCAGGTCGTCTGGTTTATGGCGATCTATAGCATCACGACGCTGGTTCTGGTCGGGCAGCTCGACTGGCGCTTGGCCGCGGCAGTCATTGTCTGGATCGTGGCTTTTGGCTTAATCGCACGGCACTATCTTCCGCGCATCCGAAAGAATGCGGAAGCGTCTGCTGAAGCGGGATCGATGATCAATGGGCGCATCGTCGATAGCTATTCGAACATTCAGACGATCAAGCTTAATACCGTTGATGATGACGAGCGCTACATGCGTGAAGGCTTCACGCGCTATCTCGCGGCAGTCTTTCCATTCATGCGCTCACTGACAGGCGTGCGACTTGCTATGACAGCCCTTTCGGGCGTTATGATTGTGGTGATTGCGGGCATCACTATCGATTTGTGGACAAAAAACGCGATCACCGTCGGGCAGGTCTCCTTCACGCTGGGTTTGATCCTGCGTCTCAATATGCTGCTTGGCCGGTTGATGATGCAGTTAAACGGTATGCTGCGGCAGCTCGGGCTGATCGAAAACTCGATGAAGCTTTTGTCTGCACCGCTTGGTCTGGAAGATAAGCGCGACGCAAAGCCATTGCTTATTACGGATGCACGGATCGATATACAGAATGTCACTTTCCATTATGGCAAAGCTGCAGGTGTTCTGGATAACATCAACTTTTCCATCAAGGGTGGCGAGCGTATCGGGCTGGTGGGGCACTCCGGTGCCGGTAAGTCCACACTCGTCAATCTGATCCTGCGGCTCTACGATGTTGAGAAGGGTGCGATCCTCGTTGATGGGCAGGATGTGCGTGATGTGACGCAAGCCTCACTGCGGCGCGCTTTTGCGGTCGTCAGTCAGGAAACGGCACTGTTGCATCGCTCATTGCGCGATAACATCATGCTGGCGCGCGATGATGCGACCGATGACGATCTTGCGGAGGCCGCACGACAGGCAGAGGCGGACGAGTTCATTGCAAGGCTTGAAGACTTCAACGGCCGCAAATCCTTTGATGCCTTTGTGGGTGAGCGTGGCGTCAAGCTATCGGGTGGTCAGCGTCAGCGTATTGCGATTGCGCGCGCTATTTTGAAAAATGCACCAATCCTTATTCTGGATGAAGCCACATCAGCGCTCGACTCAGAGGTTGAAGCTTCCATTCAGGAGAACCTGCGTCAGCTCATGGACGGCAAGACCGTGATCGCAATCGCACATCGGCTTTCAACAATTGCAGCGCTTGATCGTTTGATTGTTATGGACAAGGGGCGCATTGCCGAAGAGGGCACGCATGATGAGCTTATCGCGCAGGGTGGCATTTATGCAGGCCTCTGGGCGCGGCAATCCGGCGGTTTTCTGGGCATCGATCGCTAATTTAGGCCTATTTGCAGCATCATAAAAACCTCCGCGCAAAGTGAGATTTGCGCGGAGGTTTTTGTTTGGCAGCGATTTAAAGATCGCAAAAACGCTCCCTGCGACATGGTGCCGTCCCTTAGGCTTGGCGTCTGGACAAGGCATTTCAACCTGCCTACACCTTAATGTTGAGATGGAGGGAATTTCGTTCTGCAAGCACTTGTAGAACTGCAATTTGCGTGTGAGCGCAAAGGGCGGGACCGCTTTTGCGCAGGTGCACGAAGGACGAGGGGAGTTATCAATTGAATATCCAGGTTAAAAAGGAATTGGCACGTGAGCGCACACGACACGGCTGAGCCGACACGACGTGATTTTTTGTATATTGCGACGGGAATGGCCGGTGTCGTTGCTGTCGGTGGACTGGCATGGCCGTTTATCGACCAGATGCGTCCCGATGCTTCGACACTCGCAGCAGCGTCTATTGAGGTCGATGTATCTTCGCTCGAAGAAGGAGCATCCATGACCGTCAAGTGGCGCGGCAAGCCAATTTTCATTCGCAATCGTACCGCTAAGGAAATTGAAGACGCCAAGGTTACAGCCTTGACCGATCTCAAAGACATTGCTGCTCGCAATGCCAATCTTCCTTTGGATGCAGAAGCGACAGACGTCGCGCGTTCGGCAGGTGAAGGCAAGGAAAACTGGATCGTCATGGTCGGCGTTTGTACGCACCTTGGCTGTGTGCCGCTCGGTGAATCCGGGTCATTTGGTGGCTGGTTCTGCCCATGCCACGGTTCGACCTATGACACCGCCGGTCGTATCCGCAGCGGTCCAGCGCCGGAAAACATGTACATTCCAGAATATGCATTCGCTTCCGATACGGTCATCAGGATCGGCTAAACAGATCTTGGGGAGATAAAATATGAGTGGTCATCACTCCACATATACGCCCTCGACCGGCATCGAGAAATGGGTCGACGAGCGGCTACCTTTGCCGCGTCTTGTCTATGATTCATTTGTTGCCTATCCGACACCGCGTAATCTGAACTACATGTACACTTTCGGTGGCATTCTGAGCTTCATGCTCATTGCCCAGATTTTGACCGGCATTGTGCTGGCGATGCATTATGCGGCTGAAACGACGATTGCGTTCAATTCGGTCGAAAAGATCATGCGCGATGTCAATTCCGGTTGGCTGCTGCGCTATATGCATGCGAACGGCGCGTCATTCTTCTTTATCGCTGTTTATCTTCATATTGCCCGTGGTCTTTACTATGGTTCCTACAAGGCTCCACGTGAGCTTTTGTGGATTCTCGGCGTGGTCATCTTCCTGCTGATGATGGCAACTGCCTTCATGGGCTATGTGCTTCCATGGGGCCAGATGTCCTTCTGGGGTGCAACAGTTATCACGGGCTTCTTCACGGCCTTTCCGGTGATAGGCGAACCGATCCAGCAATTGCTGCTCGGTGGCTTTGCGGTTGATAATCCAACGCTTAACCGCTTTTTCTCGCTGCATTACCTGCTGCCGTTCATGATTGTGGGCGTTGTTATCCTGCACGTCTGGGCGTTGCATGTAACAGGCCAGACCAACCCGACTGGCATCGAAGTTAAATCGAAGACCGATACGCTGCCGTTCACGCCTTATGCGACCATCAAGGACGCTTTCGGTGCGCTCGTCTTCTTCATCTTCTTCGCTTATTTCGTCTTCTACATGCCGAACTTCCTCGGTCACCCGGATAACTATATTCAGGCTGACTCGCTGAAAACACCGGCGCATATCGTGCCTGAATGGTACTTCCTGCCTTTCTACGCGATGCTGCGTGCGATTACTTTCAACATTGGCCCGATCGACTCTAAGCTTGGTGGCGTTCTGGTGATGTTTGGTTCGATTGCGATCCTGTTTGTCGTGCCATGGCTCGATACATCGAAGGTGCGCTCGGCTGTTTACCGTCCTTGGTTCAAGCTGTTCTTCTGGCTGTTCGTGATCAACGCGATTTTCCTTGGCTGGTTGGGTTCGCGTCCTGCGGAAGGCACATACACGCTGTTGGCGCAGTTTGGCACGCTTTACTACTTCGCATTCTTCATCGTCATCATGCCGATCCTTGGATTGGTTGAAAAGCCGAAGCGCCTGCCGAACTCGATTACCGAGGCAGTGCTTGAGAAGAGCGAAAGCAAGGCTGAGATTACCCCAGTGGAAATCAAAGGCTGAAGCGCGAGATGAAGGACGTAACAATGAAAAACATCCTCAAGAGTTTCGCTGCTTTCGGTATTGCTCCGCTGGTGGCACTCGGTGTGACGATGGGTGGTGCATTTGCTGCCGGTGGCGGCGAGGGGGAACCTGAGCATTATCCTATCCATCATCCAAAGCAGGAAAGCTGGAGCTTTTCAGGCCCATTCGGTACTTATGACAAGGGACAGCTTCAGCGCGGTCTTAAGGTTTATAAGGAAGTGTGTGCTGCCTGTCATTCGATGAACCTTGTCGCTTTCCGCAATCTGGAAGCGCTTGGTTATTCGCCGGATCAGGTGAAGGCTTTTGCTGCGGAATATGAAGTTACAGACGGTCCGAATGCAGATGGTGAAATGTTCACCCGTAAGGCTATTGCGACAGACCATTTTCCGTCGCCATTTCCGAACGTGAATGCTGCTGCCGCTGCCAATAATGGTGCGGCGCCGCCAGACTTCTCGCTGATTGCCAAGGCGCGTGCAGTGGAACGTGGCTTCCCGACGTTCATCTTCGACATATTCACGCAATATGCCGAAGCTGGACCGGATTATATCCACGCGCTTTTGACCGGCTATGATGAACAGCCGCCAGCAGGTATGCAGGTTGCTGAAGGCACCCATTATAACCCTTACTTCATTGCGGGTAAGTCGCTGGCCATGGCTAAGCCGCTAAGCGATGATCAGGTGACTTATGATGACGGCTCGCCACAAACGGTTGACCAGTATGCGCATGACGTTTCGGCATTTCTGATGTGGGCTGCTGAGCCGCATCTGGAGCAGCGTAAGAAGACCGGCTTTAGGGTCATTATTTTTCTGATCCTGTTTGCGGGCCTTGTTTACATCGCCAAGCGTTCGATCTGGTCGAATGTAAAGCACTGATTGATCAATCAGACTGTTGAAAAGGGCGCCGCGAGGCGCCCTTTTTGTTGGATGAGTATCACAAGTTGCTCAAAAGAACGGGAAGCCGCTTGGCGCGCTCTCCATATCGTGGTTGAAGAGTGGGCAATACAATGATTGGGCCGAAGCCATAAGCTTCTCCTCTGAAAGGACTGAAAATGGAATCGACGCTCAAAACCACTTTGAAAGACGCGATCAGAACAATTCCTGATTATCCTAAGCCGGGTGTCCAGTTCCGTGATGTCACCACACTGATGGGTGACGCACAGGCGTTCCGTCGTGCGGTTGATGAATTGGTTTATCCTTTTGCTGGTAACAAGGTCGATAAGGTCGCAGGAATTGAAGCACGCGGTTTCATTCTCGGCGGCGCAATCGCGCATCAGCTTTCGGCGGGTTTTGTGCCGATCCGCAAAAAGGGTAAACTGCCACGCGATACCGTGCGGATTGCTTACAGCCTTGAATATGGCATTGATGAAATGGAAATGCATCGCGATGCCATCGAGAAGGGTGAGCGTATCATTCTGGTCGATGATCTGATTGCAACTGGTGGCACCGCCGAAGCTGCGGCGAAGCTTCTTTTGCAGATGGGTGCCAACATCGTTGCGGCCTGCTTCATCATTGATCTGCCGGACCTTGGCGGACGCAAGAAGCTCGAAGCACTTGGCGTCCCGGTGCGTACGCTTGTGGAATTCGAAGGCGATTGAGTCGCAAAAACCCGCAGAAAAACGGCCCGGAATTGCTCCGGGCCTTTTTTGTTAAGCGGGCAGCTTCACCATAGCGGCATTGTCGAATGACAAAACCTTGTTGCCGTTTTGGTTGTACGCGGTGCTGCTCATGTTAAGCATCGACCAGCCGGGACGCGATCCAAGCGGACGTACAGAATGGACCGTTCGCTTGTAGGTGATTGTATCACCAGCATAGACCGGACGTAGCCATTTGAGGTTCTCAAAGCCGGGTGAGGGGCCAAATGTCGGCGGGACCTCGCCGAGCTTCATCGCATCTTTGGTTGCCTCAACGATGGATGCCACATTGAGCTTCATGAACACTGCCGTTGTATGCCAGCCCGATGCACAGAGGCCGCCGAGTACGCTATTCTTGGCCGCTTCCGCATCTAGATGAAACGGCTGCGGGTCAAACTTTGAGGCGAAGTGAATGATTTCTTCTGCGGTGAATGTATAGCTGCCGATGGAAAGTTCTTCGCCGAGATGGTCTTCGATAAAACTCATGCGGCATCTCCTTCGCGCTCAGGATTGCGAAGGCCGACCATGGCCGTATGCTGAAGCTCGCAAACCACCTCGCCACGCTGATTGACGATCTCGTTATGGACTGTGAGGAATCCGACATTCGGTATGGATTTAGAGCGGCGACGATCAAGTACTGTTGAGCAGCCGCTCAGTGTGTCGCCTGCTAGCACTGGTCGCTTCCAGCGGTTGAATTCGATGCCGGGGCTGCCTTGTGAAGTCGAATCTTTGAGATAGGCATCCCAGACCATGCGCATGAAAAGCGACACTGTATGCCAGCCCGAAGCAGCGAGGCCTCCAAGGACGCTTGCCTTGCCTGCTTCTTCATCAAGATGAAAAGGCTGCGGATCGAACTCACGGGCGAATTCGATAATCTCTTCTTTGGTGAGAGTGCGCGGACCGAAGGGAAGCTTCAGTCCTTGCGTGAAATCTTCATACGCATATTTAGGCGTCTTGTCAGTCAATCCGGTCTCCTCCCACCAGAGCGGCGAAGGCCGCTCTGTTTCTTTGCCTGCGCATGTCTTAATCCCATCGTAGCGGGATTAGAATATCAGTCCAGTGGACTGATTTCCCCGCGAAGGCGGTTCCCACTTTTGGGAGACATGCGTAGAAAAAAGGCCGCTATTTTGTAGCGGCCTTTGTTTTATCAGGTATTGAAGCGGAACAGCATCACATCGCCGTCATGGACGATGTATTCCTTGCCTTCGTCCCGCGCTTTCCCTGCTTCCTTTGCGCCGACTTCACCATTGAACTTGATGTAGTCTTCATACGCAATTGTCTGCGCACGAATGAAGCCGCGCTCGAAATCCGTATGGATGACGCCAGCTGCGCCCGGAGCCTTGGTGCCACGACGGATAGTCCATGCGCGGGTTTCCTTCGGTCCTGCCGTGAAATAGGTGATCAGGTCAAGAAGCTTGTAGCCCGCACGAATGAGGCGGTCGAGACCCGGCTCTTCAAGGTTCATGGCGTCGAGATATTCTTTGGCTTCTTCGTCAGCGAGCTGAGCGACTTCGGCTTCAATAGCTGCCGAGATGATGACACTCTGCGCACCCTGTTCGTTGGACATTTTTTCGACAGCAGCGCTGTACTCATTGCCTTTCGCTGCGTCGCTTTCGGCAACATTGCAGACATAAAGCACTGGCTTTGAGGTCAGCAGGTTCAAGCCCTTGAGGATCAGCAGATCGTCTGGCGCAATATCTTTAAGCATCAAGCGAACCGGCTTGCCATTTTGCAGCAGTTCCAGTGCCTGTTCCATCACCGGCAGAACCGTCGTTGCTTCCTTGTCCTTCGACGAAGCGCGCTTACGGATCTGCACGATGCGGCGTTCAATGCTTTCAAGATCCGACAGCATCAGTTCTGTTTCAACGGTTTCAGCGTCCGATACAGGGTCGATACGGCCTTCAACATGCGTAATGTCGTCGTCTACAAAACAACGCAGAACATGCACGATGGCATCGACTTCGCGGATATTGGCGAGGAACTGATTGCCCAGACCTTCGCCCTTCGAGGCGCCGCGTACGAGACCAGCAATATCAACAAAGTTGATGCGGGTCGGAATAATTTCCTTCGAGCCTGCAATTTTTGCAATGCCACTCTGGCGTGGGTCAGGCACCGCCACTTCGCCCGTATTTGGCTCAATGGTGCAGAATGGATAGTTTGCAGCCTGTGCTGCTGCCGTCTTGGTCAGAGCGTTGAAAAGCGTGGACTTGCCAACATTAGGCAGACCGACGATGCCGCATTTGAAACCCATGATATTCGTCCCTTATCGCTTGACGCGGTAAATTGAGCGCACGGCGCCATTATGAAGCGCCTTGGCGGATTGCAACTCCAGCCAGTGGCGTGATGATTTTTTGAAAGCCGGTTTGCCGCTTCCCAGTATGACCGGAATAGTTCCTATATCGATGATGTCAAGCAGTCCGGCATCGAGAAATTGCCGCGCCAGATCGCCGCCGCCCATGAGCCATATAGGGCCATCCGCTCCCATGGCTTGCAACTTCGCGATCAGTTCATCCGGCGTACCAGCCATCGTGACGGTATTTGCTGGCAAATTGTCGAATGTCTGATGGGTTGCAACGACGACTGGCAGCGAGCCATAAGGCCATTCCGGTACCAAGCCGACAACATCAAATGTCTCGCGCCCCATGACTATCCCAGTGATGCCGCTCATGAATTCATCGAAGCCAAAGCCAAAGCCATCGTCCGGCGGAAATTGTTCCAGCCAGTCAAAACTGCCGTCATCATTGGCAATGAAGCCATCGAGACTCATGGCGAACATGTAAACGACATCGCTCATGGTTTAGTCCTTCTTGCCGAGCAGCTTTTTCAGCATTTCAGCCATTGGGCCGCTTGCCGGAATGTTCGGCTTGGCTGCGTTCTGACGCGCCTGTCGAATGTGGCTCTGTGCTTTTGGCGGTGCTTTTGCTGCTTGTGCAGGATCAGCCTTGAACCCACTGGGACGCTGATTGCCGTCGCCCATAGCAACCGCTACGCGGTTCATGAAGCTGTTGTCTTCTTTTTTAGCGAGTAAGCTAATGTTGTCGGAAATGGCGCCGAACAACTTATCCAGCCATTCACTATCGACCTTAGCAAAATCGCCAAGGACGTAATTGTGCACCAGTTCCTTCGCGCCGGGATGCCCGATGCCAAGACGCATACGGCGATAGTCTTTACCGCCGTCGAACGTCTGCACATGCGCGTCAATAGATTTGATGCCGTTATGACCACCAGAGCCGCCGCCAGTCTTGATGCGCAGCTTTGCAGGCGCAAGATCAAGCTCGTCATAAATCACAACGAGATCGGCAGAGGTCAGCTTGTAGAAGCGCATGGCTTCGCCAATCGACTGGCCAGAAAGGTTCATGAAGGTCATTGGCTTGATGAGAAGCACTTTTTCGCCATCAATCACGCCATCGGCGATCTCGGCTTTGAACTTCTTCTGCCAGTTGGAAAATCTATGGCGGCGGAATATTTCATCCACCGCCATAAAACCGATATTGTGTCGGTTACGCGCATATTGAGGGCCGGGATTGCCAAGTCCTGCGATGAGCAGCATGGTTTTCTGACCCTCTTATGCCGAAAGCGATTATTCGCCGTCCGTTGCTTCGCCTTCTGCATTTTCTTCCGACTTGAGGCCGGCAGGTGCAGCAATGGTAGCAATCGTGAAATCGCGATCCTGAATGGCAGCAGTTGCACCCTTCGGCAGCTTGATAGCCGAAATGTGAACCGAGTCGCCGATTTCGAGACCGGTCAGGTCGAATTCCAGAGCTTCTGGAATTGCGTTTGCTGGAACGATCAGTTCAACCTCGTGACGAACGATGTTCAGAACGCCGCCGCGCTTGATGCCCGGTGCTGCTTCTTCGTTCTTGAAGTGAACAGGAACGTTAACATGGACAACCGACTTCGCGGAAACGCGGAGGAAGTCAACATGCTGTGGGAAGTCACGAACTGGATCCAGCTGGTAGTCCTTAGGGAGAACCTGAATCTTCTTGCCGTCTACTTCGATCGTAGCAACAGTGGTTTTGAAGCCGCCGCCGTGGATCTTGTAGTAAACTTCCTTATAGGAAACAGCAATCGAGATTGGTTCCTGCTTGTCGCCATAGATGACTGCAGGAATTAGGCCGTTGCGGCGAAGTTCGCGGGAGGACCCCTTACCAACCCGGCTGCGCAGATCGGCCTTGAGCACGTAAGTATCGCTCATGGCATTACCTTTCAAAGTTACTGGAGTGTCGCCTGCCGGTTTTATTAGCATGATCTTGTCCGAAAACCGGTTTCCACTTTTCGGGATCATGCTCCAACAAACAACATGAAACAGCCCGTAATGCCTTCCACAAGGTGAAAGACCGGACCGATCCATTCCGCGTTGCCTCCAAGGGTGTCTACGCGGATGGCGGTGCTATAGAACAAAGGGGCTTTTCATGCAACCCGTTCCACAGCTTCTGTGGGCTTTTGTCTTAACGGGTGGCATTGGTCGCGTCAAAAATGTTAAGCGGATGGCCGATCGACCGCCTTTGTATTGCGAGTCGCTATTTCATTTATGAAACAAAGGAAACGAGATGCAGGTCGGTATCGACATGGGTTCTGTTGCTGGAAGCGGTTCTGCCTCGGCAGCGGCGCTTGGTGGTGGCAAGCAGGCCATGCTTGATCTTGAAGAGCTTCTCGCAACCCGCCTTCTCGTGCAGGGCAATTCAGGGTCCGGCAAGTCGCATCTTCTGCGCCGTCTGCTTGAGCAGAGCGCACAATGGGTGCAGCAATGCATCATCGATCCGGAAGGCGATTTCGTAACGCTTGCTGATCTTCATGGCCACGTGGTTGTCGATGCTGCGCGTTCGGAAGCAGAACTCACGCGTATTGCAAGCCGCATTCGCCAGCATCGCGTTTCTGTGGTGCTGAACCTTGAAGGTCTGGACGTCGAGCAGCAGATGCGTGCCGCCGCAGCTTTCCTTGGCGGTCTGTTCGATGCCGAGCGCGATTACTGGTATCCGATGCTGGTGGTGGTTGACGAGGCTCAGCTCTTTGCGCCCGCTGCTGCAGGTGAAGTGTCAGACGAAGCGCGCAAGCTCTCGCTTGGCGCTATGACAAACTTGATGTGCCGTGGCCGTAAGCGCGGCCTTGCGGGTGTGATCGCCACGCAGCGTCTTGCAAAGCTTGCGAAGAATGTTGCTGCTGAAGCGTCGAACTTCCTGATGGGCCGTACTTTCCTTGATATTGATATGGCGCGTGCGTCTGATCTCCTCGGGATGGAACGCAAGCAGGCGGAACAGTTCCGCGATCTGCAGCGCGGTCATTTCATTGCCCTTGGACCTGCTTTGTCGCGTCGCCCCTTGCCGATTAAAATTGGCAAAGTCGAAACCTCTGCGCGCTCGTCGTCGCCAAAGCTCATGCCATTGCCTGACGCACCGCAAGATGCGCGCGATCTGATTTTCACGCCTGCGCCGCAGGAAATCCGCACGGTTGTGCGTCGCACGCCGCCGCCGCCTCCGGCACCATCAACGGCTGAAATTCTCGCACAGGTGGCAAAGCCAAGGCCGGAAGCGGAACCTGTCGAAGCGCCATTGTTCCCCGGAATAATCGAGGCGGAGCGCGATAGCCTGCTTGAAAAGGTGATGCGCGAGATCGTTGATGATCCTGAGGCGTCCTTCCGTTCAGTTGCGGTGCTTTATCAGGACTTTCTGGTGCGCTGTCGCATTCATCGCGTTCCGGGTGAACCGCTGGCTTTGCCTGCGTTCCGCCGTCGCCTTGCCGTTGCGCAAGCAAGCATTGAGAGCGATGTGGCAACCGGCGAGACATGGCAGAAGGCGCTGGCACTTTCTGAAAGCCTCACAGATGATGTTCAGGGCGTGTTTCTGATTGTCGCACAGGCGGCGGTGACAGGGGCGACTTGCCCTTCGGATGCGGCACTCGCGCGTGCTTATGGTACGCATTCCTTGAGCCGTGCCCGACGCTTGCTGACCTATTTTGAGGAACGTGGATTGTTGGTAGTGCGCAATGACTTCAAAGGCTTGCGTATCGTCAATTTCCCTGATCTTCAATGCGAGACCGCACCGGGCGATCCAAACGCGCCGGATGATCAGGCGGATGAAGCGACGGCTGCGGAATAAAGCGCTTCTGTGCAAACTGTCATGAAACTGTAATGATCCTCGGCAACTGCTGGGAGGATTTTACAGAGAGCAAGAATGACAACACAGCCGCAGCCTGATTTCAGAGAGTTATTTATCACTTTTGGCAAAGTCGGGCTTTTGTCGTTCGGCGGACCGGCTGCGCAAATTGCTATGCTGCAGCGGGTTCTGGTCGATGAAAAGCGCTGGATGGATCAGGAGCGACTGATTCATGCGCTGAACTTCTGCATGTTATTGCCCGGGCCGGAAGCTATGCAGCTTGCGACCTATGCGGGTTGGACGGTGAAAGGCTGGCGTGGCGGGTTGCTGGCCGGGCTGTTGTTTGTTCTGCCGGGTGCTGTGGTTATGCTGGCTTTGTCAGCACTGTATGTTGCCTTCGGCCATGTCGACATTGTTGCGGGACTTTTGTTCGGCCTCAAAGCGGCGGTGCTGGCCATTGTGTTTGAAGCGCTTTACCGGATGTCAAAGCGCACACTGGCTTCCGGCTTTTCTTATGCGGTGGCAATTGCCGCTTTCATTGCAATCGCCTTTCTAAAACTGTCATTTCCGATTGTCGTGGTGCTGGCAGCGCTTGCGGGTGGATTGCGTCATTGGCTGCGAGGTGGAGCAGCGAGCATTAGTGTCGCGCAAGCTGTGCCCAATGCGTTTCGCGAGTTTTCGCTGCAAACCCTGATCTGGGGCGGGCTGTGGCTGGTGCCACTCATTGCGCTTTATATGGTCTTTGGCAGTACCCATGTGTTCACCGCAGAAGCCGCATTTTTCTCAAAGCTGGCTGCTGTGACCTTTGGCGGTGCCTATGCAGCGCTTTCCTATACCGCGCAGCAAGCGGTGGATCACTTTGGCTGGATGCAACCCGGCGAGATGCTGACTGGGTTGGGACTGGCTGAAACGACGCCGGGGCCATTGATCCTCGTGCTTGTTTTTGTCGGCTTTGTGGGTGCAGCCAATCTGTCCGGTCTGCCGCCGCTTGTCGGGGGCTTGTTCGGAGGGCTGATTGCGCTCTGGTTTACTTTTGTGCCGTGCTTTCTCTGGATACTTGCGGGAGCGCCGTTTGTGGAGCGCTTGCGGCAACTACGCTGGCTGTCTGCCATGCTTGGCGGGATCACTGCTGCGGTTGTTGGTGTGATTGCCAATCTGGCGCTTTGGTTTTCACTGCATGTGCTGTTTGGCAAAGTGGTCGATCATCAGATCGGCGTTTTCAGTCTGCCGCTGCCAGATGTCAGCACAATAGACAATGCCGCCGTCCTGATCGCAGGCGCGGCGGCATTATTGCTTATCGTCTTGAAGCTCAACATGCCGCTGGTGCTATTGCTTGCGGCATGTCTTGGTATTCTGATTAGATTAATCGAACAGGCTTGAAACCGACTCTTCAGCCGCGGTGCGTGCAATCGCTTCGCCGATCAGACCGGAAATCGGCAGGACGCGGATATTATGCGCGTCGTTGATCGCTGTTGTTGGCTGGATAGAGTCAGTGATGACCAGCTCTTTCAGCTTTGACGAAGCGATACGGGCAACAGCGCCACCCGACAAAACACCGTGCGTGATGTATGCAGTAACGCTCTTTGCGCCCTTGGCAAGCAGAGCTTCTGCCGCATTGCAGAGCGTGCCGCCGGAATCAACTATGTCGTCGAACAGCAGGCAATCTTTGCCGGTTACGTCACCAATAACGTTCATGACTTCCGATTCACCCGGACGTTCACGACGCTTATCAACGATTGCGAGCTGTGCATCGATGCGCTTTGCGAGCGAACGGGCACGAACCACACCGCCAACGTCTGGCGAAACAACCATGCAATTGCCGGTGGCGTAATTGGCTTTCACATCGCGCGCGATGACCGGAACCGCATAGAGGTTATCGGTTGGAATGTCGAAGAAGCCCTGAATCTGACCTGCGTGCAGATCAAGCGTCAAAACGCGGTTTGCACCGGCTTCGGTGATGAGGTTGGCAACCAGCTTTGCCGAGATTGGCGTGCGTGGTCCGGGCTTACGATCCTGACGGGCATAGCCGAAGTAAGGCAGAACGGCAGTGATGCGGCGTGCCGATGAACGACGGAAGGCGTCGATCATGATCAGCAGTTCCATCAGATTGTCGTTTGCTGGATAGGAGGTCGATTGCAAAACGAATACGTCTTCGCCGCGCACGTTTTCCTGAATCTCTACGAAGATTTCCTGATCAGCGAAGCGGCGCACAGTGGCCTTGCCAAGCGGAATGTCGAGATGTTTAGCAACGGATTCAGCAAGAACCCGGTTGGAATTGCCTGCGAAAAGTTTCATTCTTTTTGCCTCTGAAGCCGGAGCAGTTTCGTTCTGTCGCAAAAAGTCCGTGAAACGGACGTGATCTCTGATTTCAAGCGAAACGGAAACAGGTCCAGCTTCGCTTTGTCATCCTTTAAAAACTTTAAAGCCGCGTACTCTTTCACAAAGTGTCAAGTGCCGCAGCTTTCAAGGTTTTCTCGAATGAGCGGCCTATTGCAAAGAGTCACCGTCATTGCAAGTCCTGTGAGGTCACAATTGCGGTAAAAAGCCTTCTCGAAGTGCTTTCCCACAGGCGGGCACCGTTGATTCAGCAAAAGATTTCAGTCTTTTGCCAGATAACTGATTTTTCATGCGCGATTTGCCGCAAGCCAGCTCGAATATTCCTGCATGGTCTTATCGGCGATGGATTGCATGGCAGAAGGGGGCACAACGCTCCATGAGTCTGCCGCTGCGCCCGGCACTTTTTCCTGTCCCTGAATACGATGCAGACGATTACCAGAGGCATCCATAACATCCCAGACATAGAGAATAGTGGTCTGGTTGTCTTCGGAGAGAACCGAGAAATAGCCCTTCATAACATAGGCAGCATCCGCCCCGCCATTGCCTGCAAGCTCAACACCTTTGGCGCGCGCATCGTCATTGATGCGGTGGGTGAGGGGCGTCACGACATTGACCGGCGCGCCGATGATCGGCGCTATGTAAAGCTTGCCCGGCTTGAGAGACGCGGTGCGTGCCGGTGTTGTGGCGGGGGTTGTTGTTTGAGTTGGCGTCGTTGCTGCTGGCTGGGCAGGTGTTGGCGTCGTTGTATTTTGGGTGGTTTGTGCGGGTTGCTGATTGGAGCCCTGCACATTCAATGCGGATTCCGTGCTGTTGCACGCGGTTAGCAGTCCTGTCAGTAACAGCAATATTGAAAGATGAGCCTTGTTCATGTTCAGCTTCATTCTCCAGTAAGCGCAGACCACTCCTGCACTGTGAACGGAGTTTATCGCTCATCCCGGCTCACTTGACAATCATCTCTAGGGAATGACGGGCATATCCAGCGAATGCCGTGAAAGTGGCAGTGCCGCACCATTTGTGGTGAGATAAGTCTGGCCCAAAGTCATGGCGGTTTGTGTGTCTGAATCCATGATGATCATATGGGCAAACAGTGTCATATCCGGCTGGATGCTTTCAGGATTGCCGGAATAGAACATTTGCGGGTCCATCCAAGATGGCGCAAAACGAGCACCCACAGAATAGCCGCAGGCGTTTAGCCGATGGCGGGTGAGGCCGTGCGCTTCCATGATGCGAGAATGCGCGTCAAACACATCGCCAAAGGTGGAGGCCGGTGTCATGGCTTGTTCGACGGCTTCCAGCGCTTCGCGTGCTGCATTGTAGAGTTGATGATGTTCTGGTTTCGGCTCGCCGATAATGACGGTGCGCATCATGGGTGCATGGTAGTGGCGAAACACGCCAGACCATTCGAGCGTCAGCTGGTCGTTGGCGGAGAGTGTCCGGCGACCGGATTTATAGCGGCACAGAAGGGCGTCGGCACCGGAGCCGATGATATATTCATTGGCAGGATAGTCGCCATCACCTGCAAAATTGGCGCTCATCATGGCGGCTAGAATGTCAGCTTCGCTGGCGCCGGCTTTGGTGAGTTTTAAGGCTGCATCCAGTGCATCATCGCTGAGTTCCGCTGCGCGTTTGGTGAGGGTGATTTCAGCCGGGCTTTTCAGCAGACGCAGCCTGTCCACCATGCCAGACGCATCGTAGAGTTTAGCGAAGCTCTGCAATTGTTCATCGAGCTTGCGGGCATTAGCTCCTGTCAGGCCATGTGTCTGATATTCAATACCGATACGTGTGCCCAGCAGGTCAAGCTCTGTGAGAATATTGCGTAAGTCGATTGCCGGGTTTGCGTTGTCGCGATCCGTCCAGACCACGATATTCTCGATGTTCGATGTGTGACGCGCTTGTCTCAGATCGGCAGAGCGCGTCATCAAAACGGTAGACCCATCGGCCTTGACCACGAGACATTGGAAAAAACAGAAGCCGAATGTGTCGTAGCCTGTGAGCCAATACATGCTCTCCTGCGCAAACAGCAGGATTGCATCCAGTTTTTCTTCCTCCATCTTCAGGATCAAGCGGTCGCGACGTGCGGCGAATTCTTCCGGCTCGAAGTGAAGGGCCATGCGGTTCTCCTTAATCTTCTACAATGGCGATTGCCGCAATCTGGCGACCGTAATCCGGCTCAGAGCGATGCGTTGTGCGCCGGTAGGAATAAAACTGGTCTTCATTGGCATAGGTGCACTGACGCAGCGCATCAGCTTTCACGCCTGCGGCAGTCAGGCGGTCGGTGATGAAGGTCCAGAGATCGAAAAGCTTGTGGTCTTCCTTATCGGAAGGCTGAAAATACTTGGCAAAAGATGCGTCTTTGCTGGTAAATTCTGCATAGAATTCCGGTCCGACTTCATAATTGTCAGGTCCGATTGTCGGTCCAAGCACAGCGATAATGTTTTCGCGCTTTGCGCCAAGTTCCATCATAGCGTCAATGGTGTTTTCGAGAACGCCGGTGAAAGCGCCGCGCCAACCGGCATGAGCAGAACCGATAACACCTGCTTCATGATCTGCAAACAAAACCGGGCCGCAATCTGCCGACAAAGCACCAAGTGCAATGCCCGGAATATTGGTCACCATCGCATCAGCCTTCGGGCGCGGCGTGCTTAACGGCTCGGTTACATAAACCACATCAGGCGAGTGGACCTGATGCACTGTCATTAGGTGATCGGATGCAACGCCAAGCGTTTCAGCAACGCGTCGGCGATTCTCGGTGACCAGTTCCGGCACGTCATTGGAACCGCTGCCGACATTCAAACCTGCATAGATGCCGCCAGATACTCCGCCCTTGCGTGTGAAAAAACCATGCGCAATGCGCTTGCCGTTTGTTCCGGCAGGGCCATCCAGCAGAGGGGAGCGAAGCGGTTGCGGCTTATCGGTCATGGATTTTCTCTTTTCAAAACGGCTGGATGGTGGGGGAGGCTGGTTTGCTTGTCAATCGCAGCTTTTTGACGGTTGCCTTTGTTAGGCCTTATCGAATGGAAAGATGGTTGTCTTTGGGTCGCTAATGGCCAGCACTTTGAACAGCGTTCCCATCTGATCGGGTGATGCCAATCGTTCGACATCTTCGCGAATTTTATGTTGGAAGGTTTCGTCGCGTCCTGCGCCCAAACGACCGGCGCGGTCGATGAGGCCCATGGCGAGCAGAAAATCGCCTTGGGTCATGGTTGCGGTTTTGCAGCCGCAATGGCGCGCGGTTTTTTCCAGCATGTCAAAATCGACATGGCTGGTTAGGTCTGCCTCTCCGGGGTGGGCAAATACATCATCATAGGCATGTTTCAGCATGGCTTGCAGCGTGTCGCCAAAGCCTGATTGTAGGTGGCCGTAATCGATGGAGAGTGCTGCACCAAGCGTCGCGGTAATGCGTTGCGCGATTTCCTGCATTAATGCGGTTCGGGCTGGCGCTGCTTCAAAAATGGCGCCTTCGGGTACTGTCTGATGTTTTGTGGGCAGGAGTGCCGCATCAATGCCTGCAGCGCCGCTGACAAACTGAAACTCGTCTTGTTCATCAAGCGCGATCAATCGTTCCACAAAGCGGCCATTGGCTTTCACGAATTGCCTGAAAGGGATTGCGTCGAACAGTTCGTTGGAAACGAGGATCAGTGGCCCGTTTGGAATATCGGCAAAGCGTTCAAACCATTCGACAGAAGTATTAAGAGGAGCAAGCTTCTCTTTCTGTTTTTCTATTAGACGTGGACTGGTTTCGACCATGGCAACACGAACAGATGCTGCCATTTGTGGCGCAAGCTTTGCAATCGTGCGCAGCATATCGCTCATCAATGTGCCACGACCGGGACCGATTTCGCAAAGCACTGCATCGGTTGGGCGTCCAAGTGCGTCCCATACGCCGACACACCATATGCCAATCAGTTCGCCGAACATCTGGCTTATTTCGGGAGCGGTAATGAAATCACCATCGCGCCCGAAAGGTTCGCGCGTCGTGTAATAGCCAGCCTCGCGATCACCAAGGCACGCGGCCATATAGTCGGCCACGCTGATCGGCCCCGTGGTGCCGATCAGTCGTTTCACCCGCTCTTTAAGCGTTGCCTCAGGCATGTTTTGCTGCGGCTCTGTTGGCGCGCCACATGGCCCAAAGTCCGATGATGACCATTGGCAGCGACAGGATCATGCCCATAGTAAGCCATCCGCCGAATAGATAACCAAGCTGCGCATCGGGTTCGCGGAAGAACTCAACGACAATACGGCTGAGGCCATAGCCCAGAACAAATGTGCCCGCGATAAAGCCCGGCGCTTTCAATTTTTTGCCAACCCATACCAGCAGGAGCAGAACGAAGAATAGAACAAAGCCTTCGAGGAATGCTTCATAGAGCTGGCTTGGATGACGTGGCAGGCCACCGCCATTCGGGAAGCGCACAGCCCATGCCACGTCACTGACGCGGCCCCACAGTTCATCATTGATGAAGTTTGCAACGCGCACAACGCCAAGGCCGACAGGAACGCCAGCGGCAACCGTATCGAACATGCTCCAGACTTTGACGCCGCGTGAGCGTGCAAACCAGATCATCGCAATTGTGGTGCCTAAGATGCCGCCATGGAACGACATGCCACCGTCCCACACAGCTGGAATGGCCAGTGGGTTGGAGAAGTAATAAGCGGGATTGTAGAACAGTACGTAGCCAAGACGTCCACCGATCACCACGCCGAGCGCTGCCCAAATGACAAAGTCATCCAGCGCTTCTGGCTTCATTGGCGGCTGGTTGTTGGCCCACAGGCGATGGTTACGAAGCAGCTTCTTGCCATACCACCATGCGAACATGATGCCGATGACATAGCCCAGCCCATACCAGTGCACGGCAAACGGGCCGATCGAAAAGATTATCGGATCGATATTCGGAAAGGCGAGGCCAGAGGCAGACTGCAAAGTCTCCATAATTCAATAACTCCATTTTCCGGCGGACCATGCGCGACGATATCTGAGTGGTCAAGTCATCACGTTTATACAGCTTCACTTGCATCAGAACCGAGACGGCCCTATTTCAAATTGAGGTTTTCAACAAGACCGTATCGAAATAGGGAATAAAGCTATGACCAGCGGATCGAACCGGGTTCTCGATGAACTCGCAAAGCTTGTGACGGATGCGGCAGGCGCTGCGCAAGGTGTGCGCCGCGAAGTCGAGACTGCTTTGCGCTCGCAGAGCGAACGCGTGCTCAACACGCTTGATGTTGTGCAGCGCGAAGACTTCGAAGCAGTGCGTGAAATGGCGATCAAAGCACGCGCCGAAAACGCCGCTCTGCTTGTCAAAATCGAAGCACTTGAAGCGCGTCTTGCTAAATTTGAAGTTGATTCGACTGCGAAAACGGCAAAAACCTCTGTGGCAGCAGCGAAATCCAAAGATAATTCATAATTTTTTATTAACAGGCTGTAACTGCCAAAAACCCTTGTCTTAGAGTCGCTTAAGGCAGGGGTTCCGACCTGCCCTTCTCATATTTCCACATGCTTTAATGCCTCTTTCGACAAAAGGGGCTGGCGTTCAGATTCAGCATCAATAGACTGAAAACACTACATGATTCGTAATGTGGTCATGTAGGCAGCGGCGAGGGGCTGTAGTTTTAGTTTTCGCGTCTTCAGGCTGCTTTCCAGTATCAGTTGCGTATGTGCGTGTGCCATTGAGGCGTTGCATGTTTTTAAAGCATGTCGATTCCTCGACCGATCAATTCGTGTCTTTTTTCTGCACTTGGTCTTGTGCGGGGCGAGGCGCGGGCGAGCAGTGACTTGCGCGCCGGGAATTTGGAAGTGCCTTTCGAGGCGCTTCGCAGAACAGGAAACGGACATGAGCCTTCTTGAGCTTGAATTTGCACGCGACGCGCATCCGGTGGATGTGATTGAGCATGTTGCGAATTCAAACGACTGGACGTTCGAGCGGACTGGCGACGACGAAATTGCAATTTCGGTAGCGGGTAACTGGACTGACTACCATATCTCGTTCTCCTGGATGGAGGATTTTGAAGCGCTGCATCTGGCCTGTGCCTTTGATATCAAGGTTGCTGAACCTCGCGTCAATGAAGTGATGCGGTTGCTGTCGCTCATCAATGAAAAGCTTCTGATGGGCCATTTTGACCTTTGGCAGCAGGAAGGCGCGATTATGTATCGTCAGTCGCTCCTTCTTGCGGGTGGTGCAGAGCCGACAAGCCGTCAGGTTGAAGTTTTGCTTTCTGCGGCACTGGAAGCATGCGAAACCTATTTTCAGGCGTTTCAGTTTGTCGTCTGGTCTGGTGTAAGTGCGCGTGAATCGCTGGAAAGCGTTCTGTTTGAAACCGTCGGACGTGCATGATGAATTTTGATCCCGGTCGATGAGACCGGGATTTATTTTGGGGGAATGAGATGAGCGGAACTGAAACGATTACCTGGGCCGATTTCGAGCAGGTCGATATTCGCACGGGAACAATCGTTGAAGCGGTGCCATTTCCCGAAGCGCGCAAGCCAGCTTTCAAGCTGAAGATCGATTTTGGTGACAAGATCGGTATTAAGAAGTCGTCTGCGCAAATTACCAAGCACTATCAGCCGGAAGATCTGATCGGTCGGCAAGTCATGGCCGTGGTCAATTTTCCACCGCGCCAGATTGGGCCATTTATGTCCGAAGTGCTGACGCTCGGCTTCCCTGATGAAAATGGCGAGGTCGTTCTCGCTGCAATTGATAAAAAAGTTCAAGACGGCGTCAAATTATTCTGATCTTTTAGGTGCAGTCTCAATGCACTTAACGTCATTGGAATGAACAGATGCAGGGAACGATTGTCGTCGCTATTGGCGGGGCGTTTGGAAGCGTGTTGCGCTATTGGTTTTCGCTGTGGCTGGCACCGATCAGCCGTGATCTGCCTTGGAGCACCATTGTCGTCAACATCATTGGCTCTTTTGCCATCGCGTTTTTCGGCGCAATGACGATTGCTTCCAGCCGCTTTGAATTGCCAGAAATCTGGCGTGTCGCTTTCCTCGTCGGCGTCTGCGGTGGCTTCACCACTTTTTCCTCATTCAGCATGCAAACCGTTGATTTGCTGCGTTCGGGAATGCCCGGACGAGCACTTTTAAACGTCGGCATTTCATTGGCTGCATGTTTTGCAGCAACAGCGCTTGGCTATGTCGTGGCACAGGCACTGAATAAGGTTTAACACTTTTTTGCCGCGCATCTTATCCGAAATAGGCTCCCCAGCTTTTCGGGATGCGCTAGGCCGGAATCCGAATAATCGCTCTCAGGCCACCTTTGGGAGCGTTTTCCAGTTCAATGTCGCCGCCATGACTTCTGGCAATGTCGCGGGCGATAGCGAGGCCAAGCCCGCCTGTACCGCCTGAATCCTGCGTGCGTGCTTCATCAAGGCGCACAAAGGGTTTGAACACGTCTTCGCGTCGGTCTTCGGGGATGCCCGGCCCATCATCATCAACGACGATTTTTAACCAGCCATCATCGTGGGTTACGGAAAGCTCGACATTCTGCGCGTGGCGAAAGGCGTTGGAGACCAGATTGCTGACAAGACGCGAAAACGCGTTGGGACGCACATTGACTTCGCTGTCGCCTTCAATCGAATACTGGAAACCCCGCTCGCGTAACCGCGCTTCATTGGCGAGCTTATCGCAGAGCAGGCGCACGTCATATGTCGCGGCTTCTTCCGATCCTTCACCACGCGCAAAGGCCAGATAGCCTTCGAGCATGGTCTGCATGTCAGCAATATCCTGATTAAGCGGCTCGGTATCAATGGCATTTCCGGTAAGGGCCAATTGCAGCTTAAAGCGAGTCAGAATGGTTCGCAGATCGTGACTGACGCCTGAAAGCATGGCTGTGCGCTGTTCGATCTGGCGCTCAATGCGCGAACGCATCTGAATGAACGCAATACCGGCACGGCGGACTTCTTCCGCGCCATGCGGGCGGAAGCCTTCCGGCATGGGCCGTCCTTTACCAAAGCTCTCCGCTGCTTGTGAAAGCTGCTGGATCGGTTTGATTTGATTACGCAGAAAAGCGATAGAGATAATTAGCAACACAAGAGCGGTGCCGATCATCCATGTCAGGAAGATGCCGGTATTGGATGCGTAGGCCTGACTGCGACGAGCAAAGACGCGTAGCACCTTGTCTTCAAGTTTGATGCGGATTTCAATGAGATCGGAATCGCCGACCGTATCCACCCAGAAGGGGCGGTTGATCTGGCGCGTGATTTCCTCACTCAGGAAGTAATCAAGAATGGCAAAGAAAGGCTTCGGTCCCGGCGGTGGTAGCGGGTCCGGCGGCAGGATGGAGATATTAAGTCCCAGACGTTGCTGCGAAATGCGGATGAGATTGTCGTATCCGGGTTCTTGCGGATAAGTTTCCAGCGTGTCGATGATCGCAGAAATATCGCGCACAACGGCGGTTGAGAGCCGCTCCGTCACCATCTGCCAATGACGTTCCATGAACACATAAGCAATGATCGCCTGAAGCAACACCATCGGTGCGATGATGATGATGAGCGAACGCGCATACAGCCCTTTGGGCATACGGCGCGCAAACCAACGCGATAGGGTTCTCCAGAGGGACGTCATCGTCTCAGAATACTCCAGACGCTTCTGCTAATTTATGTTTTCGGTCACGCTCTGAAATTTGCGACGCTCCGCTCTATTCGATGCTCAGCTTGTAGCCGATACCACGAACGGTTTGCAGCCAAACCGGGTTTGCTGGATCTTGCTCGATCTTACGACGCAGACGGTTAATCTGAACGTCAATGGTACGCTCGCCGACATCACCATCTGTTCCCGTCAGCTCATGACGTGGAATTGTATCACCGGCGCGTTCAGCGAAAATCGCCATGATGTCCTGTTCGCGATCCGTCAGCTTGATTGTCTCGCTGCCCTTCTTCAATTCGCGGCGCGGTATGAAGAAAGTATATGGACCAAAAACGATCTGCTCGATCTTTGGTTGCGCCGGAGCAGCTCCGCGACGCAGAATATTATTGATGCGCAGGATTAACTCGCGCGGATCAAAAGGCTTTGGCAGGTAGTCATCCGCACCTGCGGACAGACCATCAATGCGGCTATCTGTTTCTGACAAAGCCGTCAGCATCAGGATTGGCACGGTCTTTTGTTCACGCAGCGAACGGGTCAGCGATACGCCGGTTTCTCCCGGCATCATCACATCAAGGATCAGCAGATCGAAATCAATGCCTTCGAGCTTGCGGCGCGCTTCAGCGGCGCTGGCTGCCATGGTGACCCGGAAGCCGCTTGTCGTCAGATATTGCGACAGAAGGCTACGAATGCGGGTGTCATCATCGACAACAAGAAGATGAGGCGCGTCGTCTGAAAGGTTCTTTTCTTCTAGAGCCATGGCGTCGTTAGATCCCATCCTGTTCCACGTCTCCCTACGCATAATCGTGTGGGCGTGGCAATAATTTTAGAGTGCGTTTTGATCTGATTGAATCAGATCGGCGCGTCTCAACTCTTTGTTTTAACGCGCATCTTGTCCGAAAACCGTTACACACTTTTCGGGATGCGCTCTAAGCATCTCGTATCAGGTGAACCAGTTTTGGTTTTCCTGACAGAATATGCCGACATGCTACATCTTAACGACAGGAAAGTGGCGCGTCTATGTGAGCGTTTCCACAGCTGCTTCGGCTGCTGCAAAGTCATCAATCTGAACACGCCGTTCAGGATTGACCATGTTGTAAAGAAAGCGCTCAATTACTTTCCGGTCGTCAGGCTGACTTCCCTCCAATGCCCGCGCGATACGGCGCGACTGTGGCAGAGTGATCGAGAGAGCAAGCTGTCGGCCACTTTTCGTTGGATAAAGTTTACGATGACGGCGATCGTCTAGGCCTGTTTCCTGAACGACATGGCCTGTATCAATGAGTTGCTTGAGAACGCGTGACAGACTTTGCTTGGTAATACGCAGCACATCCAGAAGTTCTGCAACCGTCATGCCCGGCTTACGATTGATAAAATACAGCACACGGTGATGGGCGCGGCCAAATCCAATCTTTTCGAGGATCAGGTCCGGATCGGCAGTGAAATCGCGATAAGAGAAGAACAGCAGTTCAATGACGTTGAGATCGTCAGCCTCCCGACACGTCAGAGGATCGCTGATATAGTTCACGTCGTTGGTCGAATTCACATCTAGGCTCCATCCTGTTGCGATAAATATGTCAGCATTGTTGACATAACTCAATCGCCAAGATAATTTTTGGTAAGTGCAGGCCGGTTTTTTTGGAATAAAGTTTGCGCTGGGGCATGTTGGAGGAGAGATAATTACGCGGTTTGCTGTGACATACTGTCCAATAAGGACGGTAATGCATAATAGCGAGCGTTATTTTCCGTAATTACCGGAAATATCTTTGTTTTACATGCTTTGTCTGGCTGATTTCAGCACAATTGTTTGCGCGGAAATCAGTGTACATGATCGTAAAATACCATTGTACTAAAAGAAAAACACGACTTGCTTGCCAGTTAATCGATTTAACTGACTGAATTTGACTAGGGAAAGGCCCATCAGGGCCAAACGGGCTGACAGGAAAACAAAGCCCAACTTTGAGGATGCTAAAATGGCTGCGATTCCATTCGATCAACGCGACGGATTTATCTGGCAGGACGGCGAATTTGTCGCCTGGAAGGATGCAAAGGTGCATGTGCTGACCCATGGTCTGCATTATGCGAGTGCAGTGTTTGAAGGTGAGCGCGCTTATGGCGGCGAGATTTTCAAGCTGACAGAGCACACTGAGCGTCTGCATGAATCGGCTCGAATTCTTGGTTTTGAGATTCCTTACAGTGTTGAAGAAATCGACAATGCCTGCCGTGAACTGCTGAAAAAGCAGGGTTTTGAAGATGCTTATGTGCGCCCGATTGCATGGCGCGGTTCAGAGTCGCTCGGCGTTTCCGCACAGAACAATAGCATTCATCTGGCAATCGCGATCTGGCAGTGGCCAAGCTATTTCTCGCCTGAAGAAAAAATGAAGGGCATTCGCCTCGATATCGCAGAATATTGCCGCCCAGACCCGCGCACAGCGCCTTCGCGCTCCAAGGCTGCTGGTCTTTACATGATCTGCACCATTTCCAAACATGCAGCCGAAGCCAAAGGCTATGCCGATGCGCTTATGCTTGATTGGCGCGGTCAGGTGGCAGAAGCTACGGGTGCCAATGTCTTTTTCGTGAAAGAAGGCGCTTTGCATACGCCGAAGCCTGATTGCTTCCTCGACGGTATTACGCGCCGCACGATCATTGATCTTGCCAAGCGTCGTGGTCTCGAAGTTGTTGAGCGTGTCATCATGCCAGAAGAACTGGCAGATTTCAGCGAATGCTTCCTGTGTGGTACGGCTGCGGAAGTGACGCCGGTTTCAGAGATTGGCAAATATCACTTTACGCCCGGCGAAATTACGAGCTTGCTTATGCAGGACTATGTAAATGAAGTTCAGCCGAAGCGAATAGCGGCAGAATAACATTGTTTTAAACAGAAAAAGCGGCTTTTAGAGCCGCTTTTTTGTTATTTGGATGCTTATTGTTTGACATTGGCAAGTTTCAGTTCAAGATTCTGCCAGTCGGACTCGCGTTATTCCGGCATTTAACTCAGATGGGGTGACGATTATGGAATCTCTACTGCCTATCATTCTTCAGCTTGTTTCGGGTGCGGTCGGTGGCAATATTGCCGGCGCCGTTAAAAACCTGAGCCTCGGTACTGCTGGCAATACTGTCGCCGGTGGCATTGGTGGTGTCATTCTTGGTCAGCTTCTGCCGATGTTATCCGGCGGCGGTTTGGATTCTGTTCTTAATGGTGTGATTGGTCAGGTAGCGGGTGGTGGTGTGGGCGGTCTCGTTCTCACGGCAATAGTCGGTCTGATCAAAAACTCGCTGGCAAGCAAAGCCTAACTGAATAACGCGGTTGTGGGGACAACAACCGATTGATTTCCTGTGAGAGGGGAAACGGGCGGCTTTGGTCGCCCGTTTTATTTTATGCCTTTGAAAGCGTGATGCGCTGCATTATCTCATGAGCGACGGAAATTTTTGAACATGCTGACTGAATGGAGTTTTTGATGGGACAATTGCAGGCAATCATCGTTCCGGTGACGCCATTTCAGCAGAACTGCACAATCCTTTTTGATGGCGACACAAAAAAAGGCGTCGTGATTGATCCGGGCGGCGATCTTGAGCGCATCAAGGAAGCGATTGCATCGCAGGATGTTAAAGTAGAAGCGATCTGGATTACGCATGGCCATATTGATCATGCGGGCGGCGCATCAGAATTAAGAGATGAACTGGGTGTGGATGTTATCGGCCCGCACAAAGACGATGAGTTCTTGCTCGATAATTTGGTGACGACTGGCCTGAAATACGGCCTGACCGAGGGCGTGCGGAACATTACGCCAGATCGCTGGTTGGAGGATGGTGACCAAGTCACCGTGGCAGGTCATGTGTTTGACGTTCTGCATTGTCCGGGGCATGCGCCGGGTCATGTAGTCTTTTATAATCCAGAAGCGCATTTTGCGATTGTTGGCGATGTTTTATTTAACGGATCAGTCGGACGTACTGACTTGCCGGGTGGCGATCATGCCGCACTCATTCGTTCGATCAAAGAGAAACTTCTGCCGCTCGGCGACGATATTGGCTTCCTGTGCGGTCATGGCCCGGGTGGGCGTTTCGGCGAAGAACGCCGCAACAATCCGTTTTTGAACGATCTCGGATATGCCTGATCTACTTGAGTTATGAAAAAAGCCGCCTTTTGAGGCGGCTTTTTTGTTTCGTGTATCCGATTAGTTTGCGGAACAGAAATGATCCCGGCCATCATAGCCGCGATAGGTTCCGGTATTTGCATTGAACGACCGGTAGCGGTCGGAGCAATACTGGTACCAGCCACGGCTCCATGGCTCATAACCTGCGCGATATTGCACACTGCGCGCTGGCGGTGCTGGATAATATGCAGGCGGTGGTGGTGGTGGTGCGTAAACCGGTGCTGGCTGCACGTAGGTTGGCTGTGGCTGGCTCAGCGCGCTACCGATGAGTGCGCCAGCTGCAAGGCCGATGACGCCAGCAGCAACAGCATCACCGCCACGGTCACGATGCCTGTATGGACGGCGATCCCAGCCGCCACGGTCCCATCCACCACGATTATAGCCACCATTATCCCAGCCACGGCGACCCCAGGAATCTGCTGAAGCCGCTGCGAGCGGTGCCGAGACTGCTGCTATAGAGGCAACTGCCAGAATAGCTGTCTTAAGTAACTTGTTCATTGTCCGCTCCTTCAGAGGCACAACTTAATCTCTTTGATGTGCAGGGCCGGATCGGCACACTGCTTCAATCATGAATAACAAGTTAATAGTTTGGACATGAATGGAGGCTGAACAATGGTAAGGACATCTTGGAAAGCGCCATAATCCGGTAAATTAGAAGCAGAGTCTGTAATATTTCGCGCTCTGATCAGGTATTCGGTAACGGCCTTAAACAGGAGTTTCCGCTTATTGAAGGCAGAAATCACGTTAGAGTTCAGACAATAAAAAACCCCGGCGTTAGCCGGGGATCAAATTCTTTATCAGTAAAATTCGGTTTTAGTCATTAACCGAGATATTTACGGCCTTAGGACCCTTACCGCGACGATCCGGTTCAGTTTCGTAAGAAACCTTCTGGTTGTCAGCAAGTCCTGCCAGACCCGAAGCCTGTACAGCAGAGATGTGCACGAAGATGTCTGCGCCGCCATCATCAGGCTTGATAAATCCGAAACCTTTTTCGGAGTTGAAGAATTTGACCTGTCCGGTCTGTGCCATGGGATCCGTTCCTTTTCCTTGGCGCCACCGCTTGATTAGAGACGGTGGAATTACAACTTCTGCCGAACGCACCACACACCCGGCAGAGGGTTATGCAGGCAGTTATCGACTTAGGAAAGGAACCGATCATTGCCGGAGATTAAATCTCCAACCCGGAACTTCTAGCGGTTCCGGCACGCCGTTCTTCCAGTCTTCCGTTGTACTCAAATTGCCCGGACACGTGAAGACTGATCTAAGATGCGAGGTTTGGCAAGCAAATTTTTCACCAAATATGAGATTGGTTATCTTTGAAACGGTATCGTTGTTATTTTGTATAAAAATTACCAGAATATTGCTAATTTTATACCAAAAAAGAACAAGCTTAAGGCAATATATCGTTTCATACTATGGTATAGTATGCTCAATTGCTCATTTATTACGCAAAACTATGCATGCGCCGCCGGCTGCACGCAGTTTAGCGCAGATGTTATCCGCTTCCCCACGACTGTCCGCCCCAATACGAACTGCGTAGATGCCTCGGCGTGCAATTGGCGTGCGCACCCGGCTGATCACCGGGTTATGACTGGCGAGCACGGAGCTGAATTGTTTGCGCAGTCGGTTCCATTGATTAACTGCGGCGCTGCGCCGGAAATTGCCCGCAACCTGAATGCCCCAAGGCTTCGGCTTGATCCGCGACATTGGAATTGTTGCGGTGCGAACGATGGGCAGGCGTTTGCAGGCCTCGCTGAAGCTTAGCTTCGCATCAAGTGGTCTGTTGGTGATCTCCTGACCAGCTGCGAAATTATCGGCAGGTGCGCCGGTCAGGTCTAGCACGTAATCTTCGGTCTCGAGCGGCAGAAAGCCCCCAGAACGCATCCAGTTGCCAACACGACCCGGACCCGCATTATAGGCTGCTGCTGCCAAGCCCCAATTTCCGAAAGCGCCTTTTAGTTCGCTCAGAAAACCTGCCGAGGCTGGAATTGCCTGTTCGATGTCGAACGGGTCGGCCAGTCCGCGTTCTTTGGCCGTATAGGGCATGAACTGCGCAATGCCCTGCGCACCGACAGGGCTGACGGCGCGATGATCAAAGCGGCTTTCTTTCCAGATAAGACGCGCGAAAAAATCTTTTGGAATGCCGCGTTTTTCTGCGCTTTCTTCAATGAGTTCGCAGATGCGCGTGACAGTGGGCTCCGCTTTTTTCGGCGGCATCGGCGGACCGTAGACTTCCACTGCAGCTTCGCTTTGAGCGAATACGGATCTAATAGCGTCCGGCCAGCAAAAAAGCTGAAAAAGCGCAATGATTGCGATAGCCAGATGCGAATGCGTCATGCAGTTTTTCCGCTCATAAACCCCGAAATCCTTGAGTGCAGAGTAAAGCAAGTTTTTGACATGTCGATATGGGTTCGTATGTGGAGATCGAATATCCAAAATATGTTCTTGCTCTAAATGATCTTTGCGCCATTTTAGCACTCAGATAATAGAGGGAGAGAGTCATGCTGCTTAATAAAATCAGTTGTTTGAGCGTGTTGGCGGGCGTCATGTTTCTGGCGGGCTGCGTCGCCGAAGGTGGGCCGGATTATCGGCCACCAGTCAGGCCGGGGCCATCACAGCCGCAAATGTGCCCGATGATTTATGCGCCGGTTTGTGGCGAGCGCGGTTCGTCGCGAAAGACTTTTGGCAATGCCTGCCAAGCCCGTGCTGATGGCTATCGGATTGTTGGAAACGGCCAGTGCAGTTCAAGACCTATTACGGGGCCGGGTTCCGGCTGGGGAGGTGAGCGCCCGGGGCGGCCTCCACACCAAGGCAATAGACCCGGTCGTCCGGGCGCTGGTGCTTGCACGCGCGAATTTATGCCGGTCTGTGCCCGCAGAGGGAGTGTTACACAGACATTCTCAAACCGCTGTGAAGCGGAACGCGCCGGCTATCGCATTACGAATGGCGGGCAGTGCCGGTAAGTAAACTAAGCAATAGAAGGAGCGGCTGTTAAAGGCCGCGCTTTCTAGGCGGCGGTTTTCGCAGGCTGTTGCTTGCCGAAGCGGTTGATATTGGTGTCTCCCCAATCTTTCAAAGCAAGCAGAATGGGCTCGATGCTGCGCCCCAGCGGCGACAGGCTATATTCAACCTTTGGCGGAACCTGCGCATAGACCTTGCGGTCAATCAGGCCGTCTTCTTCAAGCTCGCGCAGTTGATTTGTCAGCATACGTTGCGTCACGCCGGGTATCTGGCGTCGCAATTCATTAAACCGCAGCGTTCCATCCAGGAGATGAAATAGCACAACACTTTTCCATTTACCGTCGATGAGGCCGATCGCCGCCTCAACGGAGCAACCGGGGCTGCAATCAAAACGGGAATGCTTAACCTTGGTCATAAGTATCCTATATATACTAAGTACAAAACACGACACTATGTGCAATTTTTGTGCGTATTTTCATTTTCTGATTGTAGTCTAATATTTGTTCCATAGCAAATGGAGCAAAGACTATGAAAGCTGTTGCCTATCAAACCGCCGGCAAACTGGATCGCGCAGATTCACTACGGGATGTCGAACTGGAGAAGCCTGTTGCGAAAGGCCGCGATCTGTTGGTGCAGGTCGAAGCCATTGCGGTTAATCCGGTTGATTATAAAATCCGCAAAGGCGTTTCGGCAGAGCCAGGCCAGTGGAAAGTGTTGGGCTGGGACGCTGTTGGGACTGTGGTTGAAACCGGTGAAGCGGTAGAGAATTTCAAGATTGGTGATAAAGTCTGGTATGCGGGTTCGTATATTCGACAGGGAGCCAATAGCGAGTTTGGTCTGGTTGACGAACGTATTGCGGGAACGCCGCCTGCGTCGATTTCCAACAGTCAGGCTGCTGGCCTGCCGCTGACATCAATCACCGCGTGGGAAATGCTTTTTGACAGGCTCGACATTCGTAAGCCAGTGCCAGGTGCTGCCAATGCTGTTCTTATTATTGGCGGAGCAGGCGGTGTTGGCTCAATAGCCATTCAGCTGATACGCGCTTTGACGGAGTTGACGGTGATTGCCACTGCCTCGCGCCCTGAAACACAGGATTGGGTGAAAGAGCTCGGCGCACATCATGTCATCGATCATAGCAAGCCTCTGGCACAACAGGTCGAGGCTTTGGGGATTGGTGCGCCGGCTTTTGTGTTCTCCACCACGCAGACGATGGATCACTTCAATGAGATTGTGTCATTGATCGCGCCACAGGGGCGGTTCGGCTTGATTGACGATTTCGATACTTTTGATGTCGCGCCGCTGAAACGTAAGTCAGTCTCAATCCATTGGGAGATGATGTTTACACGTCCGGTTTTTGAAACGGCGGATATGAATGAACAGGGCAAACTTCTGAATGAAGTTGCACGGCTGATCGACGCAGGCAAAATCAAAACGACGGTGACGGAAGTTATGTCACCAATAAATGCCGTTAATCTTAAAGCAGCGCATGGCGTGCTGGAAAGCGGTAAGGCCAAAGGCAAGATCGTGCTTGAAGGCTGGTAAACAGCCCTCAAGCTGAGTGATGTTACCGCCCCGGTCGGCCAGTTTTGCCGGGGCGACGTTTTTTGCGGGCTGCTTCAGCCGGGTCTTCATAGGAACCGACGCCAGCGCGTTCGCGGCGGATGATCGCATCATTCGCACCCGCTGGTTTTTCCGTGCGCTTGACGGTCATTTCATCCAGCGTATTCTTGCGGAAAAGCGGCTTTGCCATATCCGTGCCGGGACCCATATTGTCGAGCGACGGCTTAGCGAAAAGCGACTTTTTCGGCTCCGCATCGACCGTGCGATGAACCTTCCGGCCAGCATTGTGGCGGCCTTTGGTGCGACCCGTGACCGGGCTTTCAAGCTCCACTTCGCGCGCCAGCGGATCGTCTGAAATCGCCAGTTCCATTTCACGCAGACGCTTGATCTCGTCGCGCAGTCGAGCGGCCTTCTCGAAGTCGAGATCGGCAGCTGCATCACGCATCTGCTTTTGCAGATGTTCGAGATGGGCGGTCAGGTTGTTGCCCATCATCGCGCCTTCTTCGGCAAAGCCGGAAATATCTGCGCGGACGTGATCCTGTTCATAAACGGAATTCAGAATGTCCGTGATATTCTTCTTCACCGAGGCAGGCGTGATGCCATGCTCCAGATTATATGCTTCCTGCTTTTCGCGACGGCGGCTGGTTTCATCCATCGCGCGCGTCATGGAGCCGGTGATGTTGTCGGCGTAAAGAATGACCTTGCCGTCAACGTTACGCGCTGCACGACCAATGGTCTGCACGAGTGACGTTTCCGAACGCAAGAAACCTTCCTTGTCGGCATCGAGAATGGCGACGAAACCGCATTCGGGAATATCAAGACCTTCGCGGAGCAGGTTGATACCCACCAGCACATCGAATGCGCCAAGGCGCAGGTCGCGGATAATTTCGATACGTTCCAGCGTGTCGATGTCCGAGTGCATATAACGCACGCGAACGCCTTGTTCGTGCAGATATTCGGTCAGGTCTTCGGCCATGCGCTTGGTCAGCACCGTGCAGAGCGTGCGATAGCCCTTGCGTGCGGTTTCGCGAATTTCGCCCAGCACATCATCCACCTGATTTTTCGCAGGACGCACTTCCACTGGCGGATCGATCAGGCCGGTTGGGCGGATAACCTGTTCGGCAAACACGCCGCCAGCTTCTTCCATTTCCCATTTGCCCGGCGTTGCCGAAACCGCGATGGTCTGCGGACGCATGGCGTCCCATTCCTCAAAGCGCAGAGGGCGATTGTCCATGCAGGAGGGCAGGCGGAAGCCATATTCGGCCAGCGTTGCCTTGCGCCTAAAGTCGCCGCGATACATGCCGCCAATCTGCGGAACCGTGACGTGGCTTTCATCGAGGAAGACGAGCGCATTG
Organism: Ochrobactrum sp. MYb379; assembly: GCF_037479515.1. Taxonomy (NCBI): domain Bacteria; kingdom Pseudomonadati; phylum Pseudomonadota; class Alphaproteobacteria; order Hyphomicrobiales; family Brucellaceae; genus Ochrobactrum; species Ochrobactrum sp. MYb379. The sequence continues at coordinate 221,317 of NZ_JBBGYW010000005.1, forward strand.
TCCGGGATATATTCAAACAGGGTCGGCGGTGGTTCACCCGGCTGACGCCCTGTCAGGTAACGCGAATAGTTTTCGATGCCGTTACAAACGCCGGTTGCTTCCAGCATTTCGAGGTCAAAAGTGGTGCGCTGTTCAAGGCGCTGTGCTTCGAGCAAACGGCCTGCATTGTTTAACTCAACAAGGCGATGCTGGAGTTCGTTCTGGATGGACTTGATTGCCTGATTCAGCGTCGGGCGCGGCGTTACATAGTGCGAATTCGCGTAAATCTTGACCGATTGCAGATCGCCGGTTTTCTGGGCGGTCAGCGGGTCAAATTCAGCGATGGTTTCGATCTCATCACCAAACAGCGAAATACGCCATGCGCGATCTTCCAAGTGGGCCGGGAAGATTTCAATCGTATCGCCACGCACGCGAAACGAGCCGCGCACGAAGTTGATGTCCTGCCGCTTATATTGCTGGGCCACGAGATCGGCGAGAAGCTGGCGCTGGTCGAGACGGTCGCCAATCTTCATCTCAAACGTCATGGCGGTGTAGGTTTCGACGGAACCAATACCGTAGATGCAAGAGACTGATGCGACGATAATCACGTCATCGCGTTCGATCAGCGCGCGTGTCGCTGCGTGGCGCATCCGGTCGATCTGTTCGTTGACGGTCGATTCTTTTTCGATGAACGTATCAGACCGCGCCACATAGGCTTCCGGCTGATAGTAGTCGTAATAGGAAACGAAATATTCGACAGCATTGTTCGGGAAGAAGTTTTTGAACTCGCCGTAAAGCTGCGCTGCCAGCGTTTTGTTTGGCGCAAGAATGAGCGCAGGTCGCTGCGTTTCCTGAATGACCTTCGCCATGGTGAAGGTCTTACCGGAGCCGGTGACGCCGAGCAGAACCTGTGTGCGGTCTTGATCTTCTAGCCCACTGACCAGATCGCGAATGGCGGTTGGCTGATCACCGGATGGTTCAAAGCTCGATTCCATCTGAATCGAAATGCCGCCTTCCGACTTGGGTGGTCGGGCAGGGCGGTGCGGCGTCCATAGCTCGCCATTCTTGAACAGCGGATTGCCCGATTCAATCAGGTCTGACAGTGCCTGTACGGTCGCGGTCGCGCCCGTAGGGTTGAGCGCCGTGGCCTCTTCGAGGCTCATGTCGAGGCCCGAAACCGGATTAAGGCCAGCAGCCGCACGTTCTTTGGCTGATGCAGCGCCGCCAATAGATGTCCCGCGAGAACTACGCGAAGATTCTTTGCTGCGTTCAGGCACCTTTTTAGGCGCCTTCGCCGCTTTGGCTTGTGGCTGAGGCTTGTCGGCCTCTTCACCTATATCTTTTGCCCAATCGGAGATTGAGCCTGAAAGCGGGGTGCCTGACAAACCGCGCTGTGGCACTTCGCCAAAGCCGCGTGTTTCGTCTTGCGAATCCTGAGTGTATTTGTCTTTTGAGGAGGCCATGCACACAATATGGAATTTCGCAGCACAAATGAAAAGGGTGCAGCGATTAAAACCGCCGCACCCCTTATCAGAATTGTGTGGCTCCTGACATCAGGCTGTCAGGAGGCGTCACCTACCATCGTCCTCTTGGACGCCAGCGATCGCCCGGACCGTAGAAATTTGGGTGGTAACCGGGATGGTCACGCCAGCCGGGACGATCACCCCAATGTGGCCTTGGCTGCCCCCATTGACCGGGACCGCGCCAACCCGGACCCGGGCGAACTGGACCGGGGCCCCATCCTGGCCCCCAGCCCGTATTGTAGGGGCGTCGCCCCCAGCCCCAGCCGGGACCATCATCCCAGCGATTGTTGTTGTTGATTGCCGAGCCAATTACGAGTCCAGCAATGAGTGGAATGCCAATGGCTGCTGCTGAAGGACCGAAATTATCATTGGTAGTATATCCGCCGCCCGTTTGCACGGCGATGTAGCGGGACGACGCCCAACCATCAAGACCGCGGTAATTGACACGGCACCAGCCATATCCGTTGGTGCAGCCTGCCACACCAATGACAACGCCATTTGGGATGCGTCCCATAGATTGATATTGTGTACCGGGGCCGGTACGAAGATTTATAGTAGCTGTCGCTAAACCGCTGGCCGCTTCGGCATTGCTTTCAAATAAAAGTCCTAATGCAACAATAGAAGATGTTATTATTGTTTTCATTTGAATATCCTTATATTTGTATATAAATCTAGGATACTATCTTTTTATTATTTTTACTTTAACGAATCAAACTTGTTCTACTATGATGATTAATAATTGTAATTTTACTCGATTTTTAAATGATAGATTTTATCGCATGGCTGCGGTGCGCATGTCGCACTTTTCGTCTTTCGCGGCTTGCCGCATAATTCACCCGACTCTTTTAGGTGATCGAAGGAAACATTGATGATTGATTTGAACGCGCCAAAGGGCATGTTGACCGTGCGTACACAGGCCATGCCGAATGATACCAACGCAGCGGGCGATATTTTCGGTGGTTGGGTTATGGCGCAGATGGATATTGCAAGTGCTATTCGCGCTTCAGAGCGTGCCAAGGGGCGTGTTGTAACGGCGGCTGTGCGCGAAATGTCGTTCGCGAAGCCAGTCAAGATTGGTGATGTTCTTTGTGTTTACACTGAAATCACGCGTGTTGGGCGCACGTCGATCACGCTTCGCGTTGAAGCGTGGGCACAGCGTTATCTCGCCGAAGAGATGGATCTGGTGACACATGGTGAGTTTGTTATGGTCGCGCTCGACAAGACCGGCCAGCCAACGCCGGTTCCTGCGGAATAATAATGTAAAGCCCGGATATGTCCGGGCTTTTTGCTATTTGCAGGCGCGATAACCGCTGCGGCGCTGCATCAGATCGAAGTGAAAATGATCCGCGTGTTCGCGGTTATAGCCGGGTCCGAGAACGGTGGTGAAATAAGAGCAAGCATCGGAGCGCACGCTGTTGAGCAAGCCTTTTTCGCGGAAGGCGAAGAAGCCGGGTTTGCGAACGGTGATGCTCTTGCCGTTGTTCAGAACGATTTTCGTAACATCGATGGCATTGCCACTGGAATGCTCCGACATTTTCGCGCCGCGACGATGGTTCATCGTGCGGCAGGAATAACCACCCGCATTGTGGATCGTGTTGATACCGGAGAGATAACGCAGCCGCGCTGAAGGTTGCAGGTCGCCCTTGATCCAGCGTGCGAAGGCTTCCGTCACCTCACAGTTCAATGTTGCTGCTGGCTTGAAAGCGATGTTGCCGCTGTTGAAGCCGCGCACTTCAATCGGGTTGTTGATGCGACAGCTTCCACCCTGATTGATCGGCGATTTTTCGGTGAAGACGACACCAAGACGCTTGAGGCGTGTTCGGCAGGCGGCTTCGGAATTCGACATCGCATAAATGTTTTCAACCGTGCTGACAGGATTTTGCACTGGTGTGGCAAAGCCATAGTCGCCCGCGTAATGCGGCTGGCTTTGTGTTGTCATTTCATTGGCGTTGTTTTCGATTTCCTCAGCGAGACCAACAACACGCGGCTCGCGTGGGGCTTGCGGCGGCACGACGATATCTGCATTGGCAATGTCTGCCTGCGGTCGCGGCGGACGATCACCCGAACAACTGGCTAAGAGTGTCAAAAGTGCAAGACCTGTCGGCAATGCAAGACGATGAAAGCGGTTGGACAACGCAAAACTCATGTCCCTGCCTTTCATTCTGGAAACGGTTCTGCCCACATATTAGACCATAAGCGTAAACGAACAGTCAGTGCCGCTGTTAAAGCCTATGGCGATAATCGGGCAGTTCGTGGTCATAAGATTGGCGAAATCTCCATGTCACTCTGCTAACACTATCTTGCGGTTGAGGGCCAGACCGCGACATGATCCTTCCGGTCCCCAAAGTTCTTCCCATGTCAGCACTCATTTCGCCAAGCGTTTTGCCGATTCTGCTTCTCATCGGCTCAAACGTATTCATGACCTTTGCCTGGTACGGGCACCTGAAATTCACCAGCACGCCGCTGATAACAGTGATTTTCATCAGCTGGGGTATCGCGCTGTTTGAATATTTTCTGGCTGTACCCGCTAATCGTATCGGGCATGAAGTCTATTCAGCTGCACAGCTCAAGACGATGCAGGAAGTTATCACGCTGGTGATTTTTAGCCTGTTCTCGATTTTTTATCTCAAAGAAGCTTTCACGTGGAATCACGTGATGGGCTTTGCGCTGATAGCCGGTGGTGCAGCACTGATTTTTCGAGGCTAGTTTTACTTTTCGCACTTTTGCTGGAAATGCAGGGTTATTCAGCCGCTGCTGGGATTGGTTCCGCTCTGCGTTTCCAGAACATCGGAACCAATTCCACTGCCATCATTGCGATAAACAATAGCCCGCAGCCTATGAAGCCAATGAATGTCAGGCGGTCGCCGAGGAAGATCGCGCCAAACATCGCGGCAAAGATTGCTTCGGATGAGAGGAAAATCGCCGCCTGTGCAGACGTTGTGTAGCGCTGGCCGATAGCTTGCAGCGTGAATGCAACGCCTGATGAAAACACGCCGGTAAACAGCAGTTCTTTCCACGTCAGTGCAATAAAGTTCCAATTGATGTCTTCAACCACCACGGCAATCGCCAGCCCAGCCACCGCAGCGGTGGCAAACTGCACGCAGCTCAGTGTTATTGGTCGGCCTGCACGATTGGCACGGCTGATGAGCAAAACCTGCATTGCCCAAAACACTGCGCCAATGATGACGAGCCAGTCACCTTGTTTGAGCGCGCTTAAAGTGCCGCCGGATAGCAGAAATATCCCTGCAAGACAGGCAACAGCGCTTGGCCAGACGATTGGATGCGGCCAGTTGCGAAACACAATGACACCTAGCACCGGTACCATCACAACATAAAGGCCGGTGAGAAAGCCTGCATTGGTGACAGACGTGGTGATCAAGCCGATCTGTTGCAGGACAAGGCCGATAAACAGCATCGAACCAACAAACATAAAGTAAAGATAGTTCGAGCGTTGCAGCCTATGGGGTGAGCGTCTGCCTTCGGCAATCGACCATGGCAGCACAGTGACTGCGGCGATCGCCGAACGGACACCAATAAACAGAAATGGACCAATGCTGGCCATCGCGGTTGATTGTGCGACAAAGCCCATACCCCAAATGACGCCCGCCAGAAGAAGGAGTAGATTTGCCTGAACGCGTGTCATCATTGCCTCATAAATGCGGGATCAGGTTAGCGGCTTGGCGCGTCATCCCTTCGCGGCTATGCTATAGGCAATAGTCGATAACGGCGGCAAGGGATTTCCTTGTGCGGCGTGTTTGGGAACGCTTTTTCGGGAGGGGCTACGTGTTTTTTTTTCTCACTAGAAACAAAGCCATTCTGGCAGGAGCTGCGCTTGCAGCTGTTTTGGCCAATGCTGGTCCTGCTACTGCTGCTTTCAAGCAAATTCGCGATAGCTGGGTTCAGTGCGATTTTGCTTCAAATTGCACACTTGCACTTAAAAGTACGGATAATGGTCCGATATCGTTCAGCCTTTATCGCAGTAGTGCAGTTAATTCGCAGCCCTCGTTGCGTCTGTCGGGGTTTGATCAAGGCGCTAAGGCTGGCAAAATTGCGGTTGCTGTTGATGGCAAACAGGTGATTTCTTTCGACCTTTCGGCGCTAAAACTTGATGATGGCCAAGGCTATTATGAAAATGCAGCAGACGTAAAAAAGCTGATTGATGCCATGAAAGCCGGTCAGAAGCTGACGCTGCAATTCAATAACAAGACCTACAACTATTCGCTCTCAGGTTTTGTTGGCGGGCTGATCTATATGGATGACCAACAGGCGCTCAGTGGCACTGTTGCGGCGTTGCAGAGCAAGGGCAATAAGGCGGCTCCGCCCGCTCCAGATGTTTCACAGATAACAACGATTAATGAACTGCCAGAGTCCATTCGTAAAGATTTCAGTGGCGAGGATTCGATTTGTGGCACTGACGACGGAGATCCCTTTCAGAATGGTGGCGGGTTTAATGCAAAAATAACTGATGGCACGAACCTCATTGGAGTGCCGTGCGGTTCTCCGGGCGCCTATAACCAGCCCTATGCCTTTTACAGCCAGTCGGATGACAAGGTGGTTCCGATCTCATTGCCGACCATTTCCGATGATGGTCCGAGCACCGTTGATCAAGCTTGGAATATCGACTGGTCGCAATCATCCAAGACACTGACCGCCTTTTTCAAAGGTCGTGGCATTGGTGATTGCGGAACCTATGATGTCTGGAAAGCGACTGACGACGTGGATGGCAAGGTCCGCTTCGTGCTTCTTGAGGAGCGCTCGAAAGGCGATTGTGACGGCAATTATGCCGGTGGCCCCGAAAAATGGCCTGCAAGCTGGCCTGTCTCGAAAAAATAGCGCGATTTCCGCGCATAATTAACAGGCAGAAATTTTTGTTCGTGAAATGATCTTTTAAAATGCTATAGTTTCACCAACATCTCTTTGAACGGTTCCGAAGCGATTGCTTCGGGGACCGTTTTCTTTTTGTGTGCCGCCGGGTGATTTCATCTGTCGGACGGTGGTTTTGTCTCCAGTGTGAAGCAAAATCAGGCGGGCAATCAAACTGCCGTCGCATTTAATCCCGGAGGGAAGTGCGGCGGGCGATGGAAAGGACTGGACTGGGTATGGAAAAGTTCCCGATGACCCCTAGCGGTTTCGAAAACCTCAAGGAAGAACTGCGCACGCGTCAACAAGTTGACCGCCCACATATTATTGAGGCGATTGCTGAAGCACGTGCGCATGGCGATCTTTCCGAAAATGCGGAATATCACGCAGCGAAAGAAGCACAGAGCCTGAATGAAGGTCGCATCAACGAGTTGGAAGATCTCGTTGGTCGCGCAGAAGTCATTGATGTTACGAAGCTTTCCGGCGACAAAATCAAGTTTGGCGCCACCGTCACGCTGATCGATGAAGAGAGCGAAGAAGAAAAAGTCTATCAGATCGTTGGCGACCAGGAAGCCAATGTGAAGCAGGGGCGCATTTCGATTTCTTCGCCAATCGCACGCGCACTGATCGGTAAGGGCGAAGGCGACACGATTGAAGTTAACGCGCCGGGCGGTTCGCGTTCATATGAGATCATCAGCTTCAAGTTTATCTGATGTCTGAAGTGACGGTCCCTGTCGGTGAGGTTGAGGTCATTGCGCCTAATTTCAAGCGCCGCCTTTCAGGTGTGACTTCAACCATAGTGCAGCTCATCCCTTTGCAACGTGCAAAGGGATTGGGCATTGCCACAATGGGACCGGGACTGCCTGAGAGCCTTCCGCATCTTGGCTGGTCGGCTCTTTTCTCCTTCTGGAAAAAGCCCGTAAAGCGACGCTTTCGCATTTGGCATGCGCGCCGCAACATTGAAATGCTGGCCGGAATTTTTATGCGTGACGTGCTGCGCATGAAGCTGCGGCTGGTGTTTACATCGGCTGCACAACGACATCACAAGCCTTTCACCAAATGGTTGATCCGCCGCATGAATGCGGTGATTGCGACCAGTGGCCGCTCGGGAAGCTTTCTTGAAGTGCCGCATGATGTGATTATGCATGGCGTTGATCTTGAACGTTTTCATCCGCCAGTCGGCGAGGATGATCAGTTCAGTGCATCAGGCTTGCCGGGTAAGTATGCCATTGGTTGTTTTGGGCGTGTGCGTCATTCCAAGGGCACTGACCTGTTTGTCGATGCGATGATTGCGCTTTTGCCAAAATATCCGGAATGGACAGCAATCATTACTGGCCGCACCACGTCTGAGCATCAGGCTTTTGAAGATGATCTTAAAGCGCGTATTGCGGCGGCTGGCTTGCAAGATCGTATTCGTATCCTTGGCGAAGTGCCGGATGTGCGCATCTGGTATCGGCGCTTGACGCTCTATGTTGCCCCGTCACGCAATGAAGGTTTTGGGCTGACGCCGCTGGAGGCAATGGCTTCACAAACCGCTGTCGTTGCAAGTGATGCTGGCGCTTATGCGGAAATGATTGTCGAAGGCACGGGCAGTTTTGTTGCTGCGGGTGACGGCAATGCGTTGCGTGATGCAATCGAGCCATATCTGGCGGATCCAGCGATGGCTGAGCGTCATGGTGAAAATGCGCTAACATATGTGCGCGAAGCGTTTCCGCTCGAAAAAGAGGCCGCTGCAATCAGCGCGGTTTACGAGCGCGTATTTAATAGCTGACTTCTTGTCCAAATAAAAAAGCGACTGCGCAGGACATAGTCGCTTTTCTTGGAATTTGATCTGATCAGAGAATCATCAGAGGTTCGTCTTTAACGGGACGAATGGTCAGCGCTGTGCGGACTGAGTCCACATTAGGCGCTGCTGTCAGTTCTTCGATAACGAAGGTCTGAAACGTGTTAAGATCGCGTGCAACGCAATGCAGCAGGAAGTCAGATTCGCCTGAAACCATCCATGCACGGCGTACCAACGGCCACTGCTTTGTCTTCTCCGCAAAAGCCTTCAAATCGGCGTCTGCCTGACGATGCAAACCAACAGAACAGAAGGCGACAAGATCCTGACCGAGTGCGTTGCCGTTAAGGATGGCACGATAGCCACGAATGACGCCGCTCTCCTCAAGTTTGCGCACGCGGCGCAAGCAAGGAGGGGCGGAAATTCCGACCCGTTCAGCGAGTTCGACATTGGTGATGCGCCCGTCATTCTGGAGCTCCCGAAGGATTTTCCAATCGATGTCGTCCAGATCAGCCTTAATAGGCATATAAAACTCCGCGCAAGGAAATTTCAGTCAATTGTAATTTTAAAACACTCAGCGCCATTATAGCGCAATACTATCTTGCTCATACCAAAAGAAACGACTGGATGTAAACCATCTAAAGAGTTGTTAGCGCATCCAGAAAGTGCGTGTGAACAAGATAAAGATTGTGATGAGCTCGAGACGGCCAACCAGCATCAGGAATGAAAGCACCCAGAGTGCCGGATCGTGGATGGTCGAGAAGTTGCCGACCGGGCCGATGACGTCGCCAAATCCCGGTCCAACATTGGATAGTGCGGTCAGTGCGCCGGTGAAGGCCGAGACGAAATCCAGGCCGAGAGATGCCAGCAGAACCGCGCCGATAACCAGCGAAGCAATATAGAGAAACAGATAGAGCAGGACGTTCTGTGCGATCTCGCCGGAGACTTCGGAAGAACCGTACCGGATTTTGATGACCGCGTGCGGCATCACGAGGCGCGCGAGATTGGCTCTGGTCAGGCTCCATAGTATGATCAAACGGTTCATTTTGATGCCGCCTGAGGTCGAGCCTGCACAGCCGCCAAGGAAACAGGCGAGGAAGAAGATGCCGATGGCTGGCGGTCCCCACATCGAATAATCTTCTGTTGTGAAGCCGGTTGTCGTGATGACCGAGACAAAATGAAACGATGCTGCAATCAGCGCGTCGCCAAATGGAATATGCGTGCCAAGGCGTAAGACGACCGCAAGAATGAAGCTGAAACCAATCACGATGGTGAAAAAGAGCTTCACCTGCGGATCTTTTAACAGTTCGGTGCGCCGCGGCATGAAAGCTTTGATGTAGAGAATGAAGGGCAGGGCCGATAGCACCATGAATATGGTCGAAACCACTAGCAACATTCGGTTGCCTTCATAATAGGCAAACGAGTTGTCGTGGGTAGAAAAACCTGCGGTGGCGACAGTTGCCAGACCATGATTGACCGCATCGAAGATGCTCATGCCGACCGCAAAATAAGCGATCATGCAAGCAGCTGTCAGGCTGAGATAGGCTATGACGATGCCAAGCGCGATCTGATTCATACGCGGCAAAATCTTCTCAGACTTGTCGGAGTTTTCCATATGGAAAAGCGCCAAGCCACCAGCGCGCAGCGATGGCAGCATCAAAAGCGCTAAGCCGATGAAGCCGACGCCTCCGATCCAGCATAAGAGTGAACGCCAGAGCAGAATGCCGCGCTGCATATCATCAAGACCGGTCAGAGCGGTCGCACCCGTCGAGGTGACGCCTGACATCGCTTCAAAGAATGCCGTCGCATAACTGATCGGCAGATGTGAGAAATAGAGCGGGATCGAGCCAAGAAAGCTTGCTGTCAGCCAAAGACACGCTGTCAGCAGAAAGCCAAGGCGCGGGGTAAAGCGCGTATTCTGGTTTTGTGTGGCGAGCAGAATCAGCAACGATAAAGCGCCGGTTGCCGCAGCTGATCGGATAAAGATCAGCCAATCGTCACTGCCGTCGCGCAGGTCGATAGCCGCAGGCAGCAGCATTGCAACAGCCATAACGAGGCCGAAACGCGCACAGATATTGGCGACTGTCTTATAAATGGCGGTCGGCTCCAGCGTTTTTTGAAAGCGCCCAGCGTCTTTTATAAACGCGATGTATTCTGTGTCTTTAACGCGGGAATTTGCCCGCTGCAATGCACCTGTGACTTATAGGCTTGCTGAAAGGTCACAAGCTGTGGGCTAAGGCCGACAAACGCCGCTCAAACCTTGCAAAGGCGGGTTTGTGAACCTACCTTGTCAAACAATATCAGGATATTGGCAAAGCAGGGTGCAGGATCGTTTTTCTCACTTGCCGAAAATGGCCTGAAACGATTTTTGGACCGGAGATTTCCCTATGTCACAGCGTCACGCGCCCGTTATCATCATCGGCTCAGGTCCGGCGGGTTATACCGCCGCAATCTATGCAGCGCGTGCGATGCTTAAACCGATCATCATCACAGGTTTGCAGCAGGGCGGTCAGTTGATGATCACCACTGATGTTGAAAACTATCCGGGCTATGCCGAACCTGTTCAGGGTCCATGGATGATGGAGCAGATGGCAACACAGGCTGAAAAAGTCGGCGCGGAAATTGTCTATGACATCATCACTGAAGTTGACACCAAATCGCGTCCCTTCCGCCTGATTGGCGATGGTGGCACGGTTTATACCTGCGATGCGCTAATTATCGCGACCGGCGCACAGGCCAAGTGGCTTGGTCTTGAAAGCGAACAGACGTTCATGGGCGGCGGCGTTTCTGCTTGTGCGACCTGTGACGGTTTCTTCTATCGCGGCAAGGATGTTGTGGTTGTTGGTGGCGGCAATACCGCTGTTGAAGAAGCACTTTATCTTTCGCATATCGCAAAGAGCGTGACAGTTGTTCACCGCCGTGAAGGCTTCCGCGCTGAAAAGATCATGCAGGATCGCCTGCTGTCGCGTGAAAATGTCAATGTTGTCTGGAACAGCGTGATCGATGAAATCGTCGGCACAGAAGCAAAGCCACCAGTGGGCGCGACGGTGACCGGTGTGCGCCTCAAGAACATTGTTACAGGCGAAACGCATATTCTCGATGCACATGGCGTTTTCGTCGCCATCGGTCATGCTCCTGCCGTTTCTTTGTTCGAAGGCAAGCTTAAGCAGAAGCCAAACGGTTATCTGTGGACTGCGCCTGATTCGACGGCGACGGATGTTCCGGGCATTTTTGCTGCTGGTGACGTTACCGATGATATTTACCGGCAGGCAGTGACTGCCGCTGGTATGGGCTGCATGGCGGCGCTTGAATCCGAGCGCTATCTGGCTGCACAGGAACCGCTGCACGAAGCTGCGGAGTAATGAGAGGGGGAGAAGGTGGTTGCACCACTCGACTGGGATAAACTGCGCATATTTCATGCCGCCGCGGAAGCGGGGTCGTTTACCCATGCCGCACAGACATTGCATCTGTCGCAGTCAGCTATTTCGCGCCAAGTCAGTGCGTTGGAACAGGATGTGGGAGTTCCGTTGTTCCATCGCCACGCTCGTGGCCTTATTCTGACGGAGCAGGGCGAAACGCTCTATCGCACAGCGCATGACGTGCTGATGAAGCTCGAAAATGTCCGCTCCAAGCTTGCAGAGAGCAAGGAAAAGCCGACAGGTCGCCTGCGCGTGACCACAACGGTTGGTCTTGGTTCTGGCTGGTTGATCGAGCGTATTCAAGAGTTCGTCGAGCTTTACCCGGATATTCAGTTGCAGCTTATCCTCGACAATGAGGAACTGGATCTGACCATGCGCCACGCGGATTGCGCAATTCGTTTGCGTCAGCCGCAGCAGCCGGACCTGATCCAGCGTCGCCTGTTCACCGTGCATATGCACGTCTATGCATCGGCGGGTTATGTTTCCAAGCACGGGAAGCTCAATTCCATTGAAGAAATCGACCAGCATCGCGTGGTGACGTTCGGTGAGCCTGCGCCAAGCTATCTGACTGGGCTCAACTGGCTGGAAATTGCCGGTCGTACAGATGGCAGTTCGCGTATTCCGGTTTTGCAGGTCAATAACCTTCTGTCGGTGCGTCGTGCTGTGCAGCGTGGCGTCGGCATGGCAGTTTTGCCTGATTATATGGCCGACAAGGAATCCGGTCTGGTGCAGCTTTTGCCCGATCTTGAGGAAATTCCATCCTTCGACACGTTCTTCTGCTACCCGGAAGCGTTGAAGAATTCGGCCAAGCTTCATGCGTTCCGCGACTTCCTGTTTTCAAAGGCGCGTAACTGGACCTATTGATCTGTTTCAAAGGTCGAGAAAAGGCCGCGTGAGTTTACTTACGCGGCCTTTTTATTGGATGTTCTTAAGCGGGCAGGTTCTCTTGAGGCTTTAGCTTTTCCCGATTGAGATTGCTTGGGTAAACCTCATGCATGACATCGTCGATGACGTGATGGCTAAGTGTTTCGATCTCAACGATTTTGCTTGTCGCTGTGTCATCAAGATCATGAATGACAGCACCGACAATCCGGTCGCCGGGAAGTTCACGATCTATTGCATGCGCAACAAAGCCCGCTGACGGTGCCCAGACATAGCTTATTCCTGCCGCTTCACCGGACCATGCCCGATGAAGGTGGCCACTGGCATGAAGCTGCACGTGATGGCGTGCGAAAAGCTCCATCAAACGCTGGCGTGGAACAGGTGGGATGCCCCAGAGCCCGGTTTCGCCTTCATCTGGGCTGTCGATAAACAGCGGCTTGTGCGCAAAAATAGCGACAGGGCAGCCTTCGCTATGGTTGAGCTGTTGTTCGAGCCAATGGAATTGCTTTTCTTCCAGCACGGAGCCATCGCCCATAATCAGGCTGTTGAGGCCAATTAGCAGCCACTGTCCGAAATTCAGCGTCCAGTATTCGGGGCCGAAGTGGTCGCGCCAGCGTTGTAAGCGTTCGGTATTAACCGGCTGCCTGCTTGCCGGTAAATGGCCTATGTCATGATTGCCCGGCAGGCAGAGCATCGGAGCGGGAAGGTCTGCCATCAATTCACGACAGAAGATCAGATCATCTTCCACATCAGCGCCATCAACCGTGAAGTCGCCGGTATGGATAATGAGGTCTGGTTTCTGATCAGCCATCCAGTCAATAAGCGGCGACCAGTTGCCGTTGAAGTGCAGCTTGGTTGGACTGAGATGTGTGTCGGTAATCTGGATGATCCGCAAGATAGGCTCCGGCGCAGCGCGATGGGGGAGAGAGGCTGCGAATTTTAAACGGTATCTAGGAGCCTCTCATGACAGATAGGTTGCAGTTGGATGATTGTTTGATGACAGACGTCAGGTGGTCTGATTTGGTCTTCCATGTGATTTCTTGCCATTTTATGAGGCATGCATGATGGCTATGTGCCTTTCGTTTAGGCGGCTCATTAATGCAGTATGAAGAAACATGATTGGTTGGTTAATGTGCAAGCTATTGATTTTAATTGATAATATTGAATGGCGAAGCTATGCAAAAAATGCATGGCTGCATTGTGCTAAAGTTGAGTTGCAAAAACAATAATCACAAGGCATATAAGAGTCATCTCAGCGCTGCGTTTCCTCCTCCCATTTGCGCGCGCTGAGTGTTCCCCTCTGGAGGTTTGCCTCAATGGCACCTTCAAAACTCAAAGCCAGACATTTGTCTGGCTTTTTTTTTGGCTTTACGCCGGGGCATATGATTTTACGAGAAATGCAGAGACGAAAAAGGGGCCTTTCGGCCCCTTCGTCAATCTATATAGAAGTGTTTAACGCAGACTTGCGCAGAAGCGCTGAATGCGTGAGCAGGCTTCTTCAAGCAGTTCGTCCGAAGTCGCATAGGAAATGCGGAAGTTTGGTCCGAGGCCGAAAGCCGAACCGTGAACAACGGCAACGCCTTCTGCTTCAAGCAGTTCGGTTACGAAGTCTTCGTCAGACTCAATCACCTTGCCAGCTTCTGTCTTCTTGCCGATCAGTCCAGCGCATGACGGATAGACGTAGAACGCGCCTTCAGGTGTCGGGCAATGAATGCCGGTTGCCTGATTGAGCATGGATACGACCAGATCGCGACGTGCCTGGAAGATTTCCTTGTTCTTCGGAATAAAGTCCTGCGTGCCGTTCAATGCTTCAACAGCCGCCCACTGAGCGATGGAGCAAGCGCCGGAGGTCTGTTGACCCTGCACCATGTCCATAGCCTTGATGAGTTGCAGCGGACCTGCTGCGTAACCAATACGCCAGCCGGTCATCGCATAGGCTTTTGAAACGCCGTTCATGGTGAGCGTGCGGTCATAAAGCGAAGGCTCAACCTGTGCCGGCGTCGTGAAGACGAAATCGCCATAAACGAGATGTTCATACATGTCGTCGGTGAGAATCCAGACCTGCGGATGACGCACGAGAACGTCGGTCAGTGCCTTCAGTTCGGATTCTGTGTATGCCGAGCCGGTTGGGTTCGATGGCGAGTTGAAGATCAGCCACTTGGTCTTTGGTGTAATCGCGTTTTCGAGATCCGCAGCGGTCAGCTTGAAGTTGTCTTCGATCTTCGTGTTAACGAAAACCGGCGTGCCGCCGTTGATCGCAACCATTTCTGGATAGCTTACCCAGTATGGTGCAGGGACGATCACTTCATCGCCTGGGTTCAGGGTTGCCATGAAGGCATTGAACAGGATCTGCTTGCCGCCTGTGCCGACGATGACCTGTTCTGGCTTATAATCGAGACCGTTTTCGCGCTTGAACTTAGCAACGATGGCCTGACGCAGCTCAGGAATGCCAGCAACTGGGGTATACTTTGTTTCGCCGCGATTGATCGCGTCGATAGCAGCCTGCTTGATATTGTCTGGTGTATCGAAATCGGGTTCACCCGCTCCGAGACCAATCACGTCCTTGCCCTTGGCTTTCAGTTCACGTGCTTTCTGGCTGACCGCGATGGTCGCAGATGGTTTTACACGAGAAAGGGCGTCGGCGAGAAATGCCATGATAGATCTCCATAGATGGCAGGATCAGATAACCGGCACCGGGCGTGGTCCGGTCTTGCGGGCTTTCTATGTCGCATTGGCGCACGAATCGCAACAAAAGCTTTGCAGTTTCGCAACAAATTCCGTGGTCTCGCGCAATTGTGTTGCTTAAAAGTTCTGATCCATCAGTGATCCGCGCATATTCGTTCAACGAAACTGATTGGACAGGGTGTAGCCGGATCGACATGTTATAGCGGTACAGGAGAAGCAGATGCTCACGATCTACTCACAGCCAGATTCTGGAAATTGTTATAAGCCACGGCTTTTGCTTGCGAAAATCGGCAAGCCGTTTAAGCACGTCACTGTTTCGGCGCTTGATGGTTCAACCCGAACGCCGGAATATCTGGCCAAAAATCCAAACGGCAAGGTTCCGTTGCTCGAACTCGAAGACGGGCGGTTCATAGCCGAATCAAATGCTATTCTTCTCCATCTCGCAGAAGGCACAGCCTATCTGCCCAAAGATGCTTACGAGCGAGCACTTGTCTATCAGTGGCTGTTCTTCGAGCAATATAGCCATGAGCCATATGTTGCGGTGCGTCGTGCTTTGATGGTTTATCCAGAGCGCGCAAGTGATGCGACGCCTGAACGATTGGCATCTACGCTTGAGGGTGGCGACAAGGCGCTCAGCGTGATGGAAACGCAGCTCAAGAAAACGCCATTTCTGGCAGGGGATGCGTTAAGCATCGCGGATATTGCGCTTTATGCTTATACGCATGAGGCCCATCGCGGTGGCTTTAATATGGACCAATATCCGGCTGTTCAGGCATGGCTTGCGCGCGTTGCTGCTGACGAGGGACATGTGACCATGGATTGGTTGCCGTGAGCAATGTTTTATAACCCATGGCGTTGTCGGATCGAAGCGGGATCAGAAATCAGTCCGGTGGACTGATTTTCCCGCGAAGGCGGTTCCCACTTTTTCGTGACATGCTCGGGACAAAGAAAAGGCGGGGTATTACCCCGCCTTCATTTATTTAAACGCATGTCTTGATCTCAAAACCGATTACCACTTTTGGGAGACATGCTTTAGCCTATTCGGCGAAACTTAAGCTGCGACGAGGTTGTCAGCAGACGAGCGGCCCGAACGACGGTCTTCTACGATTTCGAACGAAACCTTCTGACCTTCATCAAGCGTGGTCAGACCAGCGCGCTGAACGGCAGAGATGTGAACGAAAATGTCTGTGTTGCCCTGATCAGGCTGAATGAAGCCGAAGCCCTTGGTTGTGTTAAACCACTTAACTGTTCCCGTAGCCATGGGAAATTCCTTTGTAACATTAGTAGTCGATAGTCCGTATGCTTCGCACACGTCCCTGTGGATCGAAATTATGGACAGGAGATCGTCAGGAAGCACGGCAGGCCGGGCGGGTCGCAAAGTCACTTGACCGAAAAATCGATAGAGAAACTATATGCGACAAATTTGACCAACACAAGATAGGCTTTGCACTCTCTGGCGGCCTATTTTCGTAATAGTTTTTCTCATGTCGTCGGCCCAATTAGGAGGGACGTCTATGAAGAGAGTTTTGGCGGTAATGCGATTTTCCGAAGGTTTTAGAGCTTCCCGATTGCCCTCGCATGAAAGTTACATGATATCTGCGCTCAAGAACGCGCGAGCTGTTGAAAACGACGGGGTTCCGTCTGGTTTTGGTCACTATATTTCGCCAGTAATAGCGGTAACGTGAAATCGTACATACGATGAGGAAAGACTTGGTATCCGAAGTTAAGCAGGATGAGCCGCAAGGCGCTGATCGTCTTCTCACGAAGCCGCAAGGTGAAGTGCTGTCGGACGGTAACGATCTTTTCTCGCAGTCGCGCATGATGATGAGCGCATTCTGGGTGTCACCGGTGCGTAATCAGCTTATTGCTCTGGGAACCGGCATATTTGCGCTGATCGTTCTGATTGCAGTTGGGCAGGTCGCTATCAATCGCTGGAATGTGCCTTTTTACAATGCGTTGTCCGATCGTAATCTGAGTGCTTTCTTCCACCAGTTGCTGATCTTTTTTGCCATTGCAGGCACGGTTCTCATTCTCAATGTGTCGCAGACTTGGCTGAACCAAATGTTCAAGCTGAAATTGCGTGATGGGCTGGCACGCGATCTCGTTGGTCAATGGTTGCAGCCGGGGCGGGCGTTTCGTCTGGCGAAAGCGGGCGAAATTGGTATCAATCCCGATCAGCGCTTGCAGGAAGATGCGCGGCACCTTGCGGAAACAACCAGCGACCTCGGCATCAACCTGCTGCAATCGACGGTCATTCTTGTAAGCTTCGTCGGTGTGCTGTGGTCGCTTTCGAGCGGCTTTGTCTTCCATGTCTGGGGCTATAGTTTTTCTATTCCCGGTTACATGGTTTGGGCGGCTGTGTTTTACGCAGGCTCCGCTTCGCTGCTATCCTGGTTTGTGGGGCGTAGCCTTGTCAATCACAATGCAGATCGCTATGCGCGAGAGGCCGATTTTCGTTTTTCGCTAATGCGCGTGAACGAGCATATTGACGCGGTGACGCTGGCGCGTGGTGAGGCCGATGAGCGTCGCAGACTGGACCGTGATCTTGATGCGGTGCTGCTTGCTATCAAACGCATCGTCATTGCGACCACAAATCTCACATGGGTTACGGCAGGCTATGGCTGGTTTACCATCGTTGCGCCCATTCTCGTCGCAGCCCCGGTTTATTTCTCCGGTGGTCTGACATTTGGCGGTCTGATGATGGCGGTCGGTGCTTTCACGCAGGTGCATAATTCGCTGCGCTGGTTTGTCGATAATTTTGGTGCGATTGCCGATTGGCGTGCAACGCTGCTGCGTGTCGCGAGCTTCCGGCAGGCGATTTTGCGTATGGATGAAATTGGCCATCTTGATCGACAAATTACCGTTGAGACCAATACGGAGGAGCAATTGACGATTGACAATCTGTCGATTGCAGCGCCGGACGGTTGTCTCAATCTGGTTGAGAAAAATGTGGTCATTAATCCCGGTGAGCGTCTACTCGTAACGGGTGCCACAGAATCTGAGCGCAGTATGCTTTTCCGTGCACTCGGTGGGTTATGGCCATGGGGCAGTGGGCGGATTGGATTGCCTGCGGGCGACCGCGTGGTGTTCATTCCCCATGCGCCGTATATCCCGCCCGGTAATCTGCATGATGCGGTTGTCTATCCACTCAACGCTACCGACTTTTCAAAAAATCAGGTCGCTGAAGTTTTGAGACTAGCCGGGCTTGAGCGACTTGTGCCGCAAATTGACCGTGTTGTGCGCTGGGACCGGACGCTAACAGCTGACGAGCAACAAAGCCTAGCACTGGCGCGGTTGGTGCTGCAAAATCCGAGCTGGATTGTGATTGATGGGACGCTGGATGGGATGGATGAAGATGCGCGAAAGCGTGCCTATACCATTCTGGAAGGGCCGCTGAAAGCTGCGTCCGTAATCCATATCGGTAAGGGATTAGGCCATAACGGCTTGTTTCCGACCAAGCTTCATCTTGAGATCGACTTGAACGCCACGCCACTGCGCTTGCCGCATCAATCCTAAGTAAGAGCTTAAAAATAAAAAGGCCGCAGATTTTCATCTGCGGCCTTTGTTAATTGCTCATATACAGCTTATGCGCGGAAGTAATCCTGAAGCGGACGAACTTCCATTGAACCAGCCTTGAGTGCTGCAATGGCTTCTGCCGCAGCTTCTGCACCCGCCATGGTGGTGTAGTAAGGCAGTTTCTGCATCAGTGTTGCACGACGGATCGACTTGCTATCCGAAACAGCGCTCGCACTGTCGGTCGTGTTGAAGACCAGGTGGATCTGACGATTGCGGATCGCATCTTCAACATGCGGACGACCTTCGATCACCTTGTTGATCTTAACTGCTTCCACGCCATTGGCTTCGAGGAATTGCTGTGTTCCACCAGTCGCCATGACCTTGAAACCAATGCTTGCCAGCTTGCGGACTGGACCGAGTACGCGTTCCTTGTCTTCGTCACGAACCGAGACAAATACCGTGCCTTCACGCGGAAGCTCTACGCCTGCGCCAAGCTGCGCCTTGGCGAAAGCCAGTGCATAGTCGTAGTCGAGGCCCATGACTTCGCCGGTCGAGCGCATTTCCGGTCCGAGCAACGTGTCGACGCCGGGGAAGCGTGCAAACGGGAATACGGCTTCCTTAACCGCGATGTGCGGGCGCGCATTTGGCTGTGGCTTGCCACCATAGGCATTAATCGCTTCTTCAAGGCTTTCGCCAGCCATGATGCGGGCTGCAACCTTGGCAATTGGTGTACCAACGGTTTTTGCGACGAATGGAACGGTACGCGATGCGCGTGGGTTGACTTCAAGAATGAAGATTTCATCATCTTTGATGGCGAACTGCACGTTCATCAAGCCACCGACATTAAGCGCCTTTGCAAGCAATGCTGTCTGGCGTTCAAGTTCGGCAACGATTGTCGGCGAAAGCGTGTGCACTGGCAGCGAGCAGGCACTGTCGCCGGAGTGAATGCCAGCTTCTTCGATATGCTCCATGATGCCGGACACATAGCTGTCTTTGCCATCGCAAAGGCAATCGACGTCCACTTCGATGGCCTGTGTTAGATAGGTATCGAACAGAAGCGGGTTTTTGCCGAGAAGCGTGTTGATCTGGCCGGTCTTATCGTTTGGATACTTCGCCTTGATGTCTTCTGGCACCAGTTCAGGAACAGTGTCGAGCAGATAGGTCTGCAAGCCGCGCTCATCATGAATGATCTGCATAGCTCGACCACCCAGAACATAAGACGGACGCACAACCAGCGGGAAGCCGAGGTCAGCAACAATCAGGCGAGCCTGTTCAACCGAATAGGCAATGCCGTTCTTTGGCTGGTTTAGGCCGAGCTTGATCAGCAGCTTCTGGAAACGGTCGCGATCTTCTGCAAGATCAATTGCATCTGGCGAGGTACCCAGGATCGGAATACCAGCCTTTTCGAGTGCCGTCGCAAGTTTCAACGGTGTCTGACCGCCGAACTGGACGATGACGCCGTGCAATGTTCCTTTTTCCTGCTCAACGCGCAGGATTTCCAGCACGTCTTCGGCAGTCAGTGGCTCAAAGTAGAGACGATCTGATGTGTCATAATCCGTGGAAACTGTTTCCGGATTACAGTTGATCATGATGGCTTCATAATCGGCATCATTGAGTGCGAAAGCTGCATGGCAGCAGCAGTAATCGAATTCGATGCCCTGACCGATACGGTTTGGACCGCCGCCGAGAATGACAACCTTTTTGCGATCCGAAACTTCTGCTTCCGAACGCGGCTGACCAACGAAAGGCGTTTCATAAGTCGAGTACATGTAGGCCGTTGGCGATGCAAACTCTGCCGCGCAAGTGTCGATGCGCTTGTAAACCGGATGCACATCCAGCTCGTTACGCAGCTTTGCAACATCTTCGGCATCCTTGCCGATCAGGCTTGCAAGGCGCGCATCAGAGAAGCCCATGGCTTTAAGCATACGCAGATTTTCTGCATCTTTTGGCAGACCATGTTCACGGACGCGGGCTTCCGTCAGAACGATCTCTTCCATCTGTTCAAGGAACCAAGGATCGATCTTCGATACGTCGTGAATCTGTTCGGTGGTCAGGCCAAGGCGCATTGCCTGTGCAACCATACGCAGACGGTCTGGCGTTGGTGTGCCGATGGCCGCACGGATCGCGTTCTTTTCGTCGCCTTCTTCAATGTTCGGAATGGCGATTTCATCAAGACCGGTGAGGCCGGTTTCAAGACCACGCAGTGCTTTCTGCAAGCTTTCCTGAAAAGTACGGCCAATGGCCATCACTTCGCCGACCGACTTCATAGCGGTGGTCAGGATTGGTGAAGAGCCGGGGAATTTTTCAAAGGCAAAGCGAGGGATTTTGGTGACGACATAGTCAATCGATGGTTCGAACGATGCAGGTGTTGCGCCGCCGGTGATGTCGTTGTCGAGTTCATCCAGTGTGTAGCCGACTGCAAGCTTGGCTGCGACCTTGGCAATCGGGAAGCCGGTTGCCTTCGACGCAAGAGCCGACGAACGCGATACACGCGGGTTCATTTCGATTACGATCATACGGCCATTCGCCGGGTTGATCGCGAACTGAACGTTTGAGCCGCCGGTTTCAACGCCGATCTCGCGCAATACTGCAATCGAAGCGTTACGCATGATCTGGTATTCTTTGTCGGTGAGCGTAAGCGCTGGGGCTACTGTAATACTGTCGCCTGTGTGAACGCCCATTGGATCGAGGTTTTCGATCGAGCATATGATAATGCAGTTATCCGCTTTGTCGCGGACCACTTCCATTTCATATTCTTTCCAGCCAAGAACCGATTCTTCGATCAGCACTTCGGTGGTTGGCGACGCATCAAGACCACGCTCGATGATCTCGAAGAATTCCTGACGGTTATAGGCAATGCCGCCGCCGGTGCCCCCAAGCGTAAAGCTTGGGCGGATGATTGCTGGAAGACCAACGAAATCCATCGCCTGTGCAGCCTTGGCAAGCGCATGGCTCATATAGCGCTGCTTGCGTTCGACTTCGCCGAGCTGCCATTCGGTTTCGAGCTTGTCGAGCGCCTTGTCGAGGTCGTCGCCCGTGTGTTGCGACTTTACTTCGTTGCGCTTGGCTTCGTGACGCTTGCGGTCTTCGTCTTTAATTTCGGTGGCATTGGCCAGCATGGAATTCGGCGTATCAAGACCAATCTTTTCCATGGCTTCGCGGAAAAGCGCGCGGTCTTCTGCTTTGTCGATGGCTTCTGCGTGTGCACCAATCATTTCAACATTGTAACGCTCAAGAACGCCCATGCGGCGGAGCGACAATGCAGTGTTAAGAGCGGTCTGTCCGCCCATTGTTGGCAGCAGCGCGTCAGGGCGTTCCTTGGCAATGATCTTAGCAACGACTTCAGGTGTAATCGGCTCGATGTATGTCGCATCTGCCAGATCCGGGTCGGTCATGATTGTGGCCGGATTGGAGTTGACGAGGATGATGCGATAGCCTTCCTCTTTCAGCGCCTTACAAGCCTGCGTGCCGGAGTAATCGAACTCACAAGCCTGACCGATGACAATTGGGCCCGCGCCGATGATCAGGATTGACTTGATATCTGTACGTTTCGGCATGGGGGCATCCTATCTTCGGTTTTAGCCTGCCAGAAAAGCCCGCACGGATTTCCGGCGGGTTGGCAGAAGTATATTCTTTGGGCTAAGTGGGCCTTATAGGCAATGATGAGCCAAAGCGGAACCCCACAAATGCCCTTATTTCAAAGAAAATGCGGGCATTCACCAAAACTTATGGGCAAGCTTGGTTGTAATACCGGTTTGTAGACGCATTTGTTGCAGATGCGTCTTTGTTTGTGATTCATGCGCATTTACTTTTTATGTTGCTGTACCAACTGTTTGTGCGACAATTGTAAGCGTTAGTTTGGTGCCGCTGTTCACAGGTGGCACGGTGAAGGGGAGTTGGTCCATGCGTTGGCAAGGCCGTAGACAAAGCGATAATGTCGAAGACGTTCGTGGACAACAGAGCGGAGGCGGAGGCTTTCGCGGCGGCGGCATGGGCGGTGGCCCCGGTTTTCGCATCATGCGCGGCGGCGGTATTTCCGGTATTCTCATTCTGGTTGTGATGTTCTTTGCGCTGCGTGCTTTTGGTATTGATCCAATGCCGTTCCTGTTTGGTGACGGCAGCATCAACCCGACCCAGACTTCGCAGCAAAGCACTGGTGGCAAGGTTGCCAATGACGAGGCGACGCAGTTCGCACGCACTATTCTGGCGGAAACCGAAGATACTTGGAGCGGCATTTTTCAGTCGCGTGGACAAACCTATGCTCCGCCGACAATGGTTATTTTCTCTGACGGTGTGCGTTCTGCTTGTGGCATGGCATCGTCTGCTTCAGGACCATTCTACTGCCCCGGCGATAAAAAGCTTTATATTGACCTGGCATTCTTCAATGAGCTTGCAACCAAGTTTGGCGCATCGGGTGACTTCGCCAATGCTTACGTGATTGCGCATGAAGTCGGACACCATGTGCAAAACCTGCTTGGGATCCTGCCGCGCTTTAATCAGATGCGTCAGCAGATGAACGAGGCGCAGGCCAATCAGATGTCGGTGCGTGTTGAGCTGCAGGCAGACTGCTTTGCGGGTGTCTGGGGTTATTACACTGACCAGAAGGGCATTCTGGAAGCTGGCGATCTTGAAGAAGCGATCAATGCCGCGCATCAGATTGGTGATGATACGCTGCAAAAGCGCTCTCAGGGTTATGTGGTGCCGGAGAGCTTCAATCATGGCACGTCGGCGCAACGCGCTAAATGGTTCCAGCGTGGGTTTGACAGCGGAAAGATCGATTCCTGCGATACATTCAGCGGGGATATTTGATCGCTAATAAATATGGACAAAGAAAAAGCCGGGATTTTATCCCGGCTTTTTTGTTTCTAGCTTTATGCAGCTTCTTCGCGTTCAGGCAGAAGGGCTTCGCCCTTGTTTTCGCGGATCAGATTGATGAACCGGCGGAACAGATAGTGGCTGTCCTGTGGGCCGGGCGAAGCTTCTGGGTGGTGCTGCACGGAGAAGACAGGTTTACCAATAACGCGAAGGCCGCAATTGGTGCCATCAAAAAGCGACACATGGGTTTCTTCGACATGTTCAGGCAGGCTGTCGGAATCAACCGCAAAGCCATGGTTCATGGAGACGATTTCAACCTTGCCGGTGGTGTAATCCTTGACCGGATGGTTTGCGCCATGATGGCCCTGATGCATCTTTTCGGTCTTTGCACCGAGTGCCAAAGCAAGCATCTGGTGGCCGAGGCAGATACCGAAAACAGGTAATTCGCTATCAACCAGCTTCTGAATTGTTGGCACGGCATATGCACCTGTCGCAGCCGGATCGCCAGGACCGTTCGACAAGAAAATACCATCTGGGTTATAGGCCAGCACGTCTTCTGCCGTGGCCGTTGCAGGCAGGACGGTAACTTTTGCGCCGAGGCCTGAAAGCAGACGCAGAATGTTACGCTTCACGCCAAAATCAAGTGCGACAACGTGATATTGCGCATCGGTCTGTGCGCCAAAGCTATCTTCGAGGGTCCATGGGGTTTGGTCCCAAGTCTGGCTCTGGCCAATGGTGACATCTTTCGCAAGATCGAGATTTTCAAGACCGCTCCAGTTAGCAGCACGCGCTTTCAGGGCATCAATGTCGAACTTGCCTTCCGGGTCGTGCGCGATGACAGCGTTCTGCGCTCCCCGCTCGCGAATGAGAGAGGTGAGGGCGCGTGTATCGATACCCGTCAATGCTATAACGCCACGGTTCTTCAGCCATGCATCAAGGTGTTCTGAGGCGCGGAAATTGGACGGGTTTGTAATGTCTGCCTTGAAGATCGCGCCGACAGCACCGTGACGGTTGGCTGGTGTCAGGTCTTCAATGTCTTCTGGGTTTGCGCCGACATTGCCAATATGCGGGAAGGTAAAAGTGACGATCTGGCCTGCATAGGAAGGGTCGGTCAGGATTTCTTCATAGCCGGTGAGGGCAGTGTTGAAGACGACTTCCGCTTCAATTGCGCCGGTTGCGCCAACGCCCTGACCTTCGATGACGGTGCCGTCTGCCAGCACGAGAACGGCGGTTCGCTTGGCAATTGTCCAGGGTGCTGTCTTCGATGGGGCTTCGGTCATGGCGTGCACTCCTGCGTGGTTTCGCGCTGCCGTCTGGCGCGCGTTTGCGGTTTATCAGTCATGCGGCATGTATCCGAGTTTCAGCCACTCAAGGCTGAGCAACTTGAAAACCGGTGTTTTCGGGGCCATATATGCGCCAAAACGCAGCGGGGATTAAACTTCCCGCCGTGAGCACATGCCGATGTCCTGCTAAGCTTTGAGAAATAGAGAAACTTGTACGCCGGGTCAATCGCCTGAATGCAAGCTTTTCGGGAAATGTTGGATTTAAGCGTGTGATTGCTTATGCCCCCGCTTTTAGAATAGAAGCGGGTTTAATTGAACAGTTTACAGATTTTAGGAGAACCATATGCTGCGCCAAGAGATTTCTGATGCAATGACCGCCGCTATGAAGGCGCAGGATAAGCTTCGCTTGTCCACACTGCGTCTGATCATGGCTGCGGTCAAGGATCGCGATATTGCCAATCGCGGTGCGGGAAAAGATCCCGTTGGCGACGAAGAATTGCTTGGCATTTTGGGAAAGATGGTCAAGCAGCGCGAAGAGTCTGCTCGCATCTATGAAGAAGGCAATCGCATTGAATTGGCGGAAGGCGAGCGCGCTGAAATTGTCATTATCAGTGACTTTCTGCCGGTTCAGATGAGCGATGACGAAGCCAAAGCGGCTTGTGAAGCTGTCATTGCTGATATTGGCGCGAGCGGTTTGCGCGATATGGGCAAGGTCATGGCAGCGCTGAAAGAACGCTATGCCGGACAGATGGATTTCACGAAAGCAAGCGCTCTCGTGAAAACGCTCCTTCAGTAAACCGCTTGGGATGGCCCATGAGTGGGCCGTCCCTAACGTGACATGCGTAATGTATTTTGATTGCTGCGCATGATGTGTGTTTCGAGCATATTATATTGCCGGAAATATCTTCTTGAAGCATTCTGGTTGTTCACGGCTCTCAGAACAGTTGGTTTCTGTGATGTTGCACATATAAAAATGGGATGAACGGCCATGGAAACAAATCAACTTCATCGTGGTCGGCTCATCGACCATATTCAGCTTGTCGTACGCGACTTAAAGGCCAGTGAGGATTTCTATACGGCTGTTCTGGCTGTACTGGATATTCCCATCAATGCGACATCTGACGGTTACTTCTGGGCCGATGAACTTGTTGTCTCCTCGGCAGACAGTCCGGCGGCGCTTGGCGTCTTAACCGGGCGGCATCACTTGGCGTTTCAGGCAAAAGATCGCGCGACCGTGGATGCCTTTTATCGTGCCGCACTCGATAATGGTGGACAGGATAATGGTGCCCCCGGCGAGCGTCCTTATCATCCTGATTATTATGCGGCCTTTGTTCTTGATCCCGATGGCAATAATATTGAGGCCGTATTCCATGGCGAGGCACAGCGTAGCGCACCTTCAGTCGTGATCGATTTCTAGCGCAACCGCATCATTCATTGGTCAGGTAAAATTATGTTTTGTGCGTTCAGAAAGGCGGTAACCTTTCTGAACGTTTTTTATGAACTTTGCTTGATTGTTTTCAAGCGGGTGGTGCCGAGCAATCCTTGTTCTTCAAGGACTGGATAGGCCATTGATGCCAGCAGTGAATTGATCTGCTTAAGATCGCGGATTGTATCGAGATGGATCGTACTGGTCTCGATACTGCGTGTTGAACCATCGCGAAGGCGCGAGAAG
Source organism: Ochrobactrum sp. MYb379 (assembly GCF_037479515.1). Lineage (NCBI taxonomy): Bacteria > Pseudomonadati > Pseudomonadota > Alphaproteobacteria > Hyphomicrobiales > Brucellaceae > Ochrobactrum > Ochrobactrum sp. MYb379. The sequence goes on from NZ_JBBGYW010000005.1 coordinate 247,731, forward strand.
TGGTGCATGCTCGTCTGTTTTTCCAGATCGCGTAGATTGTCCTTTTCCTGCACGAGCTGGCGTGCCGTGTGTCCGTCACGCGAAACAATCACGTTAAAGGCCATATGCGCATTGGCAAGCACCATGGCGTGGAAATGGCTTAGTTCCTTCCAGCCTTCCTCGGTAAATTCGAGATTGTGATCCATTTTTTTCTGCACATGCGCGAGCATGTTGCGAACGATGATATCGCCAACCTGTTCAAGTTTCACACAAGCGCCCATCAATTCCTGCATGCGCAGTGCTTCAAACTCATCGAGGTTTTTGCTGGCAAGCCTGGTTAGATAAAGCTTGATGGCGGCATGTTTCTTATCCACGCGGTCATCGAGTGCCGCGAGTTCGTGGATGCGCGCCTGATCGGGCTTTTCATAGAGGTCGATAATGCGGCGCAACATGACTTCAATCGTGTCGCAGACACCAACAACTTCACGCGTCGCATTCGCCAGTGCTTGTGACGGCCGGTCGAGGACGGCGTTATCCAGCGCACTATATTCTTCGACTTCAAGCGGTTGCGTTGGGGCATTTTTATCAGTGTTGAGATGCACCAATGCTTCCGTTGCACGCAGAACCAGTCCTGAGAGTGGAATGCCAGCGAGCATGATGATGACGTTGAAGAGAATATGCGCGTTGACCACCTGCGAGACGGGGTCGCCACCCAAGAAAGCAATCGAGGGTTTGAATGTCTCAAACAGGATGAGCATGACAAGTGAGCCTGCGCCACGCATCAACAGATTGCCGAGCGGCACGACACGCGTTTCTGGCGGTGCCTGACGGGTGAGAATTGGTGCGATGATCGACGAGCCGAGATTGACACCCAGCACCATAACCACGGCCAGTTCGGGTGTGATCAATCCACGCGAAGCAAATGTGGTGAGCAGAATGACGGCGGCAATGCTTGAGTGAAACAGCCATGTCATCAAGGCAGCCAGAAGATAAGCTGTAACCGGATCGCTTGAAAGATAATCGACGATGACTGGCAGGAGCTCGCTTTGGCGGAGCGGTTCAGTCGCATGACCTGTCATTTCCAGAGACATGATAAGCAGGCCGATACCGACCAGAATGCGCCCGATCTGTCGCCAGTCGCGGCGTTCCGTCGTCATAAAAATGACGGTGCCCGATACAAGGCAGAGCGGCACCAGAATAGTCAGATCATAGCTCAAAATTTTGACGACAAGTGCTGAGCCAAGCTCACCACCGCGCACAGCCATAAGGCCTGCGACGCCACCGACAATGCCTGATCCGACAAAGGAGCCGACCAGAAGCGTTACAGCCGTCGAGCTTTGCAGCGCGATTGCAAGCGCAAGACCAAAGGCGATGGAGAGCAGCGGGTTTTGCATCTGGTTGCGCAAACGACGGCGCAGACGATCACCATAGGCACGCTCCACACCCGTTCGCACCATGCGTGTCGCCCAAAGAAGGAGAGCAACAGCACCAGCAAGATGCAAAAGGACCAGAGAACCGTTCACGGGAACTCCTTTCAGTTTGGAGGCGGGGGAACAACTATTTCAGTTAAGTCTACGCAACAAAAAGAGAAAAAATATGTTCCGGCTAATCATATAATTAAGAGAATATGGGCCTGAAGTCCCTTAAAATCAAGCCGGGCTACTGACATGTGAAAGTTATATGACAGTTTTGTGACAAAACAGCATGTCCAAATGGCTGCTTGGAGCATGTGATTAACGGGGAGCGTTTGGCGCGGGCGATGGACTGCGTGTGCGCGCGAGCCTATATAGTCTTTAAACCGTAGAGTTTGCTGACCCGAAAGAGACACTTGTAATGCGTTTTCCGCCTTCATTCCTTGATGAGATCAGAGATCGCGTGCCGATCTCGACGCTGATCGGAACGCGCGTTTCTTTTGACCGTAAGAAAAGCAACACCTCGAAAGGTGACTTCTGGGGCTGTTGTCCGTTTCATGGCGAGAAGTCGCCAAGCTTCCACTGCGAAGATCGCAAGGGCCGTTACCATTGCTTTGGTTGCGGCGTTACCGGCGATCACTTCAAGTTTTTGACCGAACTGGAAGGTGCAAGCTTTCCTGAAGCCGTACAACGCGTTGCCGATATGGCAGGCGTGCCGATGCCTGAGCGCGATCCTGAAATGGAAAAGCGCGAGGCGCAACGTGCGACGCTATTCGATGTGATGGAACTTGCGGCGCAGTTTTTTGAAGGCCAGTTGCAGGTTGCAGCCGGTGCGAAAGCGCGTGCCTATTTGCGCGACCGTGGGCTTTCGAGTGCTACTCAACAAGCATTTCGCATTGGCTATGCGCCTGAATCACGCAATGCGTTGAAAGAGTTTTTGGCGTCTAAAGGCGTTGCAAAAGATCAGATTGAGGCCTGTGGTCTTGTAGTGCACGGCGAAGGCATTGCCGTTTCCTATGATCGCTTCCGCGACCGCATCATGTTTCCGATTGAGGATTTGCGCGGACGTATCATTGCCTTTGGTGGCCGTGCGCTTTCCGCCGATGCGCCTGCGAAATATCTGAACTCCCCAGAGACCGAACTCTTTCACAAAGGCCGCATCCTTTATAACGGTTTGCGCGCGCGAAAAGCTTGTCAGCCACAGGGCGGTGAAGAGGCAAAGCCAATCATCGCGGTTGAAGGCTACATGGATGTGATTGCGCTTGCGCAGGCTGGCATCCACCAGGCCGTCGCTCCACTGGGCACTGCATTGACCGAAGAGCAGCTTGAATTACTGTGGCGCATCAGCCCTGAGCCGATCCTGTGTTTTGATGGTGACGGTGCAGGTGTGCGTGCAGCGCATCGTGCGGCTGATCTTGGGCTTCCGACTTTGCAGCCGGGAAAGTCACTTCGCTTTGCAATGCTGCCGGAAGGACAAGACCCGGACGATCTGGTCAAGGCGGAAGGTCCGTCGGCGTTCTATGCTGTGTTGCGGGATGCAAAGCCGCTGGTCGATATGGTCTGGACGCGGGAAACGGCATCAGGTGTTTTTGATACGCCGGAGCGTCGTGCCGAGCTCGAAGCCCGGTTGCGCGAAATCACCAATCGTATCGCGAATGAGGACATTCGGCGTCATTATAGCCAGGAAATGCGTGACAGAGCGCAGGCATTTTTTGGCCAAAGGCGGCAGAGCAATGGTGGCAGTTCGTTCAATCGCGACAAAGGCAAGGGACGTGGGCCGCAGCAGCAAGGTCGTGGCGGCGCTGCCTTTGGTGGGCGTATGGCATTTTCAGACAGCCTGACGCGTTCGAACATGGTCAAAGGCCGCAATGCACCAGCGCGTGAAACGGCAATCGTTTTGATGTTGCTTAATCACCCACGTCTTATCGAAGAAGATTTCGAGGCGATGTCGACGCTCGATTTTGAACACGACGCTTTGAGGGTACTGCATTTCGCCATGCTTGATGTTTTGGCATCCGATCATGTTCAGGACGGCTTTGCCATGCGCAAGGCGCTGGTCGCAGCCGGTCATGGTGAACTGATTGAAACACTGGAAGCCATGGTCCGTCGTACACGCGAATGGACCGCGATGGCACAGGCCGCAGAAGATGATGTGCGCGAAGCTTTAAAACAGGCGCTTCACTTGCATCAGCGCGCGCGCACCCTACATAGGGAACTGCGCGCCGTCGAAGCATCGCTTGATACGGATGAAACAGGCGAAGTTTTTGCTCGGCTTATCGACATTCAAAAGCAGATTGCGCAGGCAGAGGCCACCGAAGCTCTTATTGATGGTTTCGGACTTTCGTCGGGACGTGCCCCCAGTGCTTCGTAATTCGAAACGGGCGAATCACTTTCGAACGCCAGAGTTTCGAGTTTGCATTTCAAACCTGCTGGGAATGCCGTTTATAGAAAGTATCATTGCGTAAAAGCCCAGAGAATGGGCCGCGACAATAAATGATTCGCTTTTTAGACCCGAATCAGGTGAGTCGCTCTTGACGTGCGGCACAAATGACGGAATCACGACAGTTCGAGCAAGGATTTAAAGAACTGATATTGATCAATATTCCCTGAGTGGATCTCTGAAATCATCCTGAGTGGGCAAGAATTAAAGAGCGGGCAGGGCCTTCAAGGCGACCAGTGTTCCCGGATCAACCCACAGGATTTTAGAACCAACAGGGCTCGTTAATAACCGCAGGGTTAATTCGGCATTAACGTGAAATCAGCTATTCGCAGAATCAACAGTTAAACGGCGCTCTCGCAAAACCGTTTGGCCACTCTATATATCTTAGAAGCGACTGGTGTCGCCTGGAGACGAGCAATATGGCAACGAAGGCTAAGGAAAACGAAGAAGCCGAAGTCGAGCGCGAAGGTGCGACCGACGGGCCGCTTCTCGACCTTTCTGACGATGCTGTCAAGAAGATGATCAAGGTTGCGAAGAAGCGCGGCTACGTCACAATGGACGAGCTGAACGCTGTGCTTCCTTCCGAAGAAGTGACATCTGAGCAGATCGAAGATACGATGGCTATGCTGTCGGATATGGGCATCAATGTTGTTGAAGACGATGAGCAGGAAGCTGATCGTGACGAAAACAGCAGTGATGACGAGCAGGAAGAAGGCGGCGAACTGGCTGAAACCAGTGGCACCGCCGTTGCTGCCACCACCACCAAGAAAGAGCCGACCGACCGCACCGACGATCCTGTCCGAATGTATCTGCGTGAAATGGGAACGGTTGAGCTTCTGTCGCGCGAAGGCGAAATTGCCATCGCAAAGCGCATTGAAGCGGGTCGTGAAACGATGATCGCTGGGCTTTGTGAAAGCCCGCTGACATTCCAGGCGATTATCATCTGGCGCGAACAGCTCAATGAATCCAACATTCTGCTGCGTGAAATCATCGATCTTGAAACCACTTATGCTGGCCCAGAAGCCAAGCAGGCGCCGATTGTTGAGCGCGTGGAAGAAGAAAAGCCACGTGACGACAAGGCTCCGCGCCGTTCGCGTGACGATGATGACATCACCAATGTAGGTGGTGACGTTTCTTCGGAAGAAGAGGAAGAAGACGAGGACGAAGCCAACCTGTCGCTGGCGGCTATGGAAGCCGAATTGCGCCCACAGGTTATGGAAACGCTCGATCTGATCGCCGATACTTACCGCAAGCTTCGCAAGTTGCAGGACCAACAGGTTGAAAGCCGCCTGCTTGCTTCGGCTGATCTGTCGTCGAGCCAGGAACGTCGTTACAAGGAACTGAAAGATCAGCTGATTAAAGCGGTTAAGTCGCTTTCGCTGAACCAGAATCGTATCGAGCAGCTCGTTGAACAGCTTTATGACATCAATAAGCGTCTCGTTCAGAACGAAGGCAAGTTGCTACGTCTGGCTGAATCCTTTGGTGTTCGTCGCGAGGAGTTCCTGAAAGAATATCAGGGCCATGAACTTGATCCGAACTGGGTAGAACGCGTCAGTGTTCTCTCGGCTCGTGGCTGGAAAGATTTCGCTGCAAAAGAAGAACGCGCGATTGATCGTCTGCGTTCTGAAATTCAGATGCTGGCCACTGAAACCGCGATTTCGATTGGTGAATTCCGCCGTATCGTCAATCAGGTTCAGAAGGGCGAACGCGAAGCAACCATCGCCAAGAAGGAAATGGTGGAAGCCAACCTTCGTCTCGTTATTTCGATTGCCAAGAAGTACACCAATCGTGGCCTTCAGTTCCTTGATCTTATTCAGGAAGGCAATATCGGTCTGATGAAGGCGGTTGATAAGTTTGAATATCGCCGTGGTTACAAGTTCTCGACCTATGCGACATGGTGGATCCGTCAGGCAATCACCCGCTCGATTGCTGATCAGGCGCGCACCATTCGTATTCCGGTGCACATGATTGAAACGATCAACAAGATCGTTCGTACATCGCGCCAGATGCTGCATGAAATTGGTCGTGAACCGACGCCGGAAGAATTGGCTGAAAAGCTGGCCATGCCGCTTGAAAAAGTGCGCAAAGTTCTGAAAATTGCCAAGGAGCCGATTTCGCTTGAAACGCCAGTGGGTGATGAAGAAGATTCACATCTTGGCGACTTCATCGAAGACAAGAATGCGCTGCTTCCAATCGATGCTGCCATTCAGGCCAATCTTCGTGACACGACCACCCGTGTTCTGGCATCGCTGACGCCACGTGAAGAACGCGTGCTGCGTATGCGTTTCGGTATTGGCATGAACACTGACCACACGCTTGAAGAAGTCGGTCAGCAGTTCTCGGTTACGCGTGAACGTATTCGTCAGATTGAAGCGAAAGCACTGCGCAAGCTCAAGCATCCGAGCCGTTCGCGCAAGCTGCGTTCGTTCCTCGACAGCTAAGACCTTTTCGCCCGATGCCAGACATGGTTTCGGGCGATTTTATGAGGACGCATTCCGCACAGTACGAAACGGCTTTCGGGATACGCGTCAAAACAAAGACTTAGAGCGCTGGTCTTATAGAGTCAGATCGAAACGCGCTCGAAAGAGAGGGAGCGTTATGTCTTTTTTGAAACGCCTTTTTGGCGGTGGTTCAGCAGAAGAAACGCCAGCAGCACCAAAAGAAGCCGGACGCCTTGAGCACAAAGACTTCCTGATTGTTGCAACGCCTTATAGTGAAGGCGGCCAGTATCAGGTGTGTGGTGTGATCTCCAAGACCATTGATGGCGAACTGAAAGAGCATCGATTTGTGCGTGCGGATCGTTGCCCGGGCATTGAAGATGCTGCAAGCATTTCGCTCAACAAGGGTCGCCAGATTATCGATGAGCAGGGTGAAACGATTTTTCGATAATCAGTTTTGCTAGTTTTGAAAAAAGCCGCGCATGAATAATGCGCGGTTTTATTTGTTATTAGTGCGGATGGCAGACGAAGCTGACCATCTTGCGGACCATTGGCAGGATAGCCAGCAGGACCGGGAACGCGATGGCCCATGAGAGCGCCCACGAAGTCATCCAGCTATAAGCGAGATCTGGATGCGTAAAGCCGAGGCTTTTTGCGGTTGCGATCAATGAGACAACGAATGTCATCATGATTGAAAGAATAAGCGGCATCACAACAGATGCATAACGCGCTGGCAGTTTTCTGCGGCGTGAACCGTTCAACTGAGACATGTGTATTCCTGAATATTATGCGGGGAACGCGCAACGAAACATCAAAGCGAATAGCCGTTCCCGGCAGAATTGATGCGTTGCTTAACGTAAGACGCTTACGATCATAAGGATGATGCGCGTTATGTATCGCAGCATGGCTTTTGTTTCAATAGCGAAGGGCGGCGATTTGCCCACGCTATTCAAGGCAAAACCGCTACGCACTTTTGCTGCAAATGCTCTATATGCAGCCCCATGGATAAGAAACCTTTCTGGCAGACCAAATCTCTTGAAGAACTCAACCGACAGGAATGGGAAAGCCTGTGCGATGGGTGTGGTCAATGCTGCCTGCATAAATTGCTCGATGACGATACCGAGGAAGTCTATTGGACGACGGTTGCCTGTACGCTGCTGGACAAGGATAGCTGCAAGTGCAGCGATTATCCCAACCGCCGCAAGACGGTGCCTGACTGCGTGTTTCTGACGCCTGAGATTGTTTATGAGGTTAATTGGCTGCCTGCGACCTGTGCATATCGTCTCGTTGCGGAAGGTGCTGATCTTTACTGGTGGCATCCGCTAGTGTCGGGCTCTCCGGACACGATCTACGAAGCAGGCGTCTCTATCCGCGGAAAAGTAACAGCCTTTGATCATGAGCTGGCCGATGAAGAAGAGTATATCCAGCACATGGTTCCGCTGGACTGAACCGCGTCTGCTGCACATTAATTAAGTTTAATATTGAAGTCTGTAAGCACCTGTTCACGCACGGAGTGTGAATAAGCCATTGCTTTATATGAATTATATTCGTCGTGTCGCGCGCGATTGTTTTGTGATGCTTATGAAACTGAACGCGATATGAACGGTGGCTTGGCTTTCCGTTCATCTTTCATGGACTACTTATTAAGCGTCTCAGGTGAGCATCACCTGATAAAAGTTTGAAAGGGTTTCAAGATGTCCGCAATTTCGTTCAAGTCGCTTGTTGTTACTGCTGCAATTGGTCTTGCTGCCGTCTTCTCAGCGGGTGCATCTGCAAATGCTGCATCGCCTTCTTCCGCTCCAGCGTTTAGCACGTCGGCGCATTCGCCTTTGATCAAGATTGATCATCGTGGCAATCGTCATCATGGCCGCCCCGCTTATCGTGGCCCTGCGTGCTCGGTTGAAAATGCCAAGATGAAAGCGCATCGTATGGGCATTCGTAGTGCTCGTGTTGCGTATCGTGGAAAGTCGGTTCAGGTGCGCGGCATCCGTCATGGTCGCCCAACCGGCGTTGTCTTTGCCAATGCACGCGGTTGCCCAATCATCCGCTAACGGTCGCCTAATATGAACAAAAGCCAGCCTGAATTTCAGGCTGGCTTTTTTGTTTGAAGACGGAAAAGAAGAGGAGGGCGCTAGTATGGCGAACCCGAAATTCGTATCACCTAGAAGCAGCTCTCGAAGCGAATTTCGGGTTCGAAGCCATACTAGTAAGCTTTTGAATCTAGTGTGGTCTACGGATTTGAAGTTCCTAAACGTGAATGCAACACCAATGATAGGAACTTCAAATCCACCACACTAGAGCGCCCTTTCTTTATTCTTTGATTTCGAAGACGACGTTGACCGAAACGTTGTAGCTGTTTTCGCCAGCTGCAACTGGAACTGAGTCTTCAGGCGCTGCTGCTGCCATCATCTTGGCCTGGCGTGCGATTGGCATCGGCATATATCCACGGCTCTGTTCGTTGATTTCAACGACGCGACCAAGGCCAACACCTGCGGCATCGGCAAGGGTCTTCGCCTTGGCAATAGCATCAGCGACGGCGCGCTTGCGTGCTTCGTTGATTGTCGATGCTGGATCGTCGTTTACAAAGGTCAGATCGCCGCCTTGATTGACGCCGAGCGTCACGGATTCATCGAGAACATTGCCAACCTTGGCCAGATCGCGCACGCGGACTGTCAGGCTGTTCGAAACGCTATAGCCGCTGATCTTTGGCTCTTTCAGGCCATTCTTGTCGTCTGGGTAAACATAACGTGGCTGAATATTGATGCCGCTTGTCTGGAGATCACGCTCTTCAACACCAGCCATTTTCATCGCATCGAGAACTTTGGCCATCGCTTCATTGTTTGCGGTCATTGCTTCGCGTGCAGTTTCTGCATCACGTAAAACAGTGAGGTTCAGAATAGCCATGTCTGGTGCAGAGTTCATCTTGCCTTCGCCGGTAACGGCGATGCGTGCGGGCTGCTTCGTCATCTGATTCTCCTGCGCTTTGGCTGGCAGTGCAAGTATGCCTGCAAGCATGATTGCCGAAATGGAGGTGGCAAGAAGAGTAGTAGCGCGGTTTTTCATGAGATCTCCTGTAGAGAATGTTGAGGCAGCTTTTACAAAGCATTCTTTGCTATAGTGCTATTTCTGCTTTGTTGCTCGTGTATTTAAGTTTCCTCTAAAGCAAAACGCCACATTATCTGATCTGAAATGCAGTTGAATTGCAATCAACTGTTTCAAATGAGATCAATTGTGACTTGAGTTGCATGAATGGCAATCGAATATGTGCGTATTAGGGCAACTTGTGTAATTGACAGCTTGTGTCCCATGTTTCTTTAAGGTAGTTGCAGTGTTGTGTGGGCCTGTAGCTCAATTGGTCAGAGCCGGCGGCTCATAACCGCTTGGTTGGGGGTTCGAGTCCCTCCGGGCCCACCAATGACTTTTTTATCCAATAAAATCAATGACTTAGCAGGCAAATGTGGGTCCCGCTCGCGGAATTTGTTGGCGTATTTGTTGGCATCAAATCGGTGGTTTTGAGTGATGCCAACAAAGCTCCAGTTTCTCTAAGCGATTCAATTCATTAAAGAATCTGTTGTGAAACTAATATTAAGAGTCCCACCCGTTGTGGGTTCGAGTCCTTCCTACCCAGGGCAGCGCCGAAAATTGTTGGCACCGGCCGCGCACCCCAAGTGATGGTTGAACGACAGATATTCAACGATTAGTTGAATAGGCTACTTGTGGTGTAGTAGAATCGAATCGACATCTTTTCTGGTAATCACTCACATGCCCATCAAGCACATCGTCTCCTTCAGTGGCGGCGCCGCTTCATTTGTTGCCGCGCACTTGGCCGTAGAAAAATACGGCAGAGAAAACGTTCTCCTGGTGTTTTGCGACACGCTAATTGAAGACCCGGATCTCTATCGTTTTATCGAAGAGGGTTCACGCGCACTTGGGTGCGAACTTCTTAGGCTGGCGGATGGCCGTGATCCGTGGGAGGTCTTCCGAGACGTTCGGTATCAGGGCAACACGCGAACGGCCCACTGTACGGTCGAGCTAAAAGGTAAGACCTTCGCTCGGTGGTTAGCAGCAACCTATCAGCCGAGTGAGTGCGTATTGCATTTCGGTTTTGATTGGTACGAGGAGCACCGTCTCAAGGAAGCGAGGAAAAATTGGGACCCGTATCTGTGCGAAGCATTGCTTTGCGCGCCGCCGTATTTGAGCAAGGCCCAAGTCCACCAGATTATCGACGACTATGACATCGAACTTCCGAGGCTCTACGGAATGGGGTTCGTCCATAACAACTGCGGAGGGTTCTGTGTGAAGGCGGGGCAGTCCCACTTCGCCAACCTGCTAGAAAAATTGCCGGAGGTCTACACTCGCCACGAAAAGGAACAGGAACGGCTAATGGAGGCTGTACCCACGGTCAGGCCATTCCTGCGGATCGTCCGCAACAAAGTCACCCATTACCTCACCCTTAAACAGTATCGCGAGCATCTGGAGCGCGGCGGCGAATTCGATCCGTCGGAGATAGGCGGCTGTGGCTGCTTTTCGGACGCCAGTTGTTCTGTCCAGAGTATCATAGCAACAGATAGGCCACCGGAGTGGGAGAGTGACTGGGATACCTGGCGAGCGTTCATTTTGAGCTGATCGTCCACAGAAGTCCCATAGCAGCCCAAAATGTGTTGGCATCAGCGTTGGCATCACCCGACCTTTCTACCTAGAAAATCTAGTTAAATCAATTAGTTAAAGCCCGTGTTCATGTTCCTCCGAGCCCACCATTTTCTCTTAAACAAATTTACCAAATATCCTGCGATAAACCTTTGTGCTTTAGCCGCATCGCCTATGGAATTTGCGCGTTCAACAAGTTTTTAGGAGTTTGTTAAAGAAATAGTAACGTAATGAAACAATTTTTCATGTCACGTGAATTTAATTTAGGAGGTCTCAGGCAATGACTAGAAAAACAACCGCTGTTGCGTTGGCGCTTGCAGGGTTGGTGGCGAGTTCTCTCGCGGCTTCGGCTAAGACAAGCCATATCGGCGAATTCAGGGATTGGGGTGTCTATCAGAACACGCAATTGCCCGGAAACAAATGCTACGCATTGACTGTGCCGTCGAGCTTCCTTCCGGCAGGAGTGCAGCATGGTGACAATTTCATAATTATTTCCAAGTCTGGCGGAAGCTATAGCCCGCAGCTTGTTATGGGCTATCAATTGAAAGCAGATAGCCGCGTCAACGTTATGGTTGACGGCGCGCAATTCCCCTTCTTTAGCGAAGGCAACCGCGCATGGGCACAGAATGTTGGTGATGAGGCTCGTATTTTAAGTGCTATGCGGTCGGGCAAATCGGTCAATGTCCAAGCCACTTCTGCACGCGGTACGCAGACCCGTTACACTTTCTCACTGATGGGATTGTCTGCTTCGCTTCAGCGCGTTGATCGCTGCTAAGCGCATATAAAAAATGAAGCCCTGCCAAAGGCGGGGCTTCATTGTTAAATAGGTACTACGGCTTCTAAGAAAGCCATTGCTGGTGCTTGTACCAGTCATCAATATCAGACTTCGCACGATCCTTGGCGATGCCGTAGCGCTCCTGAATCTTGCCTTCCAGCTGCTCACGGCGACCATTAATCTGATCAAGGTCATCATCAGTGAGTTTGCCCCACTGTTCCTTGACCTTGCCTTTAGCCTGCTTCCAATTGCCTTCTACGCGATTCCAGTCCATTGGATTTCCTCCGTTCTGGTTTGTTGTACTAAGACAATGCTCTAGCAGGCGATTGGTTCAGATTTTTCTCCGCGAGAAAATGCGAATGTCATTCTAGGCCAATCAAATTCCTAGGAATTTGAACGGCTTAGCATCCTTAAATTCAGTGTTCACGACACCAGAAAAAATATTTTTCTGATCTGGTCCGAGATCAAGCTTCTGGACTTTTCCCTTGTCAGCCGAAAAATCAATAGTCTTTAGATCCACCCAGAAAACGTTTGGCGTGAGTGCAGATTCAAAGAAATAAAGCTTTTCTTTTTGGTCAGACACGGTGCGCCAGCGCGTTGAGGAAATATTCGGTTCATCTGGAGTTGTAATGCCAAAAGGAACAGAAGCGTTGCGGATGACGCCAAACACGCTGGCGATGGCTTCAACAGGATCTTCTGATTTTGGAATGGCGTTGATGTAAAAGGCAGCACGCGTGAAACGGTCTGAAGCGCGGTTTGTACCTGGAAGCATCACCGTCCCGCCGATTTGCTCCCAGTAGGAATGCAGCGCAAGCTGCTGCTCAAACGTCGGGGAGTTGGTCATCACCTGATAGGTCGGGCTGTGATGGATGACCTGCTTGCCATCGATATATTCAACAATTGCGCTGTCGCCGCTGGCGTCAGAAATCGAAAGATGCAGCGTTGCCAAGCGGCTTTCGCCCGGCACGGCATCCGTTACAATTGTGAATGGGTTTTTGCTAAGCTCTTGTACGGCTTCATCAACTGTTGCGAAATTATCCAGCACATATTGTGCCCATGCTGCGATTGAAAGGCCAGGGCCTGTACCATCGAATTTTGGATATTCGGATTCGACCAGCCAGAGAACGTTTGCAACAAGCCCTGCTTCGTTCATGCCGTCAGTTGTCGAGATATCGTAGCCAGAAGCGATGACGCTGCCATATTTGGAGGTCCACTTGATGGAATCTGGACCTGTTTCGCCGGTGCGGGCCATACCGCGTGGGAAAATCCAAAGATTTGTGCCGACGTCAACCTTCCAGTCCATCGAGCGAGCGGTGATCACGTGATCATTCGCGCCGAGGTAAACCACGCGTGTGCAGGCCTCGACAACAGGTGCTGCAAACATACTGACAGCGACGAGCGCGCTGGTGCAAGCTGCGGCAAAGGACTTCTTCAAAATAGTCATAGTTACCCCCTTGGTGATGCAGTTAACTTACTATGCGTTATCAATGTTAAATCTGTAAGTCGTCGCTTATGCGAAATACGACATGCAGATACTTATCTCTCTCCACCGTAACCGCGGCGTTTCCATTCAGCGAGAGGCATAATATCGGGTAGTCCTCCGCCTGGCTCAAACCATGAATCTACAGCCCATTTCAGGCCTTCATTGTCTTGCATGACAGCGGTCCAGTGTGGGTAGCGCCCATCAAAAAAACTGCCGCGTGTCGTTTTGCGCGTAGGCTGATGATATTTCAGCCGGCCTTGAGAATGAAGGTAGCGTATAAAATTATCCGTATTGGTGGATTCATCCACACAATCCATCTGACCTTTGATGCGTGCTTTACCAAATTGCATACGAGGCTTGTCCCGTACACCAATTGTAGCAGTGCTGCGTTCTTCAAAGATTGCAATGGCCTTGCGCAGTGCTTCGCGCTCAAGAGCTGGAGACTTGGAACCTTTATGCAGCAAGTCCCGAATGCGACTCAAATCCTTTGCACTTAAAATGACTTTCGTTTGATAGTAGCAGTCGTAGCCGTGACATACTCGAAAAGTTGCCGCTGAAGACTGCGACGGCGCCATGCACAAAACGGCTGCCGCTACAGCTACGAGGGATGGTCCTATTAGGCCGTTTCTTTTCATGAGCTTGATGATGGTGGCCTATCCGATTTTATGGTTGGTAAAAAGAAGAGATGGCTCAATCCGCTCAATCCCTTGATAAGGATTTGCATGAATTGCCAGGATCCAGAGACAAAAAGAGGCCGTGGTTGAGTAGATTATCAGCGCCTTTATGCCTGCCACTACTCTGTCTGCATGGGTGGTTGCTATAGTAATAGCGGTCAGAATTGTTAAGAATAATAGCAAATACCATTTATACATATCAATAGACGCTGATCCTACTGATAGGCGGGTATTACGTGCATCCTGCAATTCATCGAAATCATGGACGATCTGGGAAATAATTGGCGAGGGTATATCAGTCCTCGCAAGACTAACGATTTCACGGCGGATATTTTGCAGTGCGATCTCCACCTGTGGCGCTGGCTCGATATTGTTATTTTTAAGCCATTCATCTTTCACAACAGCTTCGCGATATTCAATAAGAGCGTTTCGTAATGCAGCCTCGTTCAAAATATCAGGACTTGAGGTGCCAATAAGCCTCGAAATTGATGACCTTTCTTCGCTCGTTGCCTGATCAGCTTTTGAATTTGCAGCCCATATATCTGCTGCAACGAACCCTAAAGAAAGCGCCCATGCAGTCGCGATTGTACCAATAAAGGCGCCAATTGGTATGGAGAGGATGTCATGGCTTGCATGTTTGAAAAGAATGAAAAGCGCCGCTCGCCCAATCAGGAAAACGCCTACGCCCAATATAACAAAGACAAAAAAAGATGCGTAAACTGGAAGCTCAAAGATCAACGACATTCATTCTCCAGTGCATTGGGCGCTTTGATATAGATCATGCATTAATGCATATTTCTTAAAAATGGGTCCCATTATTCAAGTTGAAGTGAGAACGAAAAATGTTGCAACTATGAATTTTCAATTATGCTTATTTTAATAAGAAAAAGCCGCCAATGGTGTGAGGCGGCTTAATTCTTTGCAATTTCAACCCGTGGTGTTCTTAAAATTGAACTGACCAGCCGACAACCGGGCCGTGCTGCGTTACGTCATACTTGAACTTTTCGCGGCTGTCGTCGTCGTGATAATCTTGATAAAGCGCGCGATAGCCTACACGCCAAATTGTTGGAAGATTGAATACTCTCGTACGATAGCCGAGATAGATCTGGCCATTTGCACTTAACTTCGTTCCAGCTCCAAATCCGCCGATGTCAGCTTCGGCAGATATGTTCCAGCGTTCACCGATGTCATACAATACACGCGTACCGATGAAGGGATCTGTCCAGTTTGCCTGCCGGCTTTCAGTAAATGGATCGACATTCAATTTTGCTTTGATTTGAGTCCAGCGGATGCCCGCTGTCGGCTCAATCGCAAATACACGCTGACGACCGTAATAGGTCAGACCATCAAGATCATGTTGATAAATTCGGTAGAAAACACCGCCAGTCAAAGTAGTCGAAGTGATGTCGAGGCCGAGCTGCCTGTCAAGAACATCCTCTTTCTGACTGGTCTTTGTGTATTGGCCGTCAAAATAAGCGCCGTAAGTTCCGTTCGTAATTTCGATATTGCCCATGAAGCTCATATCGAGATTATTGAGTATGTCTTTGAAGGGCACGTCAACACTGGTCGAGCGGCCCATTAAACCGGCATTGCCAGTCAATGAAGCGCCCCAGACATAAGGGCTAAAAATCACCCTCCAACGTTGTTGATCTTGAAACTCTGACTGAGCAGGCGCAGGCGCGATTACGTCTGCGGCAAGAGCAGAAGCTGTTGGTGCTATAAAAAAGGTACTCATGAAAGCAATATTACGCACAGTCTTACCCGCAAAATTCCTGCTATATATGCTTGAATTTAGCTTCATCACGGATCAATCCCCTTGGAGCGTAATTTAGAAAAAATGAAAGTATAACCTCAAAAGGTCTATTCGTATCAATATGTTAATCATGCCCAGAAATAAACCAAAAAATTGAATTTTGAACGGTTTTACCCCGCCTGTATCATTGAAGCTTAGAGGGGGTCTGATGATAGTCGGGAAGCGAAGGTGAGGCCGTCCCGTCTACATTCATGGAACGTCGTCATAACCCGGAATACCGCCTTCGTTTTCCAAGCTGGCAATTCGTTTTGCTTCAGAACGGTTGAATTTTAACCTCACGCCGAGGCCGCCACCGTTTTCCCAGATAAATTGAGCGCCGACCCTTTCAAGCGTATCCTGTAAAGCCTGTTTTTGCTCCGTGGTCGGTGTACCGATCTTACGCTCAAAGTGCTCGATGACAGTAGCGTCAATGCCCGAGAGTTGTGCAAGTCGATCGCGGGAGAATTCTACGAGCGCTCGAGCAGCGCGGCATTGAGGGCCTGTAAGCATATTATTCTCCGGTTCAATCATGTCTTATAGTTTTTGCATGCTGTAACGAGCTTATGATCAAACACGATAATTGCCACATATTTTTTGCGTAAGGTGGCAGAGAGCATGACTGATCACGTAATCTTGAGTTTTGCGTTTTTTCGTGAACACAATTTTGCCATTGTTTTTCTTGTTCGCGGCAGTGGGGCTTCTTACATAACATAAGCCCCGCAGGAGTAGCGCCGTTTATCTGGAGAATTTTCAGATCGATAGTTCGGCCTGCCTCACAGACACAATAATTATACGGTTTGCGATGACCACTTATAAATACTTCATTTGGCCTGCGATTTTCACGGTCATTGGCCTTCTGGGTGCGCTCTGGCTCGGATATTCGACGACCGGCACGATCGGCGGCATGATTTCCGTTTTCATCATCTGTGCGGTGTTGAGTGTTCTCGAAATTTCGCTTTCGTTTGATAATGCTATCGTTAATGCACGCATCCTGCGCGATATGACACCTGAATGGCAGCATCGGTTTCTAACATGGGGCATCATAATCGCCGTTTTCGGTATGCGGATTATCTTTCCGCTTGCGATTGTTGCGGTAGCCATGTGGACTGATCCGATTTCAGCGCTCAAACTCGCGATCTGGCAGCCGGATGAATATGCGCGGGTGATTGCGGAATCTCACACAGGTATTGCGGCCTTCGGCGGCACATTCCTGCTGATGGTCGGCATGAAATACTTCTTCGATGTCGAAAAAGACGTGCATTGGGTCAAAGTCATCGAAAGCCAAATGTCGAAGTTTGCATCTGTTCAGGGCATCGAGATCGGCGTTGCAATTGCGCTGATCCTGTTTTTCTCATACCAGCTTGATGCAGAGCATTCGCACACGTTCCTCGTAGCTGCACTGTTTGGTCTTCTGACCTTCCTAGCCGTTGAGGGCTTGGGTGCGGTTCTCGATGCGTCGCAGGAACAGGTTGATATGGTGCATCGCGGGGGCTTAGGCGCCTTTATCTATCTGGAAGTGCTGGATGCCAGCTTCTCGTTTGATGGCGTGATTGGTGCCTTTGCGCTGACGACGAACCTGTTCGTGATTGCAATTGGTCTTGGTATCGGTGCGTTCTATGTCCGGTCGCTGACCATTATGCTGGTTGAGAAGAAGACGCTTGGTCAGTATCGCTATCTCGAACATGGCGCATTCTATGCAATTCTGGTGCTTGCTGTGATCATGTATGTGCAGACGCTTTTCCATATTCCGGAAGTTATCACGGGCCTGATTGGTGCTGTGTTGATCGGTCTCTCCCTCTATTCATCTATTCGCTATAACAAGCGGAATCCTGATTGGCAGAATGAAGCCGATGAAGCGGCGTTGCATTAAGGCGCACTGCTTAATAGTGAGAAAGGCGGCTGTGGCCGCCTTTTTTGTTGACCGAATCAAAAGAGTTGGCAAGCGTTGACCTGCTCGCGACAAGGCCCGTCGGAGCGTATCTTCATATGCCGTAAGTTTGGAAAGACTACGGCTACGACTTTTTTGGAGAGGGGTTTTCCATGGTCGTTACTCGTTTGAGCAAAACCGCATTTGTTGCGGCAATCGCTTTCTTTGCAACGCTGGTCGCCTTCGGCAATATTACCGATTACGGCAGCAATTTCGCTTTCGTTCAGCATGTGTTGCTGATGGATACGATTTTCCCGGATGCGACGATCAAATATCGTGCTATCGAGAGTAATACTCTGCACAATGCGGGCTATATTCTGATCATTGCTGCTGAAACGCTGACAGCCATTCTCTGCTGGATTGGTGCTTTCGCGATGCTCGGTCGTTTAAGTGGCGATGCAAAGAGCTTCAATCACTCCAAGAAGTGGGGCATTGCTGGTCTTTCGGTCGGCTTTCTCGTCTGGCAGGTTGGCTTCATGTCGATTGGCGGCGAATGGTTCGGCATGTGGATGTCGTCCACATGGAACGGAATTGAGTCCGCATTTCGCTTCTTC
Source organism: Ochrobactrum sp. MYb379 (assembly GCF_037479515.1). Taxonomy (NCBI): domain Bacteria; kingdom Pseudomonadati; phylum Pseudomonadota; class Alphaproteobacteria; order Hyphomicrobiales; family Brucellaceae; genus Ochrobactrum; species Ochrobactrum sp. MYb379. Next base: position 265,852 of record NZ_JBBGYW010000005.1, read on the forward strand.
ATCACGATCATTGCCGTGCTGATCTATGTCGTTTTGCCGGATGGCGAGATCGAGAAATAATCAGATGAAATGAGATGCAAGGGCGGGTTCGTTGATAAGTTCAACGCCCGCCTTTTGCATCTGATCGAGCATGGCATTCATTGATCCGCCAATGTCGATGCCGCGACAAGCATCCAGCCTTACGCGCACCTGAAAACCGTGCGCCACTGCATCAAGTGCGGAATAGGCGACGCAGAAATCCGTAGCCAGTCCTGCGATTGTCAGAGAACCAATCTCGCGGTCACGCAAATAACCCGACAGACCTGTCGGCGTTTTGCGGTCGTTTTCATAAAAAGATGAATAGCTGTCTACGCCGATGCGAAAGCCTTTGCGAATGACGAGTTGTGCGCGTGTCCATTGCAAATCTGGATGAAAGTCGGCACCGTACGTGCCTTGAACACAATGGTCAGGCCATAGCGTTTGTTCGCCATATGGCATCTCAACACTATCATAAGGTTTTTTCCCGGAGTGACTGCTTGCAAAGCTCAAATGTCCTGCGGGGTGCCAGTCTTGTGTCAGGATAACATGTTCGCTCTCGTCAATCAGGCGGTTGATCGCAGGTAGAATTTCATCCCCCTTATCGACGGCCAGTGCACCACTGGGACAGAAGTCATTTTGCACATCAACGACGAGAAGGGCATGTCCGATCATAAAACGCTCCTGAATTCTTTGCCGCAATTATAGTCAGCGATCAGGGGCGATGCCAGTGATTATGCGCGTTCTGGTATTACATTGTCTTTGGTGCTACCGAGCAGCTTTGGGTTGTTATTTTGAGCATGCCGTTATCGGAAAACCGGTTCCCACTTTTCCGCGACATGCTTTACTTGGACAGGGGATGATTATGACCGATGAAATTACGCGTGACAGCAACGGCGCACAGCTCAATGACGGCGATTCCGTTACGCTTATCAAGGATTTGAAAGTTAAGGGGACCTCGACGACGCTCAAGCGCGGTACGCTGGTGAAGGGTATTCGCCTGACGGGCAACCCTGACGAAGTTGATTGCAGCACAAAGCAGGTCAAAGGCCTCGTGCTGCGCACTGAATTTCTCAAGAAAGCCTAATCAGGCATCAATTTCGACACGACCACGCGGACGGCTGCAACAGGCAAGGATGTAGCCTTCCGCCACCTCGTCATCGCGAATGCCGCCATTGTGGGTCATCTCGGTTTCACCACCGATACATTTGACTTTGCAGGTGCCGCAAATACCAAATTCGCAAGCGCTTGGGATTTTAAGGCCACCATTGCGGGCAGTGAGCAAAATAGTGTCGTTCTCGGTGCATTCGACTTCAACACCAGAAAGCGTGAAGACAACAGTTGCAGGTAGGACGGCGGGCTTTGCGGGAGCCGCAGGTTTTTGGCTGGTTGCAGCGAGTGTCGATGGCAAAGGTACAGCAGAAATTTCGCTGGCAGGCTGGAAGCTCTCTTGATGGTAATTGGCCATGTTGAAGCCAGATTGCTCCAAGAGACCACGCACGCCATTCATGAATGGTTCTGGTCCGCAGCAGAACACTTTGCGATGAAGAAAATCTGGTGCCAGCAGTTCAAGCCTTGGCTGGTCGATGCGGCCATGAAGTCCTAGCCAGACATGCCGTGCCGATGATTGTTCCACAATGAATGCAAGGCGCATGGCTTCCATTCGGCCTGAAAGCAGCTCCAGTTCTTTGCGGAAAATAATATCATCGGGTGAACGCGCGCAGTTGATGAAGGCGACATCGGTTGCCGGTGCGCAATCAAACAGCCAGCGTGTCATGGAGACCATCGGCGTTATGCCAGATCCAGCCGAGATGAATAGATATTTCTCGCTTGGATGATTGGCGAGCGAGAAGTCGCCATTGGGACCATAGGCCTTGATGTTCATGGGCGGACGCAGATGATCCAGCATCCAGCGGGTGCCAATGCTGTCCTTCTGCGCTTTGACAGTGACCGAGATATGGTAGGGCCGGGAAGGGGTCGATGACAGTGTGTAGGTGCGCAGCACCGGTCCCAGTCCATCGGCCCGTTCTATTGGCAATTCAAGCGTGACGAACTGGCCCGGCGTATAGCGGAACCAGTTGTCCTCGAGTGTCTTGAAGGAGAAGGTCATGACGTCTGGCGCTTCTTCGATGGCCGAGATGCACTGCAGCATCTGCAACCTGTCGTTCCACGGCAGCATCTCATCCAGATATTTCAGAGGCTGCATGGCCTTCTCACTTCTTAAAATGCTTCGTTTTACGCCCATCTTATTCCGAAAACCGCTTCACACTTTTCGGGATGCGCTTTGTTTTATGCGACGCGGCTGAGCTTTGCCGTCTCGCCCTTCAGGCGAGGCGTGATGGTGTTGGTGTACCATTCAAGGAACTGCATCACTCCACCTTCATGCTCGACCGAATAAGGACCGGGCTGATAGGCGGGTGAGCGAATGCCAATGGCATTTTCTTCGACGATCTGCCGATCCTGATCATTGGTCTGAATCCACACATGGGTCAGTTCATCGAGATCATAATCGACGCCTTCAATCGCATCCTTGTGAACAAGCCACTTGGTTGTCACCATGGTTTCCTCGGCGCTGATTGGCATAACGCGGAAGGAAATGGCGTGATCGACCATCAAATGGTTCCACGTTGAAGGATAGTTGAAGAGCAGCATCGCACCGATATTGGTGTCGCCTGAAACCTGATCGCTCAATGGCTTTTTGACCGCTGGCTTTCCGGACATGGTGTAGCTCACTGCGTCACGCAGCAAGGGAATGCGGGTAATGCGATAGCGGCCGTCTTCCGACATATTGAACTCGGCAGGCAAGCCGATAGAAGCACAGTTTTTCCAGAGCTGGTTGATTTCCGGGTCTTCCATCACACCCTGAACGCCCGTAGCGCTAGGTGCTTCGGGATAGGTGCGGCAGAGTTCGGGGTGGTTGGCCGCGCAGTGATAGCATTCGCGGTTGTTTTCCCAAACGAGCTTCCAGTTACCCTTCTCGATGATCGAGCTTTCAAAGGCGACTTTGGCGTCCTTAATGTTGTGCGGTGCGAGGTAAGGCTCGACCAAGGCGCGAAAGCTGTTGAAATCGGGCGCTTCGTCTGCAAGGCAAACATAGATATAGCCCGCGACGCTTTCGCAATGCACTTGCTTCAAACCATATTCGGCGGGCTTGAAATCTGGTCCAACCTGTCGCGCGAACAACAGGCGGCCATCAAGTTCATAGGTCCACTGGTGATAAGGGCAGACGAGCTTGGCTGCTGTGCCTTTTTCAGCCGCGCAGATGCGCGAACCACGGTGACGGCAGGAATTGTGGAACGCTCGGATAGTCCCTTGTGAATCGCGCACGATCACAACTGGATAAGCGCCGACCTGCACGGTCATATACGAGCCGGTCTTGGGCAGTTCGCAATCGTGACCGACAAAGAGCCAGTCGCGATAAAAAATGTTTTCCAGATCGAGCTTGTAGAAATCCGGATCGGTGTAAAACTTCTGCTCAAGGCTGAAATTTGGGTCGCGCCCGGTCAAAAGCCCCAGCATTTCGTTGCGAACGTCCATAGAATCAAACCTTTGCGTCCGTATCAAAGTCGGGCTGGTGCTGTTCTCTCAGCGACGCTTGCTCGACCGAATGTTCCCTTTATCCTCCGGAAGCTGCGCTTTCCCATTATCTCAATGGCTTGTCTGTTCATTGGCTCATGTTCAGACTGGCTTCCGTTGTCATGATTCAATCATTGAAATGTTCTAAACGCGCATTGGGATGCGACATGATTTTCGCGTAAAGACGACACGCGCGCATTCGCGCAGTTCTTCGCAAATATGTGTGAGTTGCGCGCGCGGGATTGCCAAGATGGGAGAAAGCCAGTTACCAAGCTGCCTGACATATTCGGTTTCATTCCATGGGAGGCTAGCAGGCCATGAAACGTTCAGAAGTTAATGAGATTATCCGCGAGAGCGATGCTTTCATCCGTTCTTTTGGTTATATCATGCCGCCATTCGCCTATTGGACGCCGGAAGAGCTGAAACAGCACACGTCAAGCGATGCGAAGGCTATTCTCGATGGGCGCCTTGGCTGGGACATTACTGATTATGGTCAGGGCAATTTTGCCGATCTCGGCTTGTTCCTGTTCACAACACGCAACGGTAATGTCGAAGATCTCAAGCGTGGCACTGGCATGCTGTATGCTGAGAAGATCATGATCTCATGCAAAAACCAGATTTCGCCGATGCACCGCCATGCATTGAAGGCCGAAGACATTATCAATCGTGGTGGCGGTACGCTGGTACTGGAACTGTTTAATTCACGCGCCGATGGCAGTGTTGATGAAGAAACTGATGTAACGGTTGCGACTGATGGTCGTCTGGTGACGCAGAAAGCTGGTGCGCATTTGAAGCTAAGCCCAGGTGAAAGCGTTACGCTGCTGCCGGGTAACTGGCATGCCTTCTGGGGTGAGGGCGGCGATGTGTTGATCGGTGAAGTATCGACCGTTAATGACGATCTGACGGACAATATTTTCCGTGAGCCGATTGGCCGCTTTTCCGATATTGAAGAGAACGAAAAGCCATTACACCTTTTGGTGTCAGACTATGATAAATGGCTCTGAACCCACCGATATTTCGGCCATGCCCGTCTGCAAATGGCACTTTTCTGCGCTTCCGGTGCTCACGTACCTTTAAGTACGCGGCGCGCCGGTTCTCGAAAAATACCATTTTCGACAGACCATAACCGAAATCTCAACAGGTTCAGCAAGCTTGCGATGAACGAAAAAGGACTGAACGTATGAAGCTGGCGATGATCGGAACGGGCTATGTGGGTCTGGTTTCAGGTGTGTGTTTTGCCGAGTTTGGCTTTCACGTCACCTGTGTCGACAAGAACCCGTCGATCATCGAACGGCTTGAAGCGGGTAAGGTCACGATTTTCGAGCCGGGCCTTGATGAGCTTATGGGGCGTAATATCCGTGATGGCCGCCTTGAATTCAGTACCGATCTTGCAACCAGTGTTGCCGATGCTGATGTGATCCTGATTGCAGTCGGCACGCCTTCGCGTCGCGGAGATGGTGAAGCGGACCTGCAATATATTGAAGCTGCTGCGGATGAAATTGCGGCTGCCATGAAGCCGGGTGCTGTGGTCGTTATTAAATCGACGGTCGTTGTCGGAACCAATGCGCGTATTCGCGACCGCATTGCGGAAGCGCGTCCGGGTGTTGAGTTTTCGATGGTTTCAAACCCTGAATTTCTGCGTGAAGGTTCAGCGATTGAAGACTTTATGCGTCCCGACCGTGTTGTCGTTGGCGTAGATGATGAGCGCGGCAAGGCGGCGATGCAGCGGCTTTATCGTCCGCTTTATCTGCGTGAAACGCCGATGGTCGTTACTTCGCTTGAAAATGCTGAAATCATCAAATATGCAGCCAATGCTTTTCTCGCTATGAAAGTGACGTTCATCAATCAGGTGGCTGATCTTTGCGAAAAGACCGGCGGCAATGTGCAGGAAGTTGCACGTGCAATCGGCATGGATAACCGCATTGGTTCGAAGTTCCTCCATGCGGGGCCGGGCTTTGGTGGTTCGTGCTTTCCGAAGGATACCCGCGCTTTTGCTGCGACAGGCAAAAAGTATGATGCGCCGCAGTCGCTGATCGAAGAGGTGATCACTGTCAACGAAGCGCGCAAGCTATCGATGGCGGATCGTATCATTGCCGCTGCTCGTGAGAGTGGAACGAAAACGGTTGCTGTGCTGGGCGTAGCTTTTAAACCGAACACCGATGATATTCGTGAATCGCCTGCGATTGACATTATTGCCGCTATTCAAAAAGCAGGCATTTCTGTGCGTGCGCACGATCCGGAAGCAATGGATGCTGCCAAAGCAGTTTTGCCGGAGGTTATCTGGTGCGGTTCTGCTTATGAGGCAGTAGAAGGCGCGGGTGTTACGGCGCTTTTGACCGAGTGGAATGCTTATCGTGCGCTTGATTTGAAGCGTGTCGCAAAAGCGATGGATGGCAATGTGCTGATTGATCTGCGCAATGTCTATAAAGCGGACGATGTTGCCGGAACCGGATTGGATTATCGCTCAGTAGGGCGGACTTTAAAGAGTTAGCGCATGTCTCCCAAAAGTGGGAACCGGTTTTGGGACAAATACATGTTTTAAAATTCAAAACGCCGATCTGAGGATTTCAGATCGGCGTTTTTGTTTGGTGAAACGAATTAACTCGCTGCCTTCAACCGCTTCCTCTCATTGGCAATAAGCCAGAGATTGCGGATATAAACGATCAGGCCAAAGCCCTGACCTGCGATGAAAACGGGGTCTTTGCGCTGGATGGCGTAAACCAAGAGCAGCACGCCACCAATGAGCGAAAAGAACCAGAATGCCACCGGCATTACGCTTTTCTTGGCTTTTTCCGATGCCAGCCACTGCACGACGAAGCGCATGGTAAAGCAGGCCTGAGCCACGAAGCCTAGAATAATCCAGCCGTCCCACTGTGCTACGAACACATCGTGTAACCACTGGATGAAGCTGCTGAAAATATCAGTCATGGGTAATCTCCGTCACGCGCGGCACAACCTTGCGGCGCTTGCGCAGCCACCACACGCCATAAAGGTCTAAAACACCGCGCAGGCCGCGGTCGAGAATGCCGTAATTCGATTTGCCGTGGCGGCGTTCGCGGTCGGTGACATCGATATGCACGACATCAAAACCTTCGCGTAGAGCGAGCGCAGGCAGATAGCGATGCCAGCCATCAAAGAATGGCAGCTCGCGGAACAGGTCGGTGTGCAGCGCCTTGAGGCCGCAACCGGAATCGCGTGTTTTGTCTTTGAGGATCGCGCCGCGCAGATTGTTGGCAAAGCGTGATGAAAGCTGCTTGAGCTTGGTATCAGTGCGCTTGAGGCGCTGCCCGGCGGCAATGCCAAAAGCAGGGCCGGCATTGATCAGGGCGTCTGCAAGTGCTGGCAGATAGGCAGGATTGTTCTGCCCGTCACCATCCATTGTCACAACAATCTGGCCACGCGCTGCAAAAACGCCGGAGCGCAAAGCAGCACTTTGGCCGGATGAGCGGTCATGGCGGATATGGCGCAGCGGCTTGCCAGCATGGATGCGGCCAGCCAGCACATCGCTGGTTGAATCTGTTGAGCCATCGTCTACGACAATGACTTCATAGGCGCGGCCCAGCATGGCGCTATCGACTTCATCGAGCAGAAAAGCGAGATTGTCGGCTTCGTTGCGGCAGGGGATGACCACAGAAATCGTCGGTGTTGACAAGCGGAGTTCCTTCATTCCTTGCGCATTTACCGTAAATCAGTGTGCGTAATATCTCAGTACAGGTGCCCTGTAGCGCGCAAGGCGGGCTCCATACCATTGATTGCCGGGCAAACCAAGTGTTTCAAGAAATCGTGAGCTTGACCAGTTTCTCAGAATATAAGCCGCTTTTAGCCGGACTTGTTGCCAGACGGAAGAGCTTCCGAGAGCCAATCCAGAAAATTCTGCGTCACTTCATCTCGGTTTAGGTCGTTGAGACTTTCGTGCCGTGTGTTGGGATAGACTGTGCAAGTTACTTTGCTAAAGCCCATCGCCTGCATTCTGTGCGCGAGTTTTTTGGTGGCTTTGGCTCTATCTGTTGCAGGGTCTTCGCCACCGCCAACCAGATTAAACGGCAGGCCGCGGCGAATATTTGCAAAATTGCGGTCGGTTGCTCCAGCCTTAATCATGCGGAATACGTCGATCCAGAGCGCCACGCTTGCATCAAAACCGCAGAGTGGATCGTTAGCATAAGCTTCAACCTCTGAGGCGTCACGCGATAACCAGTCAAACGCGGTGCGATGGTTGGGGATAGCGTTGCCCCAAGCCCTAAAGGTGAGCTTTGGCAGGATCGAACTTGGAACGTCTGAGCCTTTGAGCATGCGCTCGATTTTAAGAATTGCCATCGCCGCGCTGTTCTCAACGCCTCCGTTGAAGTTGGCATTCCATATAGCTGCAGCGTCAACTGTTTCAGAGTGAATGAGTGTATAATTGAGCGCGATCAGTCCGCCCATGGAGTGCCCGAATAAAACCACCGGCAAGACAGGGTGCGAGGCATGAATATGGCGGTTTAGGGCAAGAACATCATCAATTGCCACTCTATAGCCGTCTTTTTGCGCGAATATTCCTTTTGGCGCATATGCGCCAATATTTGCGCCATGACCGCGATGATCATGCGCATAGACGTTGTAACCTGCTGCGTTCAGGGCGGTTGCAAACCGCGCATAGCGCGCAGAGTGCTCTGCAAGCCCGTGGCAGATGTGCACGGCAGCCCTTGGTGCAGCGATCAGCGATTGCCGAAATGGCAATTCGATTCCGCTATTAAGCGGTAAGAGATGGATGGTTTCAAACGACATGGAAGCATCTGAATTTATGCTGCGCAAATAGTCAAACCCTCTTTTGGTGGTGTCGTTTAAAAAGGCATCCAGAGGTTGAGTGAATTAATTTTAGGCAAATGTAATTTTTGAGCAAATTCCGCTTGAAAACCGTAAAAACCTAGGCAAATCTATCTCCAACAGAGGATGTCGACGGAGTTTTGAAGGAAATCCAGAGGCGTTAAATTTCGGTATTAGGGCATAACTAGCAGGCCATTCGGCGAAAGGGAGGATACTTTCCCGAGTGGTGGCCAGAGGGGAAACCGGGTGACGGAAATATCCGCGCCCGGTTTCATTTTGTTTGGAAGCTTTTCAAGCTGAAGTTTGCGCGATGATATTTGCTTCCGCGCTCTATTTCGCCTACATACCCTTCAGAAATTTCCCTGCGGTTCGGCGTTATCGCTGTTCACGCTCTCTAACTCGTGGAGACGACGCGCTTTATGGCACGCCAATTCATTTATCATATGTCCGGGCTGAACAAGGCCTATGGTGCTAAAAAGGTTATCGAAAACCTTCATCTGTCATTCTACCCAGATGCTAAGATCGGTATTCTTGGTCCAAACGGTGCCGGTAAATCGACGATCCTCAAGATCATGGCCGGTATGGACAAGGATTACACCGGCGAAGCCTGGCTCGCTGAAGGTGCGACTTGCGGCTATCTTGCTCAGGAACCGCATCTGGATCCAGAAAAGACCGTTCTCGGCAATGTTATGGAAGGTGTAGCATCAAAGACAGCTATTCTCGACCGTTACAACGAACTGATGATGAATTATTCTGATGAAACCGCAGACGAAGGTGCGGCTCTTCAGGACGTCATCGACAGCCAGAATCTCTGGGATCTCGACAGTCAGGTTGAAATGGCGATGGAAGCCCTGCGCTGCCCGCCAGCTGATGCCGATGTTACCAAGCTTTCGGGCGGTGAGCGTCGTCGTGTCGCACTTTGCAAGTTGCTTCTTTCGAAGCCTGATTTGCTGCTGCTCGACGAACCGACCAACCACCTTGACGCCGAAACCACTGCATGGCTCGAAAAGCATTTGCGTGAATATGAAGGCGCTGTTCTTCTCATCACGCACGATCGCTACTTCCTCGACAATGTCACCGGCTGGATTCTCGAACTTGATCGCGGTCGCGGCATTCCTTACGAAGGCAACTATTCCGCCTATCTGGAAGCCAAGTCCAAGCGTATGATTCAGGAAGGCCGTGAAGACGATTCGCGTCAGAAGGCACTTGAGCGCGAACGCCAGTGGATAGCCGCTAGCCCGAAGGCTCGTCAGTCGAAGTCGAAGGCGCGTATCAAGGCCTATGATCAGCTGGTTGAAGCTGCCAACAATCAGCGTCCGGGCGATGCCCAGATTCTGATCCCGGCTGGTGAACGTCTCGGTCAGGTGGTTATCGAAGCCGAAGGTCTGACCAAGTCGTTTGGCGAGCGTATGCTGATCGAAAATCTCACATTCAAGCTGCCTCCGGGTGGTATCGTTGGTGTTATCGGTCCGAACGGTGCCGGTAAATCGACACTGTTCAAGATGATTACTGGTCAGGAAAAGCCGGATTCCGGTTCGATCCGTATCGGCGACACGGTTCACCTTGGTTATGTCGATCAGAGCCGCGATCATCTCGATGCGAACAAGAATGTCTGGGAAGAAATTTCCGGCGGTAACGATATCATAAAGCTCGGCAAGTTTGAAATGAACTCCCGCGCTTATTGCGGTGCGTTCAACTTCAAGGGCGGCGATCAGCAGGCGAAAGTCGGTAATCTCTCCGGTGGTCAGCGTAACCGCGTGCATCTTGCCAAGATGTTGCAGGCAGGCGGCAACGTTCTGCTGCTTGACGAACCGACCAACGATCTTGATACCGAAACGCTGGCAGCGCTTGAAGATGCGCTAGAAAAATACGCTGGCTGCGCTGTTATCATCTCCCACGATCGTATGTTCCTCGATCGTTTGGCAACGCATATTCTGGCATTCGAAGGCGATAGCCATGTTGAATGGTTCGAAGGCAACTTCGAGGATTATGAAGCGGATAAGGTTCGTCGTCTCGGACCTGAAAGTGTCAATCCAAAGCGGGTTACTTACAAGCCGCTGACACGCTGAATATAACGATTAAACCTGATCTAATTAAGGGTTTATTTTGGAATGGACAACCCCAAGAGTATTTTCTTGGGGTTGTTCTTTATTTCTATCTCTCTATGAGGGCTTTTACTTCTTCATATGTCTCTTGAACCGCAGATATTCCCCATGTGAATGCTAATGTAGTTCCTACGTTTGCTTCACTAAAAGCCGTTAAATAATCAAAGTTATAAGTAAATAAAGATCCATCTACTCTTCTTAGTTCTATGAACATAACAATTCCTTTTATGAATTGACGATTTTCTTTTTTCTAATATTTTTTCGTAACGCCATTGATTGATATGAAATATTAAAATTCTCTACAACATGAGAGCAATGACAGGTGAGGCTACCAACATGCGTGACTGGTCCGCGAAGCAATATCTGAAGTTTGAAGATGAACGTAGTCGCCCGGCGGCTGATCTTCTGGCGCAGATTATGATCGATAGTCCTCGCAAGGTGGTCGATATTGGTTGTGGACCGGGAAATTCTACAGAGCTTTTGGTTCAGCGCTGGTCGAATGCGAAGATGTCGGGCTTTGATACATCGCCGGATATGATCGAGAAGGCGAAGGCGCGCTTGCCACAAGTAGAGTTCGCTCTCGGTGATCTCACCAAATTTGTGCCAGATTCTGAAACGGATGTGTTGTTTTCCAATGCGGTTTTTCAGTGGGTCCCTGATCATATTGAACAGATGCAAAGGCTAGTGTCCGAGCTTCAGACAGGTGCTTATCTGGCAGTGCAAATGCCGGATAACATGGCTGAACCGACCCATGTTTTAATGCGTGAAGTTGCCAAAACCGAGCCTTTTAACGATAAGATTGGCGATAAGGGCAGAGCGCCACTGCCGCCAGCAGCAGACTACTATAACGCTTTGATCGGGTATGCATCCCACGTCGATATTTGGCATGTGATTTATAATCATCAACTCGCCGATGTGGATGCAATCATTGAATGGGTTAAGTCCACTGGGCTGCGTCCATTTCTCGATCCATTGAATGATGATGAGCAGCGCGAGTATCTGAAAGCGTATAAAGCACGGCTTGAGGCGTTCTATCCCACGCTGAATGATGGTCGTGTGCTGCTGCGGTTCCCGCGCATTTTCATCGTCGCCAGAAAATAGTCAAACGCTTTAGCGGGCCTTCTCTGCTCTGTGGCGGAGACCTTATTTCACAAAGATTTTACCGGATCTGTAAATTGCGTATCCGGTAAAACAGTTAAATTTCAAGTTCTTATGCGACTGCTGATGAGTTTCTACTACAATAGTAGTGCATGATAATAGATTGCATACAAACGATATTGCTCCTATGATTTCGCGATATCGGAGGTAGTTCCAAACAATTATTGATGCCCGCTGGGATCGCTTGATTGGGAGTGGCGAAATCTGTTTTTCAAAGATGCTACGTCAAGGTCAGCTTCATGGACTGTGCAGCCTTCTTGGTTGAACCATGCGGAGTTGCAGACTGAAATCTGAGGCCTGACCAACCTGCCGAATATATTGATTCAGAGATCAACGATTACTGGTTTTGCTCTCTCCCAAGCAAGGCGAGTAATCATGCAGTCGTATCCCCTTTTGCGGCTGCTATCGGGAGTTTTACAATGAGCAATGCACAAATGCACAGCGATGCCAATGGTGAGATCGAGGAGAAACACGACGCTCACGATACGCGCCGAAGAATTTACGCGATCGTTGCAAGCGCCTCGGGCAATCTGGTCGAATGGTACGACTTTTACGTCTATTCCTTTGGCGCGCTTTACTTCGCGTCACAGTTTTTTCCGGCTGCGGATCAAACCAGTCAGTTGTTGAATGCGGCTGCAATTTTTGCAGCTGGTTTTCTTATGCGACCTATCGGTGGCTGGTTGTTTGGCCGTGTGGCTGACAGGCTCGGTCGTCGTACTTCCATGCTGATTTCGGTTAGCATGATGTGCCTTGGTTCTTTTGCAATCGCGATCCTGCCAACCTATGAAACGATTGGTCTCTGGGCTCCGCTCCTTCTGCTACTCGTCCGACTTTTACAGGGTCTGTCGGTTGGCGGTGAATATGGCACGACTGCCACTTATATGAGTGAGGTCGCACTTGCCGGGCGTCGTGGTTTCTTCTCGTCTTTTCAGTATGTGACTTTGATTGGCGGTCAGCTTCTGGCCGTGCTGGTTCTGGTCATTTTGCAATTCTTCTTAACGACTGAGCAGCTGCATGAATGGGGCTGGCGCATTCCGTTTGCTATTGGCGGTCTGGCTGCAATTGTTGCGCTTTATCTACGCCGAACATTGCATGAAACGTCGACAGAAGAATCCCGTAACAATAAGGCTGCTGGTAGCTTTGCCACGATCTGGAAGCATCACCGCAAGGCATTTCTGGTTGTTGTGGGCTTCACGGCTGGCGGTTCGCTGACCTTCTATACGTTCACGACCTATATGCAGAAATATCTGGTCAATACCGCGGGTATGAACCAGGAAACGGCCAGCGAGGTTATGACCGTTGCGCTGTTTGCATTCATGCTTATGCAGCCGCTGTTTGGCTATATCTCCGACAAGGTTGGTCGCAAACCAATGATGATCGCGTTTGGCGGCGTATCGGTGTTGACGACGATTCCTTTGCTCACAGTGCTTGGCTCTGTACAAAGCCCGACAATGGCGTTTATCTATATTGCTATCGCTTCGGCAATTGTGAGCATGTACACGTCGATTGGCGGCATCGTGAAATCGGAACTGTTTCCGGCTGAAGTGCGGGCTTTGGGCGTTGGCTTTTCCTATGCGATTGCCAATGCAATTTTTGGCGGTACTGCTGAATATGTGGCGCTGTGGTTCAAGAAGGTCGGCTTTGAAAGCGGGTTCTTCTGGTATGTAACCATCATGATGGTGATCGTGTTCATCGTCGGTCTAGTCATGCCCGATCCACGCAAACACGGTTATCTGCAGGGCCACGGAACCCACTGATATTTAAATCTGTTAGACGCCGCCTTCGGGCGGCGTTTATATTTCCACTTTCTCATCATCGTCTGCGGTGACGAGCCGTGTTGCGCGCCATTCGGTGAGCTTTTTATTGATTGAGTCCATCACGAAAAAGCGTGCTGAATCCTTGTCATAGCCATCATCACGCAGGGCGTCATAGTCAGTATGCGAGTGGCGGACATGTGCAACTGTTGCAAGCCATACGGCAATGGATGGAGGAAGCGCTTTCATGTGAGGCGCTAAGGCTGCCGCGCGAATTGGCTCTGAATCAGAATAGGGGACTGCAGGGAGCAAAAGCGTAAGCGACTTTGCTATTGCCTTCTGTCGTACAGTGCTTGCACCCATGGCTGTCTTCCTTTCCGGCTTTCAGCGAGATTCGTAACAAGCATACTCTGCTTATTATTTCACTCAAACGGCTACCAGAGTTTCACAGCAGTTTTGCTGTGCATGGGTGTGTGAAAATCGCTTGCGCGATTTCTATAATTCACATAAACATATCTTTATATGTTTGAGAGTATGGAGATTGCGATTTGCGCATGCAGCTCGATCAGATGGTGGATGTGTTAAAAGCAGTGGCTGAACCAAGCCGCTTGCGTATCCTTGCACTTCTTTCCAAGGGCGATTTGACAGTCTCAGACCTCACAACCATTCTCGGACAGTCGCAGCCGCGTGTATCGCGGCATCTCAAGCTTCTTGGTGAGGCAGATCTGATTGATCGCTATCAGGAAGGCGCATGGGCCTATTTCCGGCTGTCGGAGAGTGCCGCTTGTGGCGAGGTTGCGCGCAATCTCTTATCGAAGCTTGATATTTCCGATGCGCTGCTTGAGCGCGATATGGAGCGGCTTTTGCAGGTCAAATCCAGTCGTCAGGAAAGGGCCGCAGCTTATTTCAGCGCCAATGCAGTGAGTTGGGATGAAATCCGCAAGCTGCATGTGTCGGAGAATGCTGTTGAAGTCGCTCTCAAGGGCATCATCGGCGACAGGCCGTTTCAGGCTATGCTTGATGTAGGCACGGGCACAGGTCGTTTGCTGGAGCTGTTCTCACCGCTATATGTGCGTGGGCTTGGTATTGATATCAATCGCGACATGCTGGCTGTGGCGCGTGCTAACCTTGATTTGGCATCGGTTGCCAATGCGCAGGTGCGGCAGGGTGATGTCTATGCGCTACCTGTTGAGCGCGAGAATTTCGATCTGGTGACAATCCATCAGGTGCTGCATTTTCTCGATGACCCATTGGCTGCAATTCGTGAAGCGGCGCGTGCGCTGCGTCCGGGCGGTCGATTGCTGATTGTCGATTTTGCCCCGCATCTTCTCGAATTTTTGCGCGAAGAGCACGCGCATTTACGGCTTGGCTTCAGTGATGAGCAGATGCTGGGCTGGATGAAAGAGGCAGGGCTGGAACCTGCAAAAACAACTGAGTTGGCGCCAAAGGCTGCAAATGGTGACGACGGACTGACGGTCAAGCTTTGGCTTGCCCATGATCCGCGTTTGCTGATTGCTGATCCGGCACCGCGTAATGCAAGCATGACGGAGACAGTCTAATGGGCTTTTATGGTCTTTCCCGCCGACCTGATATCGGCCAGACCACCCGGGTATCGTTCGAATTCTTCCCGCCTAAGTCGGAAGAAATGGAACAGCGCCTGTGGGAAACAGTAACGCGGCTTGCGCCGCTTAAGCCTGAGTTTGTCTCTGTGACCTATGGTGCGGGTGGTTCGACGCGTGAGCGCACGATCCGCACGGTCGCGCGTATCTTGAAAGAAACCGATATTCAGCCTGCGGCACATCTGACCTGCGTTGACGCAACGCGTGAGGAAGTTGATCGCGTTGCGCAAGAATTTGCGGCGCTTGGCGTTAATCGCTTTGTGGCGCTGCGTGGCGATCCTGCCAGCGGCATTGGCGAAAAATACGTACCGACAGCGGGCGGTTATCAGAATGGCGCGGAACTTGTTGGTGGTCTGCGCACGCTTTCTGATTTCGATATTTCTGTTTCGGCTTATCCGGAAAAGCATCCTGAAAGCCCGGATTTTGCGACCGACATCGATATGCTTAAGCGCAAGGTCGATAATGGTGCAACGCGGGCGATCACGCAGTTTTTCTTCGATAACGATCTTTATGAGCGTTATGTCGAGCGTGTGCGCCGTGCAGGCATTTATATCCCAATCGTTCCAGGTGTTCTGCCGGTGCATAATTTCAAGCAGGTCAGCAATTTCTGCGCGCGCTCAGCAACCCATATTCCGGCCTGGCTTGCAGAACGCTTTGATGGATTGGATAAAGACCCGCAGACCCATCAGCTTGTTGCGGCTGCAATTGCTGCCGAACAGGTCATGGACCTGATTGAGCGCGGTGTGCAGGATTTCCATTTCTACACGATGAACCGCGCTGATCTGCCGTTTGCGATTTGCCATATGATTGGCATTCGGCCTAAAATAGAGCCTGCGCTTGAAGTCGCATGATATGAAAAAAGCCCGGTTTAAAAACCGGGCTTTTCTTTAAGTAAGACACATCAGTTCATCCTCAAAAACTGATGCCGTCTAATGGCTTAGGCTATCCCTCATTCAGGGAATGACGCCTGCTATCAACGCTGCAACAAATGCAAATGCTGCACAGATCATGAGGACGTTCAAAGATCGTGTAAGTCCCATCGGTCTGTCTCCTTCTATGCACCCGACGAGCCAATGACTGGTCGAATGCGCGCTGGTAGAGAACCTGAATCTAAGCGCAAAACGGTTTAAACAAAAGAAGATTTCTTACTGCAATATGCAGTGATTGCGAAAAAAACCTTCTGTTTACCACCTAAGTCTTTGAAATTTTTGCCTGTAAAAATTTGTTCACATTTCATGAAAAAGCCACGAAACTGCCAATTTTGAGGGTGGCTTTTGCTGTTTTAGCGGATCAAGGCGAGGAAAGCCGAGAGAGTCAGCACCGAAAGAACCGTCGAATAGAGGATGACATTCGACGTGATTGCAGCTTCGCGACGGTAATGTTCTGCCAGCATGAACGGACCAGTTCCGGCAGGAAGGGCTGCAAGCAATGTAGCGCTTTGCGCAAGATGTGTTGGCAGATTGAAAACGTAAACCGCAAGCAGCCACGTAGCCAATGGCATAACAATGAGTTTGACCGAGACGAGGAAGGCGATGGCGTTGATGCTCTCGCGCTCAATCTTGCGTGGTTGTGCGAGGAACAGTCCAAGCGCTACCAATGCGCAAGGTGAAGCAGCACCGCCCAACATTTTCAAAAATGTTTCAGCAGGGGCGGGAATGGTAAGGCCGGTCACAGGCATCAATGCGCCGAGAAACGGGGCAACGAGCAGCGGATTACGCACCAGCGAGCGCGCCACTTTCCAGATAAGGCGCAGCGGCTTCTTCTCTGTTTGCAGACCAATTTCAATCAGCACAATCGCAAAAGCAAAAGTCACGCAGACCGTGATGATGATCGAGATCGTCGTTGCAGCAAGGACACCTGAGCCGAATGCAATCATCGAAAGCGGGATGCCCATATAGCCGGTATTCGGATAGGCGGCGTTCAGACCGTCGAGTGCATTGTCAGCAAGCGACAGTTGGCCTCGAAGGCGAATAAGGAATGGAAGTACGAAGGCAATAGCGCTGCTGAGTAGAAAGACGCTGATAAAGCCCGGCTGCCAGAGATCGCTGCCATGGGTGTTGGCCATGATATCAAACAGCAGAGCGGGCAGGGCGAGATAGACAACGAAACGGTTGAGTTCTGCTATGGCATGCGGGCCTAATATGTTCAGCTTGAAGGCACCCCAACCGGAAAAGATGAGGGCGAAGACGGGCAAAACGATAATCAGGGTTGAAAGCATGGTGGGGGATCAGCTTATAATAATTGAAAAGGCGCGGAGGCCGTCCGCGCCTTTTGATAGTATAATCAGAGCTTGTCGAGAAGTTCTGGCGTTGCCCATGAATCGGCAGGCATACCCAGACGCAATTGCTCGGTGCGAACGGCATCGCGGGTTAAAACACCGAAGACGCCGTCAATCTTACCCATCTCATAGCCACGCGCCTGTAGCTTGGTCTGGAGTTCTTTCATCTGCTCCTGCGTCAGGCCTTGATCAGGATTGCCAGCATTAAAGGCTGGTGCACCTGCAAGACGGGTCGCGAAATAGGCAGCGGTCGTTGCGTAAACAATCGACTTGTTCCATTCAACGAAGATGTCGAAGTTTGCATAGGAAAGAAACGCGGGACCTTTGCGGCCCAATGGCAGCAGAAGCGATGCATCGCCATCATCGGGGCCGAGTGGACCATTGAGGCCCGTTACACCGTGCTGCGCCCACCATGAATGCGGCTTGCGATTGGTGCGGATGGATTCTTCCCACGGCAGATCCTGCGTGATGCGCACTTCTTCAAGCCATGGCTCGCCGCGCTTCCAACCAAGCTCGGAGATCATGCGGCCAGCGGTCATCATCGCATCAGGGATGCTATTCTTCAGATCGACCTTACCATCGCCGTCGCCATCAACGCCGCGTTCCAGATAGTCCTTTGGCAGAAGCTGCATCATGCCGATTTCGCCAGCCCAAGCGCCGGTTGTTGCTGCATCGACAACGCCGGTATCGAAAAGCTTAAGCAGCGCGATCAATTGTGGACGGAACAGGTCCGGGCGGCGGCAATCGTAAGAAAGGGTGACAAGCGCGTTCAGCGTATCGAAATCGCCCTGAATAGCGCCGTAATCTGTTTCCAGTCCCCAGAAGGCTGCGAGAACCGGGCTGGGAACGCCATAGGTCTCTTCAACTTTTTTGAACACATCTGCATGCTTGGCCAGATTGTTCTGGCCATTCTTCAGGCGTGCTTCCGAAATCAGGCGCTTGGAAAATTCGGTGAAGGTGAGGTTGAAAACAGTCTGCTTGCGGTCGCGATCCAGAACCTTTTGTTCGAGCGTTGCCTTGTGCAGTTCAGCAATGCCCTTTTCGCCAACGCCCGCTTCGCGCGCTTCTTTGGTCAGATTGTCCATCCACTGACCATAATCGATTTCGCATTCGGGCTTCGGCATATTTGCCGTATCCGTCGCAGCAGTCGGTGCTGGAGAAGCGAGAGCAGGGGAAATTGCAGTTGATGCCAGTAAAGCGGCAGCCATCACTGAAGCGATAAGTTTCATCGAGAGAACTCACAATTAAAAGGGAAATAACGTCCCCATTTGTTTTTTAAGCTATTGCCTCATCACGTCATGGAAATGAAGCGAAACTTAGTGTGAGTTCCCGTTTATTGCTCAGTTAACGGACCTTGTTGCTTTCCAGCCACTTTTTCCATGCTCCCGCGCTGCCTGCGAAGACATTGATGTCCGCATCACCCTTGATACCGGGAATTGTGCCGGTTCCGGTATATTGCCAGAAAGTCCAGGGATGCGGGCCGTATTTCTCAGTCGGATGACCGGCAGTCGAGCGCAACCAGAACGGATAGCCGCTTAGTTGGTTTAGGTTATTCTCATCGAAGAAGTCGACGGTGGTGTAGATGATTGGGCGCTTGCCATAATGCTTTTCGACGGCATCAAGGAAAATCTTCATTTCTTTGCGCACGACGACTTCATTCGGCCTCAGCTTGCACGAGGGCGAATGTGCATTCCATTCCATGTCGAGCACGGGTGGCAATGCGTTTGGATCGCGCGGTACATTTTGGATATACCAGCGCGCCTGCTCAATTGCAGGGCGACAGAAATAATAGAAGTGATAGGCGCTGCGCGGAATGCCAGCTTGTTTTGCACCATTCCAGTGCTCAGTGAAACGATCGTCGAAGCGGTCGCCGCCCTCTGTTGCTTTGATAAAGGCAAAGGAAATGCCGCTGCGTCGCACCGCGTTCCAGTCAACATCCACCTGATATTTGGAGACATCGGTGCCGTGGATCGGATAATGCCAAGGTGTGCGACCCGTCCATTCGAACGGCTTGCGATCACCAAAGCGCGGCGCATTAACCGCGCCGGATGGCCGCGCCATCTGCTGCATCGAATTGCCTGACTTTTTAACGTCGGCGAAATCATAATCCACTGTCGTACAAGCGGACAGAAGACACGCCCCGAGGGCAAGAAAGCAGCGGCTGGCGATAGCGTTCATACAATGGTCCCGGTGTCGCGAATCAGTCTTGATTAGGGTTACGCGATACCGTTGTCTGCGTCACCCGCTGAGGCCGCAAAACTTTGCTCAATATATATTGTGTCGCACTGTTTATGTGTTGGCGCAGATAATAGCGATCCATGCAAAGCCGCGATGCAAGACTTTTTGTTTCATATGAGCGACTTGTTCTTTTGCGAGTTGCTCTGAAACGGTGAAAAGATTTTCGCGAGGCGTCACATGAAACCAGTTAAGCCATGTGAAAAGTGCTTTTTTGAACCAGCGCGGTAGTCCTTGTTGATTGCCAAAATCGACAATATGCATTTCGCCGCCCGGCTTTAAGTGTCGAATGCTTTCAGCAATAACCGATTGCCATTGTGGGATCATTGAGACGGCATAAGAAATGAATATGCGGTCGAAGCTACCTACGTTGAAAAGTAAGCTGGGATCAAAATGTGTGGCATCGGCGCGTTCGAGTTTTGTGCGTTCCGCAATTCCGGCACGCTTTGCAGCCGCATGAGCGGTGTCGAGCATCTCGGCTGAAATATCGATGCCGTAGAGCTTCGCGCGAGGGTAGGTCTTTGCGGTTTTGACCAGGTTGCGTCCCGTACCGCAGCCGATTTCCAATACGCTGCCGCCTTCAGGGACGTTCAGGCCAGCAATCATCGTATCCCGCCCGAGAAGATAATATTTGCGCGTCGCATCGTAGAAATATCTTTGGTGACGATAAACGCGGTCCATCAGGCTGGCGTGGTCTACGCCGCTGCTATGTTTTTGATGAACGCTCATACTATGCGTCTTTCAGAACATAGAGGTGAAAGCCGCCATAAATAGAAGAGCGGTCGCGGTCATGCAAAGCACGAGATTGATCAGCGCGATAATCCCAATGGTCGAGTATTGAGGGATCAACCCGGCCCGACAACAGACTTGGCTCAGCTGCCGTGCGGAAGATGACGCGTGCACCGGGCGCTGCTGTGCGTGTGATCTCGCTCCAGAGCGCGTTGAGCTGTGCGTCATTCATCCAGTCTTGAGCGTCGAGAAGAATATAGCGATCCACCGATGAAGCAGGCTTTTTGGCGAGAAACTCCGTGTAATTCGCATTTCGAACACTCATGCGATCAACGCGTGCACGCACAGTGTCGAAGTTAGCGCGCGAGAGGTAGGGCGGCAGCGGGCCGGTCTCATCGTCGTTACTATATCCTCGGCCAAATGCCTGCCATGCGAAATAGTTTTCATTCAGCGGGAACGCACAGGCGAGTTTCTCAAGTCGCGCGCGAAGAACGAATGCCATATCGCCATTTCCGGCTGTCGCTAAAGCATCATATTGCTGTGGCGGAATGCCGAGGCCGAAAAGCGATGACTTGCGCGCTGTGGCCCAGCGCACCATGCGCTTTTCAAATAAAGGTGCCAGAGCTGTGTCGAAGAACGTGCGCTGTTCTTCCATCGTGCGCGCTTTTAGAATGTCGCGTGGATCAATTCCATAAAGACGGGCAACGCGATGGCCCATACCAATGAAGACGCCCAACAGACCATGGCGGTATAGATCGCGGGAGAAAATCGAGATGCGCTGGCGGCCGCTCCATTTGCGCTTTTCCCAATAGGCCCGGCTTTCACTGTCGAGATGTGGTTGGATGAAGCGCTGATAGGCCGCAAGATTGGCCTTGTCATCGGCTTTCCCATAGAAGCGGTAGAAACTCGCATAATCCGGCAAATGCTTTAAAGCGCCGAGTTTAAGCCTGTTGAATGCAACGTGGGCGCTGTTCAGATCAACCGCTTCGACCGAAGCCGGATCAGCAGTCAGATAAGAAAGCGCGTTGCAACCGCCTGACGCTATTGTCACGATGCGATGGCCGGGTTCAATGGCAAGCGCTGCCATGTCGACCTCTGGGTCTTCCCAAATTTGCGGATAGACCAGCCCTTTGAATAGCCAAGCAAAGAGTCTTTCGGAAACACCGTCTTTTGAGAGCGCGTTGTTTTGAGTGACCGCGCGCTTGAGGATCGTATCGTTGGCGCTTTGCTTTTTCATGCCATGTTCCCCGTTCTTTTAGCGCCAAATCACTGGCGAATCCGGATTTGTTTGGCTGAGTTAAACATTGTCGGGTAACAGGCGCGTGACGCAGAAAGTTATGGTTAGCACTTTGTTATTATGGCGGTTTGTTACCGCTCGTAAGACTATTTGAGAGAACCTTTCCGCATGCTCGCCGTTTTCTAACGTGATGTTGGCGTCGTCAAACAGATCGCTTGGAAATAGCTATGGGGACAAAAGCGTGATGTGACGAATGTCTTTTCGAGGTGATTGGCCGCTAAACCGGTCACGCACAATAAATCAGAAAGCGTTGGCTATATCCCCGCAACGCTTCAATTTAGGGTAAGGAGAGCCACCGTGAAGAAGTTTTTGATTGCTTCAGTTGCTGCCGTATCGTTTTTAGGTCTTGCAGCTTGTAGCGACAATTCAAAAGACACCAGCAATGCTCCGGCTGCACCAGCGCCTGAAGCGCCAGCCGCGCCTTCTAACAATACGACAACGACCCCTGCTACCCCTGCGCCTTCGACGCCGGGTACAACAGGTACGCCACCTGCAAACTAAATTGCAGTTAGGTTTACGTGAATGCCCATGGCATTCGCTGGTTTCAGATGGCGGTCCGGTTTCGGGCCGCTATTTGCCTCGAAAGGAGCAGAACTGGTGACAAATTCTGCGATTGTTGAAAACAAAGATGAGATGAGCGCGTTTTCGGAGTTTAAACGTCGTCTTTCTTCGGTTATGGCTTTTGTCATGAGCCGTAATTTCTTGTTTTTGATTTCCGCTGTTGTTCTTGTTGCACTTGCTGCTTGCGGTAAGGGTAGTGACGATACGAACGCAGTATCCGCTCAGCCAGAGCAAGAAACCTCCACTCCTGCGCAAGCCGCGCAAGAGCAGGATGGCCCTAATCTGATTAAGGCCTTGGAAGATAATTCTGGTGTGATGACACCAGAACAGCAGGCTGCAGCTGTTCAACGTGCCCGCAGCAATGCAGAAGCCGCAGCCAAAGCAGTTGGGCAAAACGAACAACAGGCTCAAGCTGCAGGTGAAGCTGCTGCAAGTTCCGCGCAGCGTTCTTTTTCAGAACGTCAGTCCCAATAACTATTTTGTTTATTGCTAAATTATTGTTTTTTCGTCGATTGTTACGTGTTGATGTTTCCAGCCTTTACGTAATTCTATAGAAACGATTCATGTCGATCTGGGTTCAAATCGGTGATTTCTTCACCTCTATAACGCTCAGCGCTATTTCTAGCGTGATTGAAGCTGTGCGAACAGTTTTCGAAGGCGATGCAGACACGCGCAGACGTGTTGCATTTTCCATCGCCATGATCGCGCTTTCCGCCAAAATGGCTAAAGCAGATGGTGTTGTGACACAGGACGAGTTTCGCGCGTTCCAAAGGATTTTCTCCGTACCAGAAGAAGAGCATGCGCACGTTGTGCGCCTCTATAATCTCGCACAGCAGGATGTCGCCGGTTATGAGAGCTATGCACGTCAGCTTGCGGGGCTTTGTCGCGAAGGCGATGAGAATTGTCACCTGTTAGAAGATATTCTCGATGGGCTGTTCCATATAGCGACCGCAGATGGCTATGTGCATGAAAAGGAAATGGCGTTCCTGTCGAATGTTGCCGAAATTTTTGGCTATGACGAAGAAGGCTTTGACCGCATCGCTTTGCGGCATGTCAGTCGCGGCGAGGGCGATCCCTTTGCCATTCTTGGACTGAAACGTGGTGTTTCATTTGAAGAAGCGCGCAAAAAATATCGTGCGCTGGTCAAAGAGCATCATCCGGACAGACTTGTTGCGGAGGGGCTTCCGCTGGAATTCATTAATATTGCAAATGCGCGCCTCGCTGCGATCAACAGCGCTTGGGCCAGTGTAGTGAAACAACTGGAGGCCGCATGAGTGGTTCAGTTATCAAACCGTCAGATGACTTAGCAGCGCTCGCGTTGGAGAAGCCGGATTATCCGACCGCTACTATTGATGCCTCGCCGAACTTCGGTATTCGCAAGGATGGCAAAACGCCGACTTATCTGATCCTGCACTATACGGGGTTGGAGACAGCAGAGGAGGCACTTGAGGTTCTCAAGTCTCCTGAACGGGAAGTCTCGGCACATTATTTGGTTCATGAAGATGGACGTGTTGTGCAGATGGTGTCTGAAAAGGCGCGCGCATGGCATGCGGGTAATAGCTTTTGGAAAGGCGAGACCGATATTAATTCGGCTTCTATCGGCATTGAGATCGTCAATCCAGGCAATCTGGAAAACTATCCACCATTCGCTGAACAGCAAATCGCGGCGGTTATCGAATTGTGCCGCAGCATTTGTTCGCGCTACGAAATCCGTCCCGAAAACGTGCTTGCGCATTCAGACATAGCACCAGAGCGCAAGACCGATCCGGGGCACAACTTCCCATGGAAGCAACTGCATGAGGCAGGCATTGGCCATTACATTGAGCCAACGCCGATACGCGGCGGTCGTTTTCTCGCACGCGGCGAACAAGGCCAGCCAGTCGAGGCTTTGCAATCGATGCTTGCGCTTTACGGATACAAAATTGAGATCAATGGTGCGTTCGATGAGGCCACTGAGATCGTGATTAAGGCCTTTCAGCGGCATTTTCGGACACAAAATGTGGATGGTGTAGCCGATGTATCTACTATAGATACCCTCTACAGGCTTATTTTTTCGCTGCAAAATGTTACCGCGTGAGCATCGCTATTTTTTAGGGTGTTCCACGACCAATATTTCATATTTCTGTAGCAATTTCATTAAATTAGACCGGAAGTCGTGCTGATTGCTGATCTTTTTCCACTCATGCGCGCATCACGAAATGTGACAGCGTTTATTACAACCTGTAAGACTATTTTACTTCCCCTACCAATCTTCGGCTGCATTTCCCCATCACATGATCTGCCATTCCCGGCGGTGATGAGCGTGTGAAATGCTTGTTGAGCGGGACCATAAATAAAACGGCAATGCTGCCCCCAAGACCAGCAAAGCCCCATAAAAACGATCCAAGACGGTAGGTTATGAAGTCAAAATTTGTAGTTGTTTGCGCCCTCATTGGCGCCATGAGTTCTTTTGGTCTAAATTCTGCAATGAGTGCGCCGGTAAACGAGCCAACCAATCTCGCAGACCTTCTGAAAGCCCGTGCACAGAACAAGGCTGTGGAAGCCAACAAGTCAGAAAAGGCTTCGCGTTCCGCCCGCACAGAAACGAAGCAGACGGCTAAGAAGGCCTCTGTTATCACCAAGCGCGCAGCGCCCGCTGCAAAGAGCGCAAAGCGTTCCAAGGCTCGTGCAGACGCATCAAAGACTGCACAGGTTGGCGGTAAGGCTTACTCGCAGATCATCAATCGTTACGCATCAACCTATGGCGTTCCATCTTCGCTGGCGCATGCTGTTGTTCGTCATGAGAGCAACTTTCAGCCAAATGTGCGCGGTGCAGCGGGTGAAATTGGTCTCATGCAGATCAAGCTCTCGACCGCTCGCGGTCTTGGCTACACGGGTTCGGCAAAAGGTCTTTATGAGCCTTCGACCAATATTCAGTTTGGCATGAAATATCTTGCACAAGCCCAGAAGCTTGGTGGCGGCAGCACTTGCGGCACGATCCTCAAGTATAATGCCGGTCATGGCGCAAAGCGTATGAACCCAACATCTGCAAAATATTGCAGCTCGGTTAAGTCTTATATGGCTGGTCTGTAACATCTGAATTCATGTTATCGGTCGCGTAGAGTTTCAGGCCGATGATGTGATTGATAAGCCGGTAGCGTGTTCGCTGCCGGCTTTTTTGTTGTGTGGAGATTTTTTCGAAACACGGTTCCCACTTTGTCCGATCATGCTATATACGCGCCGTCAGTCGGTCGGGCAGCCGCGCTTGTCATATGTCGAAAGACGGCAGGTGAGGAAAGTCCGGGCTCCATGGAAATACGATGCCGGGTAACGCCCGGCGGGGGCGACCCTAGGGATAGTGCCACAGAAAGTAAACCGCCCCGTCTTCCGTACCGCTTGTCTAAGCGGCAGGGATGACGGGGTAAGGGTGAAAGGGTGGGGTAAGAGCCCACCGCGCCGGTGGCAACACAGGCGGCACGGTAAACCCCATTGGGAGCAAAACCGAATAGGGACGGCGCGCCGGTTCGCAAGGACCGGCAATCAGTTTCCGGATCAGTCGTCCGGGTGGGTTGCAAGAGGCGGGTGGCGACATCCGTCCCAGATGAATGGCTGCCACGTTGGACGCAAGTCCGGCCATACAAAACCCGGCTTATAGACCGACTGACACTTTATCTGTTTAGCGCATCCCGAAAAGTGGGAACCGGTTTTCGGAAAGGATGCGCGTTAAGATAACTATTGAGAGCGCCGATCTGACTTAATCAGATCGAAACGCGCTTTAGATCGGTACACCAGTGAAGAAGTCGTAGATGAGCTTCATGTTCAGAACGACGATGATCGCGGCGGTAATTGCAGCAAGGACTGTCACCCAGCGCGGTGCCACCAGCGCGCCCATCTTTTTCTTTTCTGCCGTGAACATCACAAGCGGAATGACGGCGAACGGCAATTGCAGGCTAAGTACCACCTGAGACAAGATCAGAAGCTCGCTGGTTCCCTGTGATCCATACATGATTGTAACGATGGCAGCCGGAACAATCGCGACAAAGCGTGTGATAGCGCGACGAAGCCATGGCTTCAGTTTGATGTCGATGAAGCCTTCCATCACGATCTGACCAGCCATAGTCGCTGTAATCGTAGAATTAAGACCGCAACACAGCAAAGCTATTGCGAAGAGCGTTGGTGCCAACGCTGAGCCAAGCAGTGGATTGAGCAGGGAATGAGCCTTGTCGAGATCTTCGACGCCTGTATTGCCGGTCGCGTGGAAACTTGCGGCGGCGAGGATCAGGATTGAAGCATTGACCAGCAGTGCAAATGTCAGAGCGATGGTGGAATCAAGCGTGGCATAGCGGATTGCCTCGCGCTTTTCCGGTATTGTTTGGCCATAGTCGCGGGTCTGGATGATGCCCGAATGCAGATAGAGATTATGCGGCATGACCGTCGCACCAATGATGCCCAGTGCAATATATAGCATATCTGGATTGCGCAGGATTTCAGTGGTGGGTGCAAAGCCACGGATAACGTCGCCCCAATTTGGGTCCGCCATCAAAATCTGGATCAGAAAGCAGATAGCAATGACAGCCAGCAGCGCAATGATAAGCGCTTCAACACGACGAAAGCCTTTGTTTTGGAGATAAAGAACCAAAAGCACATCGGCGGCAGTTAGAATGACGCCGATTTCGAGCGGAATGCCAAACAGCAAATTGAGACCAATGGCTGTGCCGATGACTTCAGCAAGATCGGTGGCACAGATGGCAAGTTCTGCGAGCAACCATAAAGGCCAAGCAAGAAAACGCGGATAGGCATCGCGGCAGGCTTGAGCAAGATCACGTCCTGTCGCAACTGCCAGTCGGGTGCAGAGCGCTTGCAAAAGAACAGCCATGAGATTTGAAATCAGCACGACCGACAGCAGCACATAGCCAAAGCGCGAGCCGCCCGCAAGCGATGTTGCCCAGTTGCCGGGGTCCATATAGCCGACTGCAACCAAATAGCCGGGGCCGAAGAAAGCCATGGCGCGGCGGAGTTTTGAACCGGAGCGACTGACCCGTATCGAGCGATGAACATCTGACATCGAAGCTTCGCCGCGATCCCGACGCCAACCTTCAAAAGTAACGTCTTGGGCTGCTGCGGGCGTCGTCGTATCCTCTTGGGCCATCTTAAATGCCATGCTTTAAGCTTCCAAAATGCAATTGCAAATTATTTGCAGTTAATAATCCTGTGTGGTGATTTCGTCAACGGTGGTGGGAAGTGCGCTCTTCATAACTATGTGATCGTGCATGCCGGATATTGGATGAATGCATTGTCGGCTAAACCTGCTCTGATGCGGCGAGGATAAGAGCAAACAAAAGTGCTTCAATTTATTGCGGGGAAAACTTTTCACACAAGACGGATTTATGAAGGTCGCCGTCAAAGGATAACGGTTCATTAAGCTTAATATCCGATAACTGTTTGAACGAATCCGCCAAATCGACACCCGTCTGAAATTGGCCGGAATGATGCGTAAAACACAGGATAGCGGGACGTGATCCCGAGAAAGGACCGTGATGATGGCTAGCCTCGGCGGAGACCAATCTCAAGCCGAAGGGGCTCAGGTCCGTCACGTTCCGGTGCTTATCTCCGAAGTGATTGACGCTCTGAAACCCGAAACCGGCAAAGTAATTGTCGATGGCACCTTTGGTGCTGGCGGCTATACGCGTTGCATTCTTGAGCAGAGCGCGAATGTGATTGCTATTGATCGTGACCCAACTGCGATTGCCGCAGGGCAGGTTATGGTGAAAGAGTTTGACGGCAGGCTTGATCTTGTTGAGAGCCGTTTCTCGGTGCTGGATCAAGCGGTTGAACAGGTATTGGGAGCGGGTGCCACGGTTGATGGCGTTGTTCTCGATATCGGCGTTTCTTCGATGCAGATTGATGAAGCCGAGCGCGGTTTCTCTTTCCAGAAAGATGGTCCGCTTGATATGCGCATGTCGCGTAAGGGGCCGAGTGCTGCTGACGTCGTGAATCGTCTTAAGATGGGCGACCTTGCGCGCATTTTTAATTTTCTGGGTGAAGAACGTAATGCAGGCCGCATTGCGCGGATGATCGAAAAGCGCCGCGAAGCACAGCCTTTCACGCGTACGCTCGATCTCGCCAATGCGATTGAAGCGCTGGTCGGACGAAATCCAAAGGTGCCAATTCATCCTGCAACGCGTGTATTTCAGGCGTTACGCATATATGTGAATGACGAATTGGGCGAACTTGCGCGCGCATTGCTTGCTGCCGAGCGCGTTTTGAAGCCCGGCGGGCGTCTTGTTGTTGTGACATTCCATTCGCTCGAAGATCGTATGGTTAAGCGCTATTTTGCAGATCGTTCCGGCGGCAGTGCTGGATCGCGGCATTTGCCGGAAACGCATGTGCGGCTGCCAAGCTTTACGCCTGCAGTGAAGGGCGCTGTCGGCCCAACGGCAGAAGAAGAAGAGCGCAATCCTCGCTCGCGCTCCGCAAAATTACGTGCAGGTGTGCGAACTGAAAATCCGCCTCTTGAAGATGATTTGACGCTTTTTGGGTTGCCTAAGCTGCCTGAAACGCACGAACTGGCCCGGAGTTGAACGAGTGCTGCGTACTTTTGAACTCATCATGATTGCGGCAATGCTGGTAGCAGCAACGATCACCTATACCATCAAATATGATGCGGAGAGGCAGATCTCGGTTATTGCTAAACTTCAACGCCAGATCAATTCTGAGAAGGACACGATTACGCTTCTGCGCGCAGACTGGGCATTGATGAACCAGCCGGGACGTTTGCAGAGCCTCGTTGGGGTTTACTCGGAAGAGTTGAAGCTTGAGCCGATTGAGGCGCAGCAGCTGGCTATGGGTGTCGAAGATATTCCTGAGCGCCAGCTTGATGATATTCAGAAATTGATTTCCGGCAGCGACGAGCTGGTCGCGAGCGGCGTTCTGGAACCAGACGCAACGACCACCGGAAGCGTTAAAAAGAATGGAGCGAGGCACTGATCATGCGGCTGAAGCTCGGATTTTCCATGAAGAACAAAAATACGATTGATGACGGCAACACGCCGGCTGGCAATGAAAAGCTGGCCGGCAACATGGCGTTTGTGGGTTCGCGCAAAAAACACGGTAATCGTGCGCGCAATCGTTTGTGGATGGCCATTGTCTGTTTCGTCGGCATTTATGGCGTTATCGGTGGAAAGCTCGTCTATTTCGGCGTCATTGGTGGTGAAGACGATGACTCCAACGGTCCTGCTGTGCATCAGCTTGCATCGCGTCCCGATATTCTGGACCGTAACGGC
The DNA here is from genome assembly GCF_037479515.1 of Ochrobactrum sp. MYb379. Classification (NCBI taxonomy): domain Bacteria; kingdom Pseudomonadati; phylum Pseudomonadota; class Alphaproteobacteria; order Hyphomicrobiales; family Brucellaceae; genus Ochrobactrum; species Ochrobactrum sp. MYb379. Next base: position 295,244 of record NZ_JBBGYW010000005.1, read on the forward strand.
GAGATACTCGCGACCGATATTAAGACCGCGTCGCTGTTTGCCGAACCGCGCAAAATCGTTGATCCTGACGAAACCATTGAACTGCTTTCAACTGTTATTCCTGATCTTGATTGGGAAGCCACTTATCGTCGCTTGAAGGGTGGCGCAGGGTTCGTATGGATTAAGCGTGGCCTCACACCACGTCAGCAGAGCCAGATCATGGCGCTTGGCGTGCCCGGTATTGGTTTCCGTACCGAAAAGCGCCGCTTCTACCCGGGTGGTCCGACCGCGTCGCATATTCTTGGTCTCGTCAATGTCGACAATCAGGGCATTGCCGGTATGGAGAAATATGTCGACAGTCAGGGCTTAAGCGACTTGCGAGCGGCTGGCATGGCCACCGCGCAATCACTTGAACCAATCAAGCTGTCGATTGACATTCGTGTTCAGCACATTATGCGCGACGTACTCGTCAAAGCGGTCGAACGCTACCGCGCTATTGCTGCGGGTGCTGTTGTTCTCAACGTGAAGACCGGTGAAGTTATTGCTATGGCGTCCGTGCCGGATTTCGATCCGAACAATCCAGTGAATGCGCTGGATAAGGATCGCCTTAACCGTATGTCGGCGGGCACCTATGAAATGGGTTCGACGATTAAGAGCTTCACCACGGCGATGGCGCTCGACTCTGGCAAGTTTACGCTGAACTCGAAGATCGATGCCTCGCGTCCGCTGGTTATTGGTCGTCAGACCATCCGCGACTTCCACGGTAAGGGCCGTGTGTTGACGCTGCCGGAAGTTTTCATCTTCTCATCCAATATTGGTTCGGGTCACGAAGCCAATGTGGTTGGTATTGAAGGGCATCGCGCGTTCTTGAAAAAGCTTGGTCTTCTGGATCGTATGCAGACAGAGCTTCCAGAAGTTGCGCGCCCGGTTGAGCCGCGCGTTTGGAAGAAAGTTCATTCGATGACCATTTCGTTTGGTCACGGCATGATGACCACGCCATTGCAGACGGCGGTTGGTGCGGCGGCGCTTATGAATGGCGGCAAGCTGATTGAGCCAACTTTCCTGGCGCGTACACAGGCTCAGGCCGATCAAGTCGCCCAGCAGGTTATCCATCCCCAAGTCTCTGCCGATATGCGTTATCTCTATCGTCTGAATGCGACTGCACAGGGTGGTTCGGGTAAGCGCGCAACGGTTCAGGGCTATCGCGTCGGCGGAAAAACCGGCACGGCGGAAAAGGTCGTTCATGGCCGCTATTCGAAAGATGTGCGCTTTAATGCCTTCCTTGCATCGTTCCCGATGGATGATCCAACCTATGTGGTTTTGACCATTATTGACGAGCCAAAGCCTGAAGAAGGTAAGTACAGCGCGACCGCTGGTCTGAATGCTGCACCGATGGTTGCTGATATTATTCGCCGCTCAGCCACTTTTTTAGGGGTTAAGCCCGATTTTAAACAGGAATTTGCGCCAGCAGAGTCGGAGATCGCTTCTGTTGATTCTGCAAATGACTGATTTGTGTAATTGCCTGTAACGCGTGATACGTCCCTTTATCTGGAATTGGTATGACCATGAAGTTGAAAGACATCGCACTTTTTAAGGATCTTACCTCCGGTTCCGCAGGTGATTTCGAAATTACTGGCGTTACATCGGATTCCCGCAAAGTGGAGCCGGGCTTTCTGTTTGCAGCTCTGAAAGGCGTTAAGGCGGATGGCTCAGCCTATGCGATTGATGCGGTCAAACGTGGTGCAGTTGCAGTTATCGCAGGCAAGAGTGCCGTTCTCGAAAATCTCGACGTGCCTGTCCTTCATGTAGACGATCCCCGCCATGCGCTCGCGGTAGCTAGCGCTCAATTTTATGGCAAGCAGCCGGAAGTTATGGTTGCAGTCACAGGTACAAGCGGCAAAACGTCGGTCGCTTCATTTACGCGTCAGATTTGGGCATATGCTGGTTTTCCTGCCGCCAACATTGGGACCACTGGCGTTTTCTCGCCAACGCGTAGCGATTATAATTCGCTGACCACGCCTGATCCGGTTGAGTTGCAGCGCCTTCTGGCCGAGCTTGCCGATGAAGGTGTGACCCATGCTGCGATGGAAGCTTCGTCGCATGGTCTTGACCAGCGTCGCCTTGACGGTGTGAAGCTTGCCGCTGGCGCCTTCACCAATCTTGGTCGCGATCACATGGATTATCACGCCACGATTGAAGAATATCTGCATGCCAAGATGCGCCTGTTTGATACGCTTTTGCCAAAAGGCTCGCCTGCGATTATTTTTGCGGATGATCAGTTTTCTCCGCAGGCTATTGAAGCTGCGAAGGCCGCTGGCTGCGATGTAAAGACTGTTGGCCGTAAGGGTGATTTCATCACCATTAAGCGCGTTGAACATGAGCGTTTCCGCCAGCATGTGGAAGTGCGTATCGCTGACGAAATCTTTGAAATTGAACTGCCACTGGCTGGTGATTTTCAGGTTGCGAATGCGCTGGTGTCGGCTGGCCTTGCAATGGTGACCGGCGTTCCGGCTGCGGCTGCAATGCGTGCACTTGAACGCCTCAAAGGTGCGCCGGGGCGTCTTGATCTCGTTGGTGCGACTGAAGAGGGTGCACCCGCCTATGTGGATTATGCCCATAAGCCAGAAGCGCTTGAAAATGTGCTGACGTCTGTGCGCCCGTTTACAACTGGCCGCGTGATCGTGGTGTTTGGTTGCGGCGGCGACCGTGACAAGGGCAAGCGCCCGATCATGGGCGAAATCGCAGCGCGTCTTGCTGATGTGGCAATTGTTACCGACGACAACCCACGTTCAGAAGTACCGGCGCAAATTCGCTCGGAAATTATGGCCGCGGCTCCGGGAGCGACCGAAATCGGTGACCGTCGCGAGGCGATTTTCACAGCAGTTTCGATGATGATGCCTGGCGACACACTGGTTGTTGCGGGCAAGGGACATGAAGAAGGTCAGATCGTTGGCAATATTACGTTGCCATTCTCTGATCATACGGAAGTGGCGGCAGCACTTGGCGCGCGCCTTGAGGAGCATAAGGGATGAGTGACTGGCTTTGGACATCTGCCGATATGGTGGAGGCCATGGAAGGCCGGCCTTTTGGTACGTTGCCTGCGGGGATCACCGGAATTTCCATCGATAGCCGCACGTTGAAAGAAGGCGAAGCTTTCTTCGCGATCAAGGGCGATTTGTTTGACGGGCATGATTTTGCAACGGCTGCCATGGCCGCTGGTGCAGGTCTTCTCGTGGTAAACGAATCCCGCCTTCCGGCGCTTGGTCATCTCAAAGTCCCGATGATCGTCGTGGAAGACGTACTTGAATCTTTGACCAAGCTTGGGCTTGCCTCGCGTGAACGCTCCAAAGCGCAGATTATTGCTGTCACAGGCTCAGTCGGTAAGACGACAACTAAGGAAGCACTGCGTCATGTGCTTGCCGATAGTGGCAAAGTTCATGCGTCGGTTGCCTCATTCAACAATCATTGGGGCGTGCCGCTGACGCTTGCGCGTATGCCAGCCGATACCGATTACGGTGTGTTTGAAATCGGCATGAATCATCATGACGAAATTCGTCCGCTGGTGAAGATGGTGCGTCCGCATGTGGCGCTGATTACGTTGATCGCGCCTGCGCATCTTGGCCATTTTGCAAATCTTGAAGAAATCGCAGTAGCAAAAGCTGAGATTTTTGAAGGCGTTGTGCCGGGCGGTTATGCGCTGCTTAATCGCGACGACAAGCGCTTCAAACAGCTTGAAGAGCTGGCTGAAAAGGCAGGCGTTGAGCATATTGTTACGTTTGGTGAAAATGCGCGTTCGGACTATCGTCTGCGTGAAGTCAAAATGCATCCGACCTGTTCATGCATGACCGTTAAAATAGGCAATGAAGAAGCTGTCGTCAAAGTCGGCATGCCGGGACGCCATATTGTGCAGAACATGCTTGCCGTTCTGGGTGCTGCCCATCTTGTCGGCGCTGATACGGCAAAGGTTGCCATTGCTATGGCAACGTTGACCGCTGAAGGTGGGCGCGGCGCGCGCCATGTGCTGGAACACCCGGACGGTGGTTCTTTCACACTGATTGATGAAAGCTATAACGCCAATCCAACGTCGATGCGCGCATCGCTTTCACTTTTGCAGGCAACGCCGCCGGAAGGTCCACGCGGTCGCCGCATCGCAATTTTGGGCGATATGCTGGAGCTGGGCCGTCAGTCCGGCAAGCTTCATGCTGACCTTGCGCGCCCGATTGTCGATGCGGAAGTGAACGTACTTTATATCGGTGGCCGTGAAATGTCGGTGCTGAAAAACGCCTTGCCGGTTGAAATTCACGTCGAATACAGGCAGAGCACCGAGGAATTATTGCCATTGGTGATGAAAGCAGTCCGCCCCGGTGATGTTGTCATGGTGAAATCCTCCAAAGGGATCGGTTTCGCTAAGATCGTCAAGGCGCTGACAAACCAGTTTCCACCGGTGGTGCCTGCCGAATAGGCGTGTTTGAGGGATTTTTCTCCGTATGTTGATGCTTCTTGCAGTTTTTGCCGATCATGTGACTCCGTTCAACGTGTTTCGCTACATCACGTTCCGCACCGGCGGCGCGATGATTACTTCGGCACTGATCGTTTTCTTGTTTGGTCCTGCGATCATCAATTCGCTGCGTGCGCGACAGGGAAAGGGTCAGCCAATCCGTGCCGACGGTCCTCAGACCCACTTCAAGAAAGCGGGTACGCCCACCATGGGCGGCCTGATGATTATGACCGGCATTCTCGTGTCATGTTTCTTCTGGGCTAATCTCTCCAGCGTTTATGTCTGGGTTGTCTTGATGGTCACGGTCGGCTTTGGCGCAATCGGCTTTTACGATGATTATCTGAAAGTGACGAAGCAGTCGGATAAAGGGTTTTCCGGTAAGTCGCGTCTGGCAATCGAGTTCTTCATTGCCGCTATTGCAGCCTTCATCATCATGCGCGCAGGGCAGGAGCCGTTCTCGTCGTCGCTGACATTCCCGTTTGTGAAGCAGTTCGTACTTAATCTCGGTTGGTTCTTCATTCCCTTTGCGGCCTTCGTGATGGTTGGCGCAGGCAATGCGGTGAACCTGACCGATGGTCTTGATGGTCTCGCAATTGTGCCAGTGATGGTGGCTGCGGCTTCGTTTGGCTTTATTGCCTATCTTTCGGGTAACGCGATCTTTGCGGATTACCTGCAAATCCACTTTGTTCCGGGTACAGGTGAACTGGCTGTCGTTCTGGGTGCAGTGATTGGCGCGGGGCTTGGCTTCCTTTGGTTCAATGCACCTCCTGCCGCGATCTTCATGGGTGACACGGGTTCGCTGGCACTTGGCGGCATGCTCGGAACTGTTGCTGTTGCCACCAAGCACGAGATCGTTCTTGCGATCATTGGCGGTCTCTTCGTCATGGAAGCGCTTTCGGTAATTATTCAGGTTGGCTCGTTCAAGCTTACCGGCAAGCGCGTGTTTCTGATGGCACCCATTCATCATCATTTTGAAAAGAAGGGCTGGACGGAAAGTCAGGTCGTGATCCGTTTCTGGATCGTGGCGATTATCCTTGCCATGATCGGCCTTTCCACACTGAAGCTGAGATAAGGCAGACGAATGATCCCGATCACCGCCCTTAAAGATAAGACTGTTGCCCTCTTCGGATTGGGTGGGTCGGGCATTGCAACGGCCAAGGCTATTGTGGCTGGTGGCGCGAAGATCATTGCTTGGGATGATAATCCCGACAGTGTGGCCCGCGCGCAAAGCGCAGGCATTGCAACAGGTGATCTGAGGCAGGCGGACTGGTCACAGTTCGCTGCCTTTGTGCTTTCGCCGGGTGTTCCGCTGACCCATCCAAAGCCACACTGGACGGTGGATCTGGCACGCGCTGCTGGCGTTGAGATTATCGGCGATGTTGAACTGTTCGTACGCGAGCGTAATCATATCGCGCCAGATTGCCCGTTTATTGCTATCACTGGCACCAACGGCAAATCGACCACGACCGCGCTGATTGCGCATATCATCAAGGCATCAGGCCGCGATATGCAGCTTGGTGGCAATATAGGCACAGCGATCCTGACATTGGACGCGCCTGCGCCAAACCGTTTCTATGTGGTTGAGTGTTCGTCTTACCAGATTGATCTTGCGCCATCGCTTAATCCGACTGCTGGAATTTTGCTTAATCTGACGCCGGATCATCTTGATCGCCATGGTTCGATGGAAAACTATGCCGCAATCAAGGAGCGGCTGGTTGCGAAAAGCGGCGTGGCAATCATTGGCGTCGATGACGACTATTGCCTCAGCATTGCAGATCGTCTCGAAAGCACTGGCGTAAAAGTCGCGCAAATTTCCAAGGACAAACGCCTTGAGAATGGTGCGTTTGCAGATGGTGCAAAGCTCTATTCCGCTAAAGCTGGTGGCGTTGAGGATTTAGCTTCGCTTGAAGGTATTGGTTCGCTGCGCGGCGCGCATAATGCGCAGAACGCGCTTGCAGCTATCACTGCCTGTCTTGCGGTTGGTCTTTCAATCGAAGAAATTCGTGCTGGTCTGAAAAGCTTCCCTGGTCTCGCGCATCGCATGGAGCAAGTGGGCCATCGCGGTAAAGTCCTGTTCGTCAATGATTCAAAGGCGACCAATGCCGAAGCAACCGCGCCAGCCTTGTCATCTTTTGCCAATCATATTTACTGGATTGCTGGTGGTGTACCCAAGGCTGGTGGCATCAGCGCTTTGTCGGAATTTTTCCCGCGTATCACCAAAGCCTATTTGATCGGTGAAGCTGCGGCGCAATTTGCTGCCACACTTGGCGATGCGGTGTCGTTTGAAATTTCCGACACTTTGGCTGCGGCTGTTGAACATGCGGCACGTGATGCTGGCAATGACGCTTCAAGCGAGCCGGTAGTTCTGCTTTCGCCAGCCTGCGCAAGCTTTGATCAGTTTCAGAATTTTGAAAAACGCGGTGATGCATTCCGCAGCGCCGTTCTCGCACTCCCGGGTATTGAGCCAATCGGAGGGAAAAGCTGATGGTAAGTCGCGTTGACCGTGGTGCTGTTGCCAATTGGTGGTGGACAATCGACCGTTACTTTCTCGCTGCATGTTTGGGTCTGATGGGCCTTGGCGTGCTGCTCTCCTTTGCGGCAAGTCCTGCGGTTGCGCAGCGCATTGGTCTTGACAGCTTTCATTTTGTTGAGCGTCAGACATTCTTTATGATACCCGCTGTGGCGGTGATGATTGGCGTGTCATTCCTGTCGCCGCGTCAGGTCAGACGTTTTGCATTGCTGCTGCTGGGGGCATCGCTCTTCCTGATGCTTGCGGCTTTGTTCGTGGGTATTGAGATTAAAGGCGCGCGTCGTTGGGTCAGCCTTGCGGGTGTTTCCATTCAGCCGTCCGAGTTTATGAAGCCTGCTTTTGTGGTGATTTGTGCGTGGCTTTTCTCAGAGCGCGAGCGCGGTGGACATATGCCGGGTTATTTTTTGGCCATGGCGTTGTTCTGCGTGACCGCAGGATTGCTGATGTTGCAACCTGACTTCGGGCAAACCATGCTGACCACTGGCACATGGGGCGCGATGTTCTTTCTCGCTGGCCTGCCGATGTTCTGGATTCTCGTTCTTGGCGGTATCGCAGTCGTAGGCGCTTTTGGTGCTTATATGACGCTGGATCACGTTGCGGGCCGTGTGAATCGATTCATGACCGGCGAGGGCGACACGTTTCAGGTGGATGCAGGTCGCGAAGCCATTTTGCGTGGCGGCTGGTTCGGTCAGGGACCGGGCGAAGGCACCGTTAAGCGCATCATTCCTGATAGTCATACCGATTTTATTTTCTCTGTGGCTGCTGAAGAATATGGCATCATTCTTTGCATGATCATCATGGCGCTGTTTGCGTTTATCGTGATCCGTGGCTTGTCGATTGCGCTTCGTGAGCGTGATGCTTTCACGCGTCTTGCTGTTTCCGGCATCGTGATCCTGTTTGGCTTCCAGTCAATCATCAACATGGCGGTTAATCTGCATCTGATGCCTGCAAAGGGTATGACGCTGCCATTCATATCTTATGGTGGTTCATCGCTTGTAGCGATTGCAATCACAATGGGTATTCTGCTGGCGTTGACACGCCGTCGTCCGGAAGCGCGTATGACGCATACGGTGAGCATGGGTGCCGATGTGAACAGGCGCATTCCGGTTTTGTGAGGGAACTATGGGCAAAGGCGTAATTGTACTGGCTGCTGGGGGGACTGGCGGCCATCTGTTTCCAGCTGAAGCACTGGCGCATGAGTTGAAGTCTCGCGGCTGGGATGTGCATCTGGCAACGGACGCTCGCGCGCAGCGTTTTGCCGGAGCCTTCGCGGAGGATCATGTGCATGTGATCCGTTCAGCAACCATTGCCGGGCGTAATCCGATTGCGCTGGCACGTACGCTTTGGTCGTTGTGGCAGGGTAATCTCGACAGCCGCAAACTGTTCCGTCGCCTGAAACCGAAACTGGTTGCTGGCTTTGGCGGTTATCCGACGTTGCCGCCGCTTTATGCTGCGAGCAATATGGGTATCCCGACAATGGTGCATGAGCAGAATGCCGTCATGGGCCGTGCCAATAAGGGTTTGGCTTCGCGCGTGAAGGCAATTGCTGGCGGGTTCTTGCCAGAAACTGCTGGTTCTTTTGCCGATAAGATTATTTCGACGGGCAATCCGGTTCGTCCGCCTGTGCTTGCAGCTGCCAAAACATCCTATCGACCAGCCAAAGAGGGGCAGCGTTTTCGTCTGCTGGTATTTGGTGGCAGTCAGGGTGCGCAGTTTTTCTCACAAGCTATTCCCGAAGCGATTGCGCTTTTGCCAGACAGTGAACGGGCAAGGCTGCTGATTACCCAGCAAGCACGCAAAGAAGATGAAGCGGCTGTTCGCGCTGCTTATCAAAAGCTGCGTATTCTTGCGGATGTTGCGCCGTTCTTCAACGATATGCCAGCACGCATTGCCGATGCGCATTTTGTTATTTCACGTTCGGGGGCTTCGACCGTCTCCGAAATTGCAGCCATTGGCCGTCCGGCAATACTGGTGCCTTTCCCGCATGCGCTTGATCATGATCAGGCAGCGAATGCCGCAGCTCTTGCGAGCGCTGGCGGTTGCGAAGTTGTCCGACAGGCAGAGCTAACGCCACAGCGATTGGCTGACATCATCAGTGCGGCGATTAACGAGCCAGAAAGGCTTGAACAACAGGCCAAAGCTGCAAAAAGCGTTGGTAAGCCTGATGCCGCGCAGTTGCTTGCTGATCTCGCAGAGGCTATTGCAGCAGGACAATCAGTTCAGGAATTTAAAGAAGGAACTCGGCCATGAAAATGCCGCTCAACATCGGGCTTGTCCATTTTATCGGGATCGGCGGCATTGGCATGAGCGGCATTGCGGAAGTGCTGCACAATCTTGCCTATAAGGTTCAGGGCTCGGATCAGTCGGACAGCGCCAATGTGCAGCGTCTGCGTGAGAAGGGCATTGAAGTCTTCGTCGGTCACAAGGCTGAGAATCTCGGCGATGCAGAAGTGATCGTCGTTTCAACTGCGATCAAGAAGACCAATCCAGAATTGTCCGCAGCGCGCGAAAAGCTTTTGCCGATTGTTCGCCGCGCCGAAATGTTGGCCGAACTAATGCGCTTCCGCCGCGCGGTTGCCATTGGCGGCACCCATGGCAAGACCACCACCACGTCGATGGTTGCAGCTTTGCTTGATGCGGGACATCTGGATCCGACGGTTATCAATGGCGGCATTATCAATGCCTATGGCACCAATGCCCGTATGGGCGATGGTGACTGGATGGTTGTCGAAGCGGATGAAAGCGACGGCACATTCCTCAAGCTTCCTGCCGATATTGCTGTCGTGACCAACATTGATCCGGAACATCTCGATCATTACGGCAATTTTGATAATGTGCGCGCAGCTTTCGCGCAGTTCGTTGAAAATGTGCCATTTTATGGCTTTGGCGTTATGTGTCTTGATCATCCTGAAGTGCAGGCTCTGGTAAGCCGCATTGAGGATCGCCGCATCGTAACCTACGGTCAAAATCCGCAGGCCGATGTGCGTTTTGTTAATCATCGCATGGAAGGCGCTGTCAGCCTATTTGATGTGCTGATCCGTTCGCGCAAGGGTGAAACGACAGAGATTAAGGATCTGCGTTTGCCAATGCCGGGCATGCACAATGTTTCCAACGCAACGGCAGCCATTGCGGTTGCGCATGAGCTGGGTATTTCCGCCGATGATATTCGTCGTGGCCTTGGCGCATTTGGTGGTGTGAAGCGTCGCTTTACCCATACGGGCACGTGGAATGGCGTTGAGATTTTCGATGACTACGGACACCATCCGGTTGAAATTCGCGCAGTGCTGAAAGCCGCACGCGAAGCAACCAAGGGTCGTGTCGTCGGTATTGTTCAGCCGCATCGTTATACGCGTCTGCACAGCTTGTTTGATGAGTTTGCAGCGTGCTTCAATGATGCCGATACGGTGATTGTCGCGCCGGTTTATACCGCTGGCGAAGACCCGATTGAAGGCGTAAATTCGGAAACGCTCGTTTCGCGCATCAAGACCGCCGGCCATCGCGATGCACGTTATGCCAGTGGTCCAGAAACATTGGCGCCGCTTGTTGCATCGGTCGCGGAACCCGGAGATTTCGTGGTTTTCCTTGGTGCGGGCAACATCACGCAATGGGCTTATGCACTTCCGAAAGAACTGGCTGAACAGGGTAAAAAGTGATGGAAAGCGGCGAAGCGCTTCTCAAAAAGCTCGACGGCAGGCTGTCTGGCCTTCGCGGGCGCATGATGCCGGACGCTGGCATGGATAAGATCACATGGTTTCGTGCCGGTGGTCCTGCACAGGTTCTGTTTCAGCCAGCAGATGAAGAAGATTTGTCCGAGTTTCTGAAAGCCGTACCGGAAGAGATTCCGCTTCTGGTTGTAGGGGTTGGTTCTAATCTGCTTGCGCGTGACGGTGGTATTCCGGGCTTTGTGGTGCGCTTGTCAGCCAAGGGTTTTGGTAGTGTCGAACAGGTGTCGGAAACGCAGTTGAGGGCAGGGACCGCAACGCCAGATAAGCGTGTAGCAGCAGCAGCGCTTGAGGCTGGTCTTGGAGGTCTCCATTTTTATCACGGCATTCCGGGTGCTATTGGCGGCGCTTTGCGGATGAATGCCGGTGCCAATGGCGTTGAAACCCGCGAGCGCGTGGTAGAAGTGCGCGCACTTGATCGCAAGGGCGAACTACACATTCTATCCAATGCCGATATGGGTTATGCTTATCGTCATTCCTCAGCATCGCCTGATCTGATTTTCACCTCAGCGCTCTTTGAAGGTGTTCCGGGAGACCGTGAAGACATTCAGAAGGCCATGGACGAAGTGCAGAATCACCGCGAAACGGTGCAGCCCGTGCGCGAGAAAACCGGTGGTTCAACCTTCAAAAACCTTGAAGGGTCGTCTGCTTGGAAAGAAATCGACAAGGCTGGCTGTCGTGGCTTGCGTGTTGGTGGCGCACAGATGTCGGAGATGCACTGCAATTTCATGATCAATACGGGTGACGCCACCGGATATGATCTCGAAACGCTCGGTGAGACAGTTCGCGCTAAAGTTTATGAGACTTCCGGCATTCGCCTTCATTGGGAGATCAAGCGGCTCGGCTTGTTCCGTGAAGGACAGGAAGTTAAAGAATTCTTATAAAAATTAACATTTTAAGAAGCCCGGATTTCCCACTGAAATTCCGGGCTTTTTTCGGCTTATTGAGTCGTTCGTAAGTTGCTCCCCTTTTGATAGGGGCTTGCCACGGAATCAACTCTCTGATTCTTTATGGTTAACCGTACAGTGATTTGATTCGTCAGAGTTTTCTGACTTGGGTGTCTGCTGCGTAGTGTAGCCGGGCTATCCTGATTCTATTTTTGATTCGAGCGCAGGGGATGCGCAGAGGGGATGACTAACGTGGCTGGACAGAAGGCTGTAAAGCATGTTGCCGTTTTGATGGGCGGTTTCTCTTCAGAGCGTCCTGTCAGTCTGTCGTCTGGTGCTGCTTGTGCTACGGCTCTCGAAGAGCGCGGCTACCGCGTTACGCGTGTTGATGTTGATCGCAATGTTGCCAGTGTTCTCGCTGAGTTGAAGCCTGATGTGGCGTTCAATGCGCTGCACGGTCCGTTCGGTGAAGATGGCACCATTCAGGGTATCCTTGAATATCTCCAAATTCCTTACACGCATTCCGGTGTGCTGGCTTCAGCGCTTGCCATGGATAAGGATCGCGCCAAGACTGTTGCGTCTGCTGCAGGTGTAGCAGTTGCTCCTTCGCGCCTGATGAACCGTTTTGAAATCGGCAATGAGCATCCGATGCAGCCGCCTTATGTGGTGAAGCCTGTACGCGAAGGTTCAAGCTTCGGTGTTGTCATCGTTCAGGAAGATCAGACTCATCCTCCGCAAATCATCAGCTCGGCCGAGTGGAATTATGGTGCGGACGTTCTGGTCGAAAAATATATCGCCGGACGGGAACTGACCTGCGCCGTGATGGGTGATCGCGCGATGGACGTCTGCGAGATCATTCCGGTAGGGCATCAGTTCTACGATTTTGATTCAAAATATGTGCCGGGTGCATCAACTCATGTGTGTCCTGCAAAAATTTTACCAAATATTTACCAAAAAATTCAAATAATGGCCCTTACGGCGCATCGGGCAATCGGGTGTCGGGGCGTAAGCAGATCAGACTTCCGTTTCGATGATCGTTTTTCCGAAGAAGGCGAAGTTATTTGGCTGGAAGTTAACACTCAGCCGGGAATGACTCCTACCTCGCTCGTACCTGATATCGCGAAAGCGGCGGGTATCTCTTTTGGTGAATTGTTGAGTTGGTTGGTGGAGGACGCGTCTTGTTTGCGTTAAAAGGCAGATCAAATGAATACAGGCGTTCTGGCGCGATGCGTGATGCATCGGGTGCAGCCTTTGTTCTGCCGCGCTTTCTGCGCAAGCCCTTCCGCTTTGCTGTTCGTTTGTTTCAGGGAAACATCAATGTGCCGCGTTATGCTGGCACGATTGGTATGCTTGGTTTTCTCGGTGCAACCGGCGTTTACGGCATGGTTCTTGGTGGTCACTCCGAGAATATGGTCAAGGCAACTGCTTCGACCCTTGGTTTTGCAATTGAAGATGTGAAGGTGGTTGGTAACAACGAGACCTCCGATATTGATATTCTCGGTCAGCTTGAGCTGGATGGTGAAACATCGCTCGTTGGTTTGAGTGCTGAGGCTGCGCGTCAGGCGATTACGAAGCTTCCTTGGGTTGAAAGCGCAGAAGTGCGCAAGGTTTATCCGGGCACGCTGCTGGTGTCGCTTGAAGAGCGTAAAGCTTTCGCGGTCTGGCAGAATGGTCAGGAACTTTCACTGATTGATTCGGCAGGCGATACAATCGTTCCGTTCCGTCCGGGTCGTTACAACGCTCTCCCGCTCGTGGTCGGTGAAGGTGCTGAAAAGCGCGTTAAGGGCTTCGTAGACGAGGTTGCTGCCTATCCTGCGCTGGCTGGTAAGGTTCGTGCTTATATTCGCGTTGCTGATCGTCGCTGGGACATTCTGCTTGAAAACGGCGTTCGCATCATGCTGCCGGAAAATGAGCCGATGAAGGCTCTTGCCGAAGTCGAAAAGATGGATAGCGAAAAGCACCTGCTGTCTCGCGACATTGCTGCGGTCGATATGCGTCTTGATGATCGTGTTACGGTTCAGCTGACAGCGAGTGGCATGGAGCAGCGTGAGAAGTTCCTGGCAGATCGTAAAAAAGAATTAGCCCGCACGGGGAAACGCGTATGAGTATTCTTGGCGGAAAAAGTTCATCACAAGCTGGAAGTGCAGGGCGCAAGGTGCGCCTGCTGACAGTTCTGGATGTTGGTTCAAGCAAGGTTTCTTGCGTGATTGCGCGTCTGCGTCCACATGAAGCGGGTGCGCTGCTTCCGGGTCGTACGCATCGCATGGAAGTGCTTGGCATTGGCCATCAGCGTTCGCGTGGTGTGAAGTCTGGCGTCATCATCGATCTTGATGCGGCTGAACAGTCGATCCGTCTTGCCGTTGATGCTGCTGAGCGCATGGCTGGTCTGACAGTTGATAGCCTGATCGTCAACATTTCCGCCGGTCGTCTTAAGAGCGAAACCTTTACCGCGAGCGTTAATCTCGGCGGTCATGACGTTGAACAGACCGATATTCGTCGCGTATTGGCCGCTGGTGCCAAGCAGGCATTGGCTGCGGAACGTCACCTCGTTCACTCGCTGCCTGTTGGTTACACGCTTGATGGCGAACGCGGCATTCGTGATCCACTTGGTATGCTGGGTGACAGCCTCGGCGTCGATATGCATGTTCTGACGGCTGATGCGGCACCGCTTCGTAATCTCGAATTGTGCATCAATCGTTGCCACCTTTCGGTCGAAGCAATCGTTGCCACGCCTTATGCAAGCGGCCTTGCAGCGCTCGTTGGTGATGAAGCCGAAATGGGTGCGGCATGCATCGATATGGGCGGCGGCACGACCACGATTTCCGTCTTCTCTGAAGGCAAGTTCATTCACGCCGATGCGGTTGCTATCGGCGGCTCGCACGTCACGATGGATGTGGCACGCGGCTTTTCCACGCGCATGGAAGATGCTGAGCGCCTTAAGGTTATGTACGGCTCGGCGCTGCCAAGTGCAGCCGACGACCGCGATCTCATCTCGGTGCCGCCAATTGGCGATGACGAGCGTGATGTCCCCAATCAATATCCGCGTTCGGTTTTGACGCGGATCATCCGTGCACGTGTGGAAGAAACGCTGGAACTGGTTCGCGACAGGCTGAACCAGTCGGGCCTCGGACACATCGTTGGCAAGCGCGTGGTGCTGACAGGTGGCGCAAGCCAGCTTCCGGGCATGCCAGAAGCAGCCAGACGGATACTTGCAAGGAATGTGCGTATCGGGCGTCCGCTAGGAATAGCGGGATTGCCTGAAGCGGCTAAGGGTGCGGCTTTCTCCGCGACTGTTGGACTTCTGATCTACCCGCAAGTGGCAGGGATTGAAGAACGGTCGGTGAAAGCAGCTTCCTCCGGTCTTATGACTGGTACGGGCGGGCGAATTCAGCGTGTCGGCCAATGGCTGAGAGAGAGTTTTTGAGTACACATTGAGTGATTCATTGCGTGATGTGGGCGTAACCATCAGCGTAATAACCAATTAGCACCGCGGCGGCGAAGCGGTGAGAGGCTTTAAGAGGAACGAGAACCATGACAATTAATCTGCAAAAGCCGGACATTACCGAGCTGAAGCCTCGCATCACCGTGTTCGGTGTCGGTGGCGGCGGCGGCAACGCGGTCAACAACATGATCAATGCCGGTTTGCGCGGTGTGGATTTTGTTGTGGCAAACACTGACGCGCAGGCTTTGACGATGTCGAAGTCCGAGCGCATGATCCAGCTCGGTGCAGCTGTCACCGAAGGTCTCGGTGCTGGTTCGCAGCCAGAAGTTGGCCGTGCAGCTGCTGAAGAATGCATCGACGAAATCGTCGATCACCTCAATGGCACGCATATGTGCTTCGTCACTGCAGGTATGGGCGGCGGCACCGGTACGGGTGCAGCTCCTGTCGTAGCACGTGCTGCACGCGAACGCGGTATCCTCACCGTTGGCGTTGTAACAAAGCCTTTCCATTTTGAAGGTGCTCGCCGCATGAAGACGGCTGAGCTCGGCATCGAAGAACTGCAGAAGAACGTCGATACACTTATCGTCATTCCAAACCAGAACCTCTTCCGCATTGCCAACGACAAGACCACCTTCGCTGATGCTTTCGCAATGGCTGATCAGGTGCTCTATTCGGGCGTTGCTTGCATCACCGATCTGATGGTCAAGGAAGGCCTCATCAACCTCGACTTTGCTGACGTTCGCTCGGTTATGCGCGAAATGGGCAAAGCGATGATGGGTACTGGCGAAGCTTCGGGCGACGGCCGCGCGATGGCTGCTGCTGAAGCTGCAATTGCGAACCCGCTGCTCGACGAAACCTCGATGCGCGGTGCAAAGGGTCTTCTGATCTCGATCACTGGTGGTCGCGATATGACCCTGTTCGAAGTGGACGAAGCTGCTACACGTATCCGTGAAGAAGTTGATCCAGAAGCCAACATTATCCTTGGTGCGACTTTTGATGAAGGACTAGAAGGCGTTATTCGCGTCTCTGTTGTTGCCACTGGCATCGACAAGAAGATCGGAGACGCGGCGCCTGCGCCGCTGGAATTTCGCCAGCCGGTAAAGCCAGTTGCTCAACAGACAAAGCCGATGACTGCGCATGGTATTCTGCGCCCTCCGGTTGTTGAACAGCCACGTCACGTCGAACAGCCTGCACCGGTTGCTCAGTCGATTGAGACTGAAATTCCAGCTGCACCAGTGGCCCCAGCCGCCTCTGCGGCACCTGAGTTCCGCCCGCAGAGCCGCATTTTCCAGGCTCCTGCTGCTGACAGCTTTGAACGCGCACCTGTTGCTCGTCCAGTCGCTCCACAGCCGCAGATGCATCACAATCAGGCAACTGCTCCAGTCATGCAGCCGCAGGCTTACCAGCAGCCACAGCAGATGCATGCAGAACCGGCTCCTCAGCCACGTCCTGCTCCGCGTATGCCAGCTGTTTCTGATTTCCCACCTGTTGCACAGGCAGAAATCAATGCACGTCGTGCAGCGCCTCAGCAGCCTGTTCAGGAAGAACGCGGCCCAATGGGTCTGCTTTCCCGCCTGACACGTGGTTTGACCCGTCGTGAAGAAGAGCAGCCAGCAGCTCGCCTTGAGCCAGCTCAGCAGCGCGAACCTGCGATGCGTCAGCCAGAGCAGCGCCGTCCAATGCAGCAGGACGCTTCGATCTATGCACCGCGTCGCGGCCAGCTTGACGATCAGGGCCGTCCACAGCCACGCGCTGCTTCGGAAGAAGACCAGCTCGAAATTCCAGCGTTCCTGCGCCGTCAGTCTAACTGATCAGCAAACGCTGTCTGAAATAAAAAGCCGCAGGGGATTCCTTGCGGCTTTTTTTGTTGGCACTTCATTATGCTTTGTAAGAAAGCGTGATTTTGATCGGCTATAGGCAACCACTATTTGTAGCGAATGCTTACATGTTTGTGTGAGCGGACTTCTGTGTAACAGTTGCTCATTTTTGCCATATCTCTTTTATTTAAGGGGCATGAAGAAAGCTCGGTTACGTTGATTTTCTCGCGAAGAAGGTTCAGGCCGATGCGGGATCGAGTTTTGATAGAAGATAGATTGGACCCCGTTTTGAGCGTTTATCAAAAGACAATTGGCCGTTTTTTCACGTTGTCGGGCGTTGGTGTCCATGGTGGTACGAGTGCGTCGGCTACCTTTATACCTGCTGAGGCGAATACGGGCATTGTCTTCCGTCGTTCTGATATTCAGGATGCCCCTGATACGCGCGCTCATGCTTCCGAGATTGGCGCGACCGATCTGTGTACGGCTCTTGGGCCGCAAGAAGCGCGAATCAATACCGTTGAGCATTTGATGGCTGCAATTGCGGCTCTGGGCATTGATAATCTTATTATCGAGGTTGAGGGACCAGAGGTTCCCATTCTCGACGGCACGTCTGCGCGTTTTATTGATGCGTTTGATGAAGCCGGCATTGTTACGCAAGATGCCAAGCGCCGCTTCATTCGTATTCTGAAAACTGTACGTGTGGAAGCGGGCGGTTCATGGGGTGAATTCCAGCCCTATTCGGGTACGCGTTACGAAGTCGAAATCGACTTTGAATGCCCGCTGATTGGTCGCCAGAAATACGCGAATGACATCAATGAAGACGTCTTCCGCAAAGACATATCGACCGCACGTACGTTTGGCTTCATGAAAGACGTTGAGCGGTTGTGGGCCGCTGGTTTGGCCCTTGGTTCATCGCTTGATAATTCGCTTGTCATTGGCGACGATAATTCGGTGATCAACCCGGGCGGGTTGCGGTTCACGGATGAGTTTGTGCGTCATAAGACGCTGGATGCCGTAGGTGATCTCGCGCTTGCTGGTTTGCCGTTTATCGGCTGCTTCCGGTCCTATCGCGGTGGTCACAGGTTGAATGCTGAAACGGTAAAGGCGCTTCTGGCCGACAAATCGAATTACGATATTGTTGAAGCAAGCGGTGTTCGTCGCAATTCTGATAATTCGGATCTGGTGACTGTGCGTCCGAATATTTCTGCACCTTGGGCACTTTAAGGGTGTGATGCGAAGGACTTAGCGTTTATGGCCATAATTGGGCCGTGATCGCCGGGTCATGTTTGCGATGAGTCGGTGTATCGTATGTGAAGTGACAGCCAGACCTCTCCATTGGATGAGGATGTAGCAATTGGTTTGCAAAGATAATGCCTTAGGCCGTTCTGAATATGCCATTTTCTGACGTTTGAGCAGCTAGACGATTGCCGATTACGCCAGCATGTGGTTTATGAACGGCCAAAACAGCCTTGGCTATGTTTACCTATGTGCTGATGCTGATGTATTGGAATGGATGGAAATAAGCGCAGATACGTCTGTTTGCTTGGCTCCTTACAGAAAAGTTGTTGCCAGATGGCCGGAGACCGCATGACGAGTTCAAATTTCCCGGTGAAGACGAAAACTGCGCTGATTGTCAGCGCTCTTGCCGTTTTTGTTCCGCTTGCGGGATGTGCCAGCAAAAACGACGATATCGATCTAACCAAATATGTTGAGACGATTGATCCGGCGGATAAGCTTTACAATGAAGGTCTTGCGAACCTCGATGCTGGTCGTCTGGGCGAAGCTGCTAAGAAGTTCGCAGCGGTTGATCGTCAGCACCCTTACACTGAATGGGCGCGTAAGTCGCTCGTCATGGCTGCCTTTACCAATTACCGTCAGGGCAATTACGAAGAAGCGATCAATATGGCGAAGCGTTACAACACGCTTTATCCAACATCGCCTGAATCGGCCTATGCCTATTACATCATCGGTCTGAGCTATTTCCGTCAGATTCCTGACGTGACCCGCGATCAGGCTGCAAGCCGTCGCGCTATTGCTGCGATGCAGGAAGTGGTCGATCGCTTCCCGAATTCCGAATATGTCGACGATGCCAAGACCAAAATCCGCGTTGCGCGCGATCAGCTCGCCGGCAAGGAAATGCAGGTTGGTCGTTATTATCTTGAGCGCAAGGAATATCTGGCTGCGATTAAGCGCTTCCGTCTCGTGGTTGAGGAATATTCCAACACGCGTCAGGTTGAAGAAGCGCTGGCTCGTCTGGTCGAAGCCTATTACGCGCTTGGTCTGACATCTGAAGCACAGATGGCAGCATCGGTGCTTGGCAAGAACTACCCGGATAGCCGCTGGTATAAGGATAGCTACAAGCTGTTGCAGAGCGGTGGTCTTGAGCCACGCGAAAACGGTGGCTCATGGCTGGCCAAGGCATCTTCGCTTATTACGGGCGGCAACTAAGCCGATACAAGCATGCTGTCGCACCTCTCGATCCGTGATATTGTTCTGATTGAAAGGCTCGACATCGAGTTCAAGACCGGCTTGTCCGTGCTTACGGGCGAGACCGGCGCCGGTAAATCAATCTTGCTTGATTCATTGTCGCTCGCACTTGGTGCGCGCGGCGATGCTTCGCTGGTGCGTCATGGCGCAGATCAGGGGCAGGTGACTGCCGTGTTCGATGTGCCGGGTGGGCATCCGGCCCGTAAATTCTTAAGTGAAAATGGTTTTGATGATGACGGCGACGTCATCCTGCGTCGTCTTCAAATGGGAGATGGTCGTACACGTGTTTTCATCAACGATCAGGCGGCGAGCGTTGCGCTTTTGCGTGAACTCGGCAAACGTCTCGTTGAAATTCATGGTCAGCATGATGACCGCGCACTGATCGACATAGATATTCATCGTACATTGCTGGATGCTTTTGGAGGGCTTGATTCCGAGGCTTCCACTGTTCGCGAGCGTTATAAAACATGGCGTGATGCGGAAAACGCATTGTCTAAGCATCGTGCGCGAGTCGAACAGGCTGAGCGCGAAGGTGATTATCTGCGCTCATCCGTTGATGAGCTGACCAAGCTTGATCCGCAGCCGGGCGAAGAAGACGACCTTGCCGAACGTCGTGCGATCATGATGAAATCGGAAAAGATCGCCGGTGATGTGAACGAAGCCGGTGAGTTGCTGTCAGGCAATGGTTCGCCTGTGCCAACGCTCGCAAGCCTTGTGCGTCGTCTTGAGCGTAAAATCCCGGAAGCACCGCATCTTCTTGAGCCTGTTTGTAAAGCAATTGATGAAGCACTCAATCATTTGGCGCTTGCGCAGGATGGTATCGATCATGCGATGCGCGAGATCGATTTTGATCCGCGTGTTTTGGAACAGGTTGAGGAGCGGCTGTTTGCTCTGAGAGCGGCTGCCCGCAAATATTCTGTTTCGGTTGAGGGCTTGCCCGCTTTGCGCGACAAGATGGATGCCGACCTTGCGGATCTTGATGCCGGTGCAGAAAAACTCATCAAGCTTGAAGCACAGGCAACCGAGACGCGTACGGCTTACGATGCTGCTGCGAAGGTTCTGTCTGAACGTCGCACGGATACGGCTGAGCACCTTAAAGCGGCTGTTATGGCAGAGCTTCCGGCGCTGAAGCTGGAACGTGCTGAATTCCTCGTCGAAATGACCACGGATAGCAACGCTCGTGCTGCCGAAGGCATTGATACAGTTGAATATTGGGTTCGCACCAATCCGGGTACGCGTGCTGGCCCGATGATGAAGGTTGCATCAGGTGGTGAGCTTTCGCGTTTCTTACTGGCGCTGAAAGTGGCGCTTGCTGATCGCGGTTCCGCACCGACGCTGGTGTTTGATGAAATCGATACGGGGGTGGGTGGTGCCGTTGCTGACGCGATTGGTCAGCGTCTTGCACGTCTATCATCGCGGGTGCAGGTGCTATCGGTTACGCATGCGCCGCAGGTGGCCGCGCGCGCATCAACGCATTTCCTGATTGCGAAGTCTGCAACCAATGAAGATCGCATGTCCACGTCGATCCGGTCGATTGGTGTCGATGAGCGGCAGGAAGAAATCGCACGTATGTTGGCCGGTGCCAGCATCACCGATGAAGCGCGCAAAGCGGCCGAGCGTTTGCTTGCCGAGAACAGCGCATTGGTCTCCTGACAGAACGCTGTCAGTGTGACCACATGTTTGTAACTGCGCGCGGCTGTATGCGCAGCTTCATTTCTTAGCTATGTTGGGCAAAATTGAATCAGCAGGTTTTGCCAAGCATATGTCCGATATTTCCGTTGAACAACTGACCGCCCCTGAAGCCGCCGCAGAACTGGAACGGCTGGCGCGTGAAATAGCGCATCATGATGAGCTTTATCATGCCAATGATCGGCCTGAGATTTCGGATGCTGACTATGATGCGCTGAAGCGGCGCAATGATGCGATAGAAGAGCGGTTTCCGCATCTGCTGCGGGCTGACAGCCCATCTTTGCGTGTTGGCGCGGCACCTGTTTCCAAATTCGCTCAGATTACCCATGCACGACCGATGCTTTCGCTTGGCAATGCGTTTTCGGATGAAGACGTGCAGGATTTTGTCGGCAGCGTTTATCGCTTTCTCGGGCACTTGCCGGATAATTCTATCGCGTTTACGGCCGAACCGAAGATCGACGGGCTTTCCATGTCGATCCGCTATGAAAATGGCATTCTGGTGAGTGCTGCCACGCGTGGCGATGGCACCACCGGTGAAAATGTTACGGCCAATATCCGCACCATTGGCGAGATTCCGAATAAGCTTCCGGCGGGTGTTCCTGCGATTGTTGAAGTGCGCGGCGAAGTCTATATGGCCAAGAGCGACTTCCTCGCACTCAACGAGCAGATGGTGGCAGAGGGCAAGCAAACCTACGTCAACCCGCGCAACACTGCCGCAGGGTCGCTGCGGCAGCTTGACGCGAAGGTAACCGCTAGCCGTAAGCTCAGATTCTTTGCCTATGCTTGGGGCGAGATGTCGGAAATGCCTGCCGACACACAGCATGGCATGGTCGAGGTGTTCGCCAAGTGGGGCTTCCCGGTCAATCCGCTGACCAAGCGGTTGCAGAGCGCAGATGAGCTGATTGCGCATTATCGCGCCATTGGTCTTGAGCGTGCCAAGCTCGATTACGATATTGACGGTGTGGTCTACAAAGTGGACCGGCTTGATCTGCAAACGCGGCTTGGATTCCGCTCGCGTAGCCCGCGCTGGGCCATTGCGCACAAGTTCCCGGCTGAACAAGCAACGACCATTCTGCGCGGTATCGATATTCAAGTTGGACGCACGGGTGCACTCACGCCGGTTGCGCGCCTTGAGCCGATTACTGTGGGTGGTGTGGTTGTCACCAATGCCACGCTGCATAACGAAGATTACATCAAGGGTCTTGGTCTTAAGGGTGAGCGCATCCGGGAGGACGATCACGACATTCGTATCGGTGATACGGTAATCGTCCAGCGTGCAGGCGATGTTATTCCGCAGATTGTCGATGTGGTGTTGGAAAAGCGTCCCGCCGATGCGCTGCCGTTTAATTTCCCGCATGAATGTCCGGTCTGTGGCAGTCATGCCGTGCGCGAAGAAGGCGAGGCGGTCTATCGTTGCACGGGCGGGCTTACCTGTGCTGCACAGGCGGTCGAGCGTATTCGCCATTTCGTTTCCCGTAATGCATTTGATATTGAGGGTTTAGGCGAAAAGCAGGTTGAGTTTTTCTTCCACGCGGAAGATGACAGTTTGAAAATCAAATCACCTGCGGATATTTTTACGCTACAAAAGCGACAGGAAGCGTCAGTCTTTAAGAAGCTTGAAAACATCGATGGCTTTGGCGCGACTTCGGTAAAGAAGCTTTATGATGCGATTAATGACCGCCGTGAGATTGCGCTTCATCGCTTCCTGTTTGGCCTCGGTATCCGGCATGTGGGCGAAGTGAATGCCAAGCGTTTTGCGAAAGCCTATCTGACCTATGAGAAGTTTGCAGAAGCCGCGACAACCGCTGTTCCGCCAAAAGAAGGTGACCGTACCGACAAGGGCAATGAAGCTTGGCAAGACCTGATTGCCGTTGAAGGTATCGGCGCGATTGTGGCAGAAGCTGTTGTCGATTTTTATGCAGAACCACATAATCAGGAAGTGCTGAGTGCGCTCTTAGCAGAGGTGACGCCGCTGGATGAAGTGGCACGTGTGGCAACCGGATCGCCCGTTGAAGGCAAGACCGTGGTGTTTACCGGCAGTCTTGAACGCATGTCACGTGATGAAGCGAAAGCCATGGCAGAGCGTCACGGTGCCAAGACGGCGGGGTCTGTTTCCAAAAAGACCGATCTTGTTGTGGCTGGTCCGGGGGCGGGGTCAAAGCTTGCCAAGGCATCAGAGCTTGGCATCGAAGTGATCGATGAAGATGCGTGGCTAACCTTGGTTGGAGAAGGCTGATGGCTCCGTTCAAAGGTTTTGGCGACAAGGCAATTCCTTTTCTTAAAGCGCTCGATTTTCATCAGAACCGCGAGTGGTTTGTCGAAAACAAAGACCTGTTTGAAGAGCATCTGAAAGAGCCGCTTGGCGATTTGATTGAGGAACTGACGGCGCGCTTTGAAAAAGCCGGATTGCCTTTCAAAGGTGATCGCGTGAAATCGCAGTTTCGCATCAAGCGGGACACGCGGTTTTCTCATGATAAAGCGCCGTATAATCGGCATTTGTCGGCGCTTCTGTCCAACTCCGGCACCAAATGGGACGAAAGCGGCTGCTTTTATGTCTGCATCGGTCTGCCGGGCATTCGCGATTGTTATGCTGGTGTGGCGTGGTGGGGGCCGAAAAAAGAGCTGCTGCAAGCTATCCGCGAGGCAATTGTCGAAAAGCCGGAAGAATATCGCGCGGTAGTGGCAAAGCTCAAGAAAAACGGCCTGCAGATCAGTGATCATGAGCGTTTGAAGCGAACGCCACGCGGTTTTGAAACCGTGACCGATGCTGATCTTCTTGATGGGATCCGCAACCGGCATTTTGCTGTGCGGATGGAAATTGACCCGGAGAGCATTACCCGTGCTGATCTTGCTGATCGGCTGGTCAAGTTTGCCGAACAGTCCCGACCGCTGATTGACTGGATCAAGAAGATTGAAGGCACCGTTCCACAAGCATCAGAATAATTCATTTCAGTATCACTGGTTTTTATCAGTGATGCTGAAATGCTGCGCGTATATTCTAATAGTATGATTTTTATCGAAAATTGATTTCAAGTTGGCCTGAAATTCTCTAAGCACTCCATGAGTGAGGAGAGATATTCGTGGATCAGGGTTTTCGATCAGCACCGGCGTCAGCAGGGAGCGACTTCTGGGGCGGTGTTAAACGTGGCTTGCCCATCGTAGCAGCTGGTGCGCCGTTTGGTCTGTTGTTTGGTGCAGTAGCAATCGACAACGGCTTTACCTTTGCTGAAGCCATCTTCATGAGTGGAATGATCTATGCAGGCGCCAGCCAGATGGTTGGGCTTGATCTATTTGGCCAGAACATCGCGCCATGGATGATTGTGCTGTCGATCTTCGCGGTCAATTTTCGGCATGTGCTTTATTCGGCGACGGTCGGCCGGCGCATTCGCCATTTCACCTTCATGCAAAAGGCGCTCGCCTTCTTTCTGCTGGTCGATCCGCAATATGCCGAAGTTGAAATTCGTGCTGAGGCGGGCCGGAAAATCAGCTTCGCATGGTATATGGGGCTTGGTCTCACAATCTATGTCTGCTGGCTGATCGAGACGCTCATTGGTGCGCTGTTTGGCAATCTGATTTCTGATCCTTATGCGCTTGGGATCGACTTTCTGCTGCCGATTTATTTCCTTGGCATGGTGATGAGTTTTCGCCATCGCGAACATTGGTGGCCGGTTGTTATTGTCAGTGCTGTCTGCGCAGTAGCGGCTTACAAGTTCGTCGGCTCGCCATGGCATGTAACGCTCGGTGCGATGGGTGGTGTTGTACTGGCCGCTGTTCTCGCAAAGCCGCAAACAGGGAAGGCATAGATCATGTCCACGACGATCTGGATTATTCTTGCGGGTGCGTTGTGCACCTATCTTACCCGCTTTGGCGGGCATATGATCTTATCGCGTTTTGAGCGTGTGCATTATCGTGTTGAAGCAGCATTGAATGCAGTGCCTGCGGCGGTTCTGACAGCAATTGTTGCAGCGCCCGCATCGGATCATGGTTGGCGCGAATTGTTGGTGCTGGTATTCTGCGTGTTGTTGTCATTGCGGGTTAGCATGATGACAATGTTTTTTGCAGGCGCAGCGCTGTTGATCGCACTGCGCCATTTCTTTCCGGCTTAAATCTCTGAAGTTGCTGCTTCGAGCCACTTAGCCTGTGCCTCATCCAAGTGCGTGATAAGCTTTTCACGCACGCTGCCATGATAGGCATTCAGCCAATCCAGCTCTTCCTGCGTGAGCAGTGATTTGTCGATAAGGCGCCGGTCGATCGGGCAGAAGGTGAGCGTTTCAAAGCTCATCATCGGTAGCTCGCCGCCTGCTGGAACTTCCGCTTCTTTCACGATGATCAGGTTTTCAATGCGAATGCCGTAAGCACCCGGCTTGTAATAGCCCGGTTCGTTGGAAAGGATCATGCCGGGCAAAAGCTCCTGCACGCCTTTCTTTGAAATGCTCTGTGGGCCTTCATGCACCGACAAATAGCTGCCGACGCCGTGGCCGGTGCCATGCGCATAGTCAAAGCCCTGTTTCCAGAGTGCGATACGCGCCAGCACGTCAATGTCCTGTCCGCGTGTTCCTTTCGGGAAACGTGCGGTGGTGATGGCAATCATGCCTTTCAGCACAAGCGTGAACGAGCGGATGGTTTCAGGCGTGATGCTGCCAATAGCAACGGTGCGAGTAATATCGGTCGTGCCGTCGCGATATTGCGCCCCGGAATCGATCAGATAAAGCTCGCCATCGTTAAGCTTGCGGTTTGTGTCGGTGTTGACGCGGTAATGGATGATTGCGCCGTCCGGACCTGCGCCGGAGATCGAATCAAACGAAATATCTTCAAGTGGCATCTGGAAATCGCGGCCAGCCTTATCGCGGCTTGCTTCCAGCTTTTGCGCTGCTGAGATTTCGTCAACCGTTCCGGGCTTTTCTCCATCAAGCCAGGACAGGAAATTGACCATTGCCACGCCATCGCGCTCGTGTGCTGCGCGAGAACCGTCGAGTTCTGCCATGTTCTTGATCGCGCGGGGCAGGCGGGCAGGGTCTTTGCCATGAATGACATGGCCGCCCGCGGCTTCTACCGCCAGACGAAGCTTTTCCGCAGCCAGTGCTGGATCGAGTAGAATGGTTTCGCCTTCTGCTGCGCGCGCACTCAGGTGACCTTCAAGCTTTGCTGGTTCGCAGAGTTTCGCTAGTTGCGTGAGATAGGCGCGGGGTTCGATGGCAAGTTTGCGCTCGTCGATGAACAGTTCTGGCTCACCCTCAGCCGGGATGATTGCGAAGCTAAGCGGCAGAGGCGTGTTGGAGACGTCCTTGCCGCGAATGTTAAACACCCAGGCAACCGATGACGGATCAGTTAGCACTGCGGCACTTGCACCCGTTGCTGCTACCGCCTTTTGCATTTCCTTGATCTTGTCTTCAGCCTCGTGGCCCGAGAAACGGGCTGGCTGAATAGTGACCGGCGCAAGTGGTGCTTCCGGCTGATCATCCCAGATGAGATCAACCAGATTATGCGCAACCGGCACCAGCTTGCCACCCTGATTTTCCAAAGCTTCGCGGAGAGCGGAGGCTTCGGAAATCGTGTGCAGCCAAGGGTCAAAGCCAATGGTCAGGCCTTTGCCGTTTTCCGCGAGCCAGCTCGCAGGCGGATTGGTGACGAGGCTTTCATAAGAAAACACGTTACCATCCGTCTGATTTCGAACCTGCAACTCATAGCGACCGTCGATGAAGACTAAAGCCTTATCCTTGAGGATCAGTGCCGCACCTGCCGAACCGGTAAAACCGGTGAGCCAGCCAAGGCGCTGGGCACGCAGCGGCACATATTCGCCCTGATGCTCATCGGCACGCGGAACGAGAAAGCCGTCGAGTCCCTGTTCGACAAGCTTCTCGCGCAGTTTGGCGACGCGTGGTGCACCATTGGCCGGATCGGTGGTTACATCAAAAGTCTGGAAAGCCATGAGCGTAACTCGCAATAAATAATGGAAACCTATTACTTCAGGTGAATCGTGACCCAGCCTTCGCGATGGAAGGTTTTCTCATGGGTAAGTCCCTGCGACTGATAGGCAGCAAGAACCATGTCATGCTGACTGTCGAGAATGCCGGACAGAATGATTGAGCCGCTTGGTGCCAGATGTGATTTCAGCGAAGGTGCGAGTTCCATCAGCGGGTTGGCTAGAATATTGGCGACGATAAGATCAAACGGGGTGTAGGAGCGGAAGATCGGATGGTCGAAGCCTTCGGCAGTCGCCGTTACGACATGCTCACTCACTCCGTTGAGAACGGTGTTTTCAGCGGCAACAGTGACTGCAATCGGATCGATATCGGTGGCGAGAACCGGGATTGGTGCAAGCTTGGCGATGGCAATTGCCAGAACAGCAGAGCCGGTGCCGAGATCAAGCGCATTGGTCGGATGCTCGCGCTCAACCACTTCCTCAATCATTTCAAGGCAACCAGACGTGGTGCCATGATGTCCGGTGCCAAAAGCGAGGCCAGCATCGATCAAAATCGGAATTTCATCGGCTTGTAGTTTGTCGCTGTCATGCGAGCCATGCACAAAAAAGCGTCCGGCACGAACAGGCTTTAGAACTGAGAGCGAGTGTGTGACCCAGTCAATGTCTGGCAGCTCTTCGGTTTCAAATTTGCCAGCACCCACCAGCGCGTCTATGCGCGCTGCGAGTTCCTCGGCTCCATCTTCGGTATAGACGGAAACTTCGAAAATCTGACGGTCTTCATCGATTTCAGTGATTGCAATCGGGAAGGCTTCATCTTCGAATGCTTGTTCGATGATGTCATAGATTCGTTCGGCTTCCGTCTTGTCAGCCGAAAAGAAGAGTCGTGATTGGGGCATGGATAATAAGCTCTCAAATCGAATTGGAAGCTTTGTTTACCCGTTTGTGCGGCCTTTGGCCAGATTCTTCAACTTTTCCAGAGCAGTATCTGGGTTCTCCTGATAGGCGATGGTTCCACGGAAGCGACCGCCCTTGTCGAGAAGGAAAACCGAAGCCGTGTGATCCATTGTATATTCGCCGTCTTCGGTCAGAACCTTCTTGGCGTAGATGTGGTAGGACTTCACCATGTCAGCGACGTTTTCCGGTGTTCCGGTCACGCCGATGATGCGGTCTGACACGTTGCTCACATAGGTTTTCATAATCTCCTGTGTGTCGCGTTCAGGATCCACGGAAATGAAATAAGCTTTAATGTCAGATGCTTCTGGTCCGAGCTGTTTGAAGTATCCGTCCAGTTCGTAGAGCGTGGTGGGGCACACATCAGGGCAATGGGTAAAACCAAAGAAAACCACGGAAGGTGTGTCGCGCAGTTCTTTTTCAGTGAAAGGCTTGCCATCCATAGCCACGAGATTGAACGGACCGCCGAAAGGCTGATCGGCGGAATTACGGTCGCGGATCATATTGAAGCCCGCAGCGCCAACAATCACAATGATGAAGGCGAAGATGAAGATGGGCAGGAATTTTTTCATGTCCGGTCAGCCTTGAATTTTGTTTTGCATTTATCGCAGATAAGCACGCTATTTAGTGTTTACATCGTTATGCAATAGGAAAGCGCTTATTTAACGAGCGCATCTTATGTTGAAACGATAGATCCAGTCTAGCAGAGTACAAAGATTTCAGAAAGTTTTGAAATGACGCAGGGTGAAGACCTTCGTTTCCAAAATAGTGAACCGCGCATTCACTCGACAGCTCAGCTCAAAGGCTCCAAGCTTGGTCGCTATGCGGACATAGGTGAGCGTGTAATCCTGCGTGAAGTGACAGTCGGCGATTTCACCTATTTCGAGCGCAACGGGGAAGGTATTTACGCGCAGATCGGTAAGTTCTGCTCAATTGCTTCCAATGTGCGGATCAATGCGCTTGAGCATCCTATGGAACGGCTTACGACTCATAAGGTGAGCTATCGTCCGAATGAGTATTTTCGTTATCTGGGCGTGGACGGTGCGTTCCGTGAACGGCGACAGGCCAAACGCGTGACAATCGGCAATGATGTCTGGATTGGCCATGGTGCGGTGATTACGCCCGGCGTCAATATTGGTGATGGCGCGGTGATCGGCGCAAATGCTGTGGTGACGAAAGATGTTGCGCCCTATCATATTGTCGGCGGTGTTCCGGCCCGCATCATTCGCAAGCGCTTTGATGATGCAATTATAGAACGATTGCTGGCTCTGTGCTGGTGGGATTGGCCGGTGGAAAAGCTTTATGAGGCCGTTCCTGATATTCAGGCGCTTGAAATTGAGGCCTTTCTGGAAAAGTGGGGCGGTTGAGGGTTGCTCTCTTGCAATGCCTGATTTGTTTCTCCACCTTTGAGAACGAAGTTGCTGGAGAGATCGAATGTCAAAGATGAACAGGTTTGTGGGATTGCTTGTCGCGCCGATGCTTTTGCTTGCAGCTTCGGCTGCGGTATCAGCAGAAGAAGTCGGTAAAGTTGGCGTGGACTGGCTGGGAAATGACATTGTGATTGATGCCGTTCAGGATCCGAAGGTGCAGGGCGTGACCTGCTATTTGGCATCTTTTTCGCGCGGAGTTATCGACCGCCTGCAGAAGGGCAACTGGTTTGAAAACCCGTCCAATGCATCGATTTCCTGCGAGCAGTCCGGGCCGATTACCATCGGTGATATTAAGCTTGGTAAGGGTGGTGAGCGGGTCTTTGCGGAGCGCACCAGTCTTATCTGGAAGAAGCTGGTCATCACCCGTATCTATGATCAGAAGAACAACACGCTTCTTTATCTCGCTCATGCGACACAGGTGCAGGATGGTTCGGCTAAGACATCGCTGTCGACCGTTCCGCTGTTCAAGGGTGATGTGACCTGGGAAAAAGGAAAGCCGGAGTAATCTCCGGCTCTTCTACTCTTAAGAATTATGCGCGCTGAACGAAGCTGTCGAGAACGCGCTTCTGTCCCGCCTTATCGAAGTCGATGGTCAGTTTATTGCCGTCAATGGTCGAGATTGTGCCATTACCGAATTTGATGTGGAACACACGGTCGCCGACGAAATAGGCAGACGGCTTATCGGTTGTTGATTTTGCAACCAGTTCGCCGTCAATGGTGCGTCCTTTTACCGACCCGCGACCAGCACCAAAGCCAGAATCGGTTTCGCCATAGCCGACGCGTTCGACATTTGCACCCGAGCGCGAACCCCAGTTGTTGCGTGTTGCATCAGAGCGGTTTTGCTGCGCGCGCTGCCAGCCGGGCGTTGCATAGGAGTTTTGGAATGGATCAGCTTTATCAAAGCGCGATTGTCCATAACCACTATTGCCATAGCCGCCGTAATTGCCTTCCATTTCAGCAACTTCGACATGCGGTTCGGGAAGCTCTTCCAGAAAGCGTGAAGGAATGGTTGACTGCCACATGCCATGAATGCGGCGGTTGGATACGAACCAGATATGCAGGTTCTTTTTGGCGCGCGTCACGCCCACATAGGCAAGGCGTCGTTCTTCTTCGAGGCCTGAGCGACCACCTTCATCAAGTGCGCGCTGGTGCGGAAACAGGCCTTCTTCCCAACCGGGCAGGAAAACAGTTTCAAACTCAAGGCCCTTAGCAGAGTGGAGCGTCATGATGTTGACGGCATCCATATCGGTGTTTTGCTCCGCATCCATGACGAGCGCAA
Source organism: Ochrobactrum sp. MYb379 (assembly GCF_037479515.1). Taxonomy (NCBI): domain Bacteria; kingdom Pseudomonadati; phylum Pseudomonadota; class Alphaproteobacteria; order Hyphomicrobiales; family Brucellaceae; genus Ochrobactrum; species Ochrobactrum sp. MYb379. The sequence continues at coordinate 325,878 of NZ_JBBGYW010000005.1, forward strand.
TGTGCTCAAGGAAGCTGCGCAGGCTCTCATAATCCTCCATGGAACGGATCAGTTCCTTGAGGTTTTCAAGACGCCCCGGCGCCTCTGCCGATTTGTCGTTCTGCCACATGGACGTGTAGCCCGACTCATCAAGAATGGTTTCTGCGAGTTCTGTATGCGGGGTATTGTCGAGAAGTGTTTGCCAGCGGCGGAAATTATTGACCACTTCGCGCAGCGCCGAACGTGGCTTTGGCTTTAGTTCTTCCGTTTCCACCAGATCACAAGCGGCTGCGAACATCGAAATGTCGCGTGCGCGCGCATAGTCGTGGATCAGGCGAATTGCTGCTTCACCAAGTCCGCGCTTTGGTGTGTTGATGATGCGCTCTAACGCCAGATCATCAGCCGGCTGTGCAACCACACGCAGATAAGCCATGGCATCGCGGATTTCGAGGCGCTCGTAGAAGCGTGGACCGCCGATAACCCGATAGTTGAGGCCAAGCGTCACAAAGCGATCTTCAAACTCGCGCATTTGGAAGGACGCGCGCACAAGGATCGCCATATTGTTGAGCAAATGGCCTTGGCGCTGAGCCTGTTCGATGGTCTCACCAACTGCGCGGGCTTCTTCTTCCGAATCCCATGCTGCATGGATTTTGACTTTTGGATCGTCGGGGTTTGGCGCTTCAGTGAAAAGCGTTTTGCCGAGACGACCTTCGTTATGTGCAATCAGATGCGCGGCAGTTCCCAGAATATGTGCTGTCGAGCGATAGTTGCGCTCAAGTTTGATAACAACTGCGCCCGGAAAATCCTTGTCGAAGCGGAGGATATTATCCACCTCGGCACCGCGCCAGCCATAGATCGACTGATCGTCATCGCCAACACAACACAAGTTAACTTTATTGTCGCTTACGCCTGATGATGTCTGCCGACCATCGGCTGGAACTGGAGCAGTGCTTTTCGATTGTGGCCTTTGAGCAAGTAGCCGCAGCCACATATATTGTGCTGTGTTGGTGTCCTGATACTCGTCCACCAGAATGTAACGGAACTTCGCGTGATACTCGCGCAGAATGTCGGGATTGTTGCGGAAGATGCGGATCGGATGCAGCAGAAGATCACCGAAGTCGCATGCGTTCAACGTACGAAGGCGTTCCTGATAAGCCTGATACAGCTCGCGGCCTTTGCCGTTGCCAAACGAACGCGCATCGCCTTCCGGGATATCCGCTGGGCCAAAGCCCTTGTTCTTCCAGCCATCAATCATGTTCGCAAAAGTGCGGGGCGGCCAGCGCTTGTCGTCGAGACCCTCGGCCTGAATAAGCTGCTTGATGAGACGGATCACGTCATCAGTATCAAGGATTGTGAAATCAGAAGTGAGGTGCACCAGTTCTGCATGTTTGCGCAGCAGTTTCACGCCGATGGAGTGGAACGTGCCGAGCCATGGCATGCCTTCGACTGCACCGCCGACCAGATGGCCGATACGTTCTTTCATTTCGCGGGCGGCTTTGTTGGTAAAAGTCACAGCGAGAATCTGGCTTGGATAGGCGAGGCCAGTCGTCACAATATGCGCGATGCGGGTTGTGAGCACGCGGGTCTTGCCGGTGCCTGCACCTGCGAGAACAAGAACCGGACCTTCGGTGGTCAAGACGGCCTGACGCTGCTCAGGGTTGAGACCCTTTAAATAATCGGGTTCGCCACGCTGCTGGTTGCGTGCTGCCATGGCGCGCGCGGCAATTCCGCCAGTCGCAGCGGGTGCGCGATCGGCAGGAGTTTCATTGCCGAAAAACGGCATATCATCGGGAAAATCAGACATTGCTACCGAATGTAGTGATTCGTTGATCAAAAACCAGCGAAAGCGTTAAATTACTCAAGCTGTGTGATACGACGATCGGTGAAATTGAGCCGATGTGAAGCAAGCGCTTCGACAAGGCCGCGCATCTCCGGTTCGCGCTGTAGCAGTTCATCAAGCTCCGTCATCTGGTTCATGGCGATCAAACGCAGAATATCGTCTCTGATCGTGCCATCGGCCCGGCGTGGCAAATGCGCAACCGGTTGGATGAGTTCAAGCTTTGTGCCTTTCAGCCGTGCGCGCAGGCTTTTTTCGTCCGCGTCAGCCGTTTCGACGAAGGCATAGAGGCCCACGCCCTTGGCTGGCAGTGAATAAAGCGCGAGCGCTACGTCTTTTACACGCGGGTCTGACTTCAACGCAGCCATGATAGCTGGGCCTTCATTGTCGATACGGTCGCCCGTACCTTCACCATCGGACCAGCTGAAAATGCCTCGGGTGATAAAGTTATAGACCTTCTTGCCAGTAGCGAGCCAAATGCGTGACGGCAGCGAACGGCGTGCCAGAATGCGCTTTTCGGTCGGCGTCATCAGATCGGGTGCAAAGGCGCGCTTTTGTTTGATGAGATGACGGAAATCTTCATAGGCGAGCAAACGGTAAAATCCGCCACGACGGCGATGCACGCTTGCCAGCTGAAAATCGATAACCGCTGCTTCGCCTTCCGGCGTCATCAGCCAGTTTTGCGGCTTGGCCAGATCGTTGTGGGTAACGCCCATGCGGCGCATATCGCGCAGAATGCGATGCGCAGTGCGATACCATTTGAGTTGAGCCGGACGCGCAAGATGCAGCGGTGTGCCTTCCGTCCATGAACGATAGAGACCGTCTTTGTCGGTATAGAGAAGTTGCGGTACGCCTTCGATGCCGCGCACGGTTTTGAGGCCGCGAATTTCGCGTCGTGCCAGAATCCATGCCAGAGGCTTCGACCACCAAGGGGCTGCACTCACCAACCGACGAATAATTCTTGTCTCGGGATCGCCCGCAAAATAGCCTGCGCGTGTCTCGGAAAAAACATCGCGCTTAAAAACTGCGGTCTCCACAAATTGCGGTATGCGGTCGCCTTGTGCGGGTACATCAATATTTGGGTTCTGAGCCATGCAGTTCCACTAGCCGCTTGCGCTCAATCAATCAAGTTTGATGGTGGGGTTCAACGGTTGCAATCATGTGAATGAGGGCGCAAAAGAGCTGAATAAATGTTTGGGGAGAGTGTTGAACATGGCGCAAAGCGACGACATCAAGCAGATCATCCGGCAAGAACAGGCACTTATTTTCACAAGTTTCACCGAGAATGATGCATTTTCACTCGGCCAGCGGATACGCGATATTGCGGTGAAACAGAAGCTCGCGGTTGCGATTGATATTTCGCTTTGGGATCGCCGTCTGTTTTTTGCAGCAACTGCTGGAACCACCGCTGACAATACCGAATGGCTGCGGCGTAAATTTAATGTCGTGCGTCGCTTTCACGCTTCGAGCTATCGCCTTGTTCTGGAACAAAATCGCGAAGACAAAATGTTTGCAGACCATAAGGCACTGGATGTTGCCGATTATGCTTTAGCGGGTGGTGGGTTCCCCATCCATATCGCAGGTGCGGGCGTAATCGGAACAGCAATTGTTTCGGGCCTTCCGCAGCGTGAAGATCATAATCTTGTCGTGCGGGCTATTGCTGAACATTTGGGACAAGATCCCGTCGCGCTGGCCTTAGCTGCAGCATAAATTAAAATACGGAGAATAAACGATGTCGCTTCAGAATGTGGTTGCCCTTCAGCGTAATGAAGAGGGCATTGCAGCTGCAGTTGCGCTCCTCAAGCAGCGGTTTGGTGAGCGAGCACAGACCGGACAGGCAATTCGCGAGCAGCATGGCCACACGACGACCTATGTGCCGACGCAGGCGCCCGACATTGTCATTTTTGCACAGACAACCGATGATGTGCAGGCTGTGGTCCGCATCTGTGCCGAGCATAAGGTGCCGGTGATCGCATTTGGCGCTGGTTCTTCGCTTGAGGGACAGGTGAATGCGCCTGCCGGTGGCGTGTCGATTGATCTCACACAGATGAACCGTGTTTTGGCAGTTCATGCGGAAGATCTTGATTGCGTTATTGAGCCGGGCATTACGCGCCGAGAGCTGAACGAATATTTGCGTGATACCGGACTGTTTTTCCCAATCGATCCGGGTGCAAATGCGACCCTTGGCGGTATGGCCTCAACACGAGCGTCTGGCACCAATGCCGTGCGCTATGGCACAATGCGTGAAAACGTATTGGCGCTGAAAGCCGTGATGCCCGATGGTCGCCTGATCGAAACATCCAAACGTGTGAAGAAGACAGCGGCTGGCTATGATCTGACACGGCTGCTGATCGGTTCTGAAGGCACGCTCGGTATTATCACTGAACTGACTTTAAAATTGCAGGGTATTCCGCAAGCGGTGTCGGGCGGGATTTGCCCGTTCCCTGATGTTGAATCAGCTTGCCGCGCGGTTATTGAAACCATCCAGATGGGCATACCCGTTGCGCGTATTGAGCTCGTGAACAAGCTCCAGATGGAAGCACTGATTATGCATTCCAAGCTGCCCTATGAGGCGCAGCCTTATTTGTTTGTCGAGTTCCATGGCACCGAAACCGGCGTTGCGGAACAGGCGGAAATCTTTGGCGAGATTGCTGCGGAAAATGGTGGCGGCGAGTTCCGCTGGACCAATGATCCGGAAGAACGCGACCGCTTGTGGCGCGCGCGGCATGACGCTTATCTGGCATCTTTCCTTTTGCGCCCTGGTGCGAAGGGTGTTTCGACTGACGTATGCGTGCCGATTTCACGGCTTGCGGACTGCATTGCTGAGACAGAAAAAGATCTGGCTGAAAGCGAATTGATTGCTCCCGTTGTTGGCCATGTTGGCGACGGTAATTTCCACCTGCTTCTTCTGCTTGATACGGACGATGCATCGGAAATGGAGCGCGCAGAAGATTTTATGGATCGCCTGGTGAAGCGTGCGCTTGCCATGGAGGGTACGTGTACCGGAGAACATGGTATCGGGCAGGGCAAGATGAAATATCTTGCAATGGAGCTTGGTGACGCGACTGACTACATGCGGATGATCAAGAAAGCGATCGATCCAGATAACATTATGAATCCGGGAAAAATCCTGATTTCCTGATTCAAATCAGTCCTTTGAATCGTCTTTTTAAGAAGGCGATTCAATGTCGCGGCTGAATCGGCGATTGCGCAGGCAATTTGCCTTGTTATCGCCGGATCGATCCCGCTATGTTGCACCGATAAAAATCGCGTGATTCAAGGATTGTTTCGCGCTCTGCATATTATCGGAGTTTCGCTTGGGCCGCATATTCGTCATCGTGGGTGGATTGCTGGTGTTGCTTTTGACCGCAGCGCTGGTCGTTCCGCCATTTGTCGACTGGAGCGGCTATCGTGCCGAGTTTGAGCGCGAGGCAAGCCAGATCCTTGGCCGTCCAGTGCATGTGACAGGCGACGTGAGTGCGCGATTGCTGCCGTTCCCTTCAGTGGCATTTTCCGATGTGCGTGTGGGCGCTGATAATGAGCATCCCGTGATGACGGTCGATACGTTTTCGATGGATGCGGAACTGATGCCATTTTTGCGCGGCCAGTTGCTGATTTTCGATATGCGTGTCGAACGCCCGAATACGATTATTTCGCTCGATAAGGATGGCAAGGTGGATTGGGCGATCCGTCCTTCCACACCGCTTGATCCGGCGCAGATCAAGGTTGAACGCCTCTCAATCACGGACGGAACTACGACCCTTATCGATGAGGCGAGTGGACGCGTTCACAATGCCAGCGATATAAATGCGGTTCTCTCTGCCAACAGTCTTGCAGGGCCATGGCTGGCCAACGGCACTTTAGAAATTGAAGGTCAGAAGCTGGCGCTTGATCTTACCAGCGGTGAAGCCAAGCCCGACGGCTCTCTGCGCCTTCGAGCGCGCATATCGCCTGAAGCGGTGCCCGCATCGTTTGAGACTGATGGTGACATTACGCTTGATGATGGTCGTCTGAACTATGCTGGCAGCTTTTCACTCCGTTCTGCTGATGCGATGGGGTCAGTCGCCAAGAACCAGAAAGAGCCAGTAGAGAAGCCATTTTTCAGTGACCTTCGTGTTAGTGGCAAGTTTTCTGCAAATAAAATCCATTTCGATGCCAGCGAGTTTCGCATGGAGCAGGGACCGGCCGACAATCCTTACGTGGTGAATGGCAAGGCTCTTATTGATTACGGTGATAAGCCACATTTTGAAATCAGTGCTGACGGCCAGCAGATATTCTGGGGTCCGGTTGAAACGCAGGATCAGCAACCCACACCCGTCGCTGATGGCGAGCGCCTTGAGACATTACGGCGGATACTTGAGCAATTGCCGATCCCTGGAATCCCCGGCAATGTCGATTTACGGCTACCGGCAGTGATTGCCGGTGGAACGACTATTCGTTCCGTGACAATCAGTGCAGAGCCTGATGGAAATGGCTGGAATATTGGTCAGTTTGAAGCTGATCTGCCGGGCCGTACAAAGATTGAGGCCAAAGGCAGACTTTCGGTCGGGCGCGATTTCGGTTTTGAAGGCGATATGCTTGTGGCTTCGCGCCAGCCATCCGGTCTTGCAGCATGGCTGAATGAAACTGTTGATGAATCCATCCGTAAACTCGATAGCGTGGGCTTTTCAGGCAAAGTGAATTTGCGTGAAGGCATGCAGAGCATTGATAACCTTGAAGTCGGTATGGGCCAAACGACGCTGAAAGGTACATTCCTGCGGCAAGTAGCAGGTTCTGCCGAACCAGCTATTACGCTGCGGTTGCAAGGTGGTGCAGTTGATAGCAATGCACTTCGTGCATTTACAGGCTTTTTCTCAGGCGGTCATGGCGTTGCTTCACTTGATGGACAAGCGCTTGATATTGGGTTCACCGCTGGCCCTGTTCAATATGAGGATATGGAAGCAGCGAGTGTTGATCTTGCTGTTCGTATTCATAATGGCCGTTTTGATTTTGACCGTTTGATGGTCAATGATGTTGCAGGAACAACGCTGACTGCAACCGGCACTTATGAGCCTTTTGCAGCAACGCCGTCAGGCAAACTTGATGCAACTTTGCTTTCCGCTGATCTGTCGCATTTTCTGACACTCGCTGCGCATCGTCATCCGCAAGTTCCATTTTTCCGTTCGCTCTCTGCGCGCGCAGATAATTATCCGGGTCTCTTTGAGGACACGGAGATTAATATCATCGCCAATGCCGTGGCACCCACCGGTAATGGTGTGACCGCCGCGCCGGTTGCGGGAAGTGCCAAAGGATCACGCGCCAAGGAAGTGCCAGCAAAGACACCTGCAAAGGGTGGCGAGGCGTCGTTTAGCGTGACGGGCAAAGCAGGCGGTATGAAGCTTGACCTGTCCGGCACGACCAGCGGCGGAAGCGCTGAAAACGATCCGATGCAGATGCAGCTCAACGGAACTGCAACGTCTACGAATGGCGAAACGGTTCTGGCTTTATTGGGCGTTCCAACATTGCCGCTCGGACTTGCTGGCGAATTGACGGCTGATCTCACCATGCAGGGCGCGCCAAGTGCTGGCATGCGAACGCAACTCAAACTGACGGCACCTGATGGATCTGCAGTTGCGGATGGCATTTTGTCGATGGTTGGCGGAGATATTGCGGCGAGCGGTAAGGCTCAGGTGAAGTCTGCCGATTTGCAACCCTTTATCGCAACAGCGGGTTACACGCTTCCGGGATTTGGCGAAGGACTGTCCGCTGATCTATCGAGCGATTTTCAGTTTGCCAAAGGTTTGCTGCGGTTCCCGAATTTTGCGGGTAAGCTTGGCGGAGATGATATCTCCGCTCGTCTTGAAGCGAACTTTTCAGATAGTGGACTTCCGCAGATCAAAGGTGAAGCAAAGCTGACCTCTGTTGAACTTGGCAGCCTCGCAGCAATCATGCTTGGTCAGGATGCGCTTGAGCCATCTTCGCCGCGTAAGGCTTCTATCTGGCCAAATACGCCATTTGCTACGCGTCCGTCTTTGACGCTGCTAATGGATATGAAGCTGACTGCAGCGCAAGCACACATGGATGGCTTCGGAACCGTGAGCGATTTTTCTACGCGCGTTCAGAAGAATATGGATGGGCTGGCACTTAATGAGCTGACGGGAAACTGGGCTGGCGGGTATCTGGTTGGCAATATTTCTCTACGCAACAACGATAAAACCGCGCTGCTGTCTTCTGATCTTAAATGGAGTGGTGCACGGCTCGAAGATTTCTATCATTCTTCGACGGGTAGCAGCCCATTGGATGGAACGATTAAGGCTGCTCTGACTTTGAATGGTAGCGGCTCGAATGTCGCCGAACTGGTTGCGTCGTTAGCTGGTTCAGGCAGCGTTGATGTCGAGAATTTCGCAATCAATGGCTTTGATCAAACGGCTTTTCCGGCAATGCTGACTGAGGCTGATAGTCTGGGTGATCAGCCCGTAGGTGCCACGCAGCTGGATGCTAAAGCTTTCAGCGCATTGACCGATAAGGCAATTGGTCAGGGTCGCTTTGCGCTTGGTAATCCGCGCTTTGATTTTACGATTGCCGGAGGCATCGCACGACTTGCACCGATCAGTCTTGCATCGGGCGACGCCACATTGAGCGGCGATATGCAGCTTAATCTTTCTACGCTGGGCCTCAGTGGTGAAGGCAGCTTCGCATTTGATCAACCGGACGATGTGCAACCTTCAACCACAGCAAGTCTTCGCTATACAATTGGCGGAACCTATGACGACCCTACAGTTCAATTTGATCGCCAGCCGCTGGTTCAGTTTCTGACGCAGCGCGCATTGGAGCGAGAGCAGGAACGGGTTGAAGCGATGCAGGCGAGCATCATGGAAAAGCAGCGGCTGAGACGCCAGCTGGACTTGCTAGCATCGGATGCCAAAGCGCGCGAGCGTGTGCAGCTCGAGGAAGAGGCTCGAAAAAGAGCAGAGGCAGAAGCTCGCGAACAGGCTGCCAGAAATGCATTGGAAGCGCAGAAACCCGTTGAGGGCACTAATCAGCCCGCACAACTGAATGGTGAGGGTGGTCAGTCGCTGAATGAGTTTTTGAAAGATCTGGAGCAGGCGCCAAATGTTGCGCCGAATTCTCAGCCTTGAGACCGAATTTTTGATTTTAGCCAGTCAAGTATGTAGAGCCTGAGAGCAGAAGAGAGGTTGACGCTGCGCTCGCGCTGCCCGTCGATCTCCGTCACAAGCGATGCGACAGATACTTGCCGCGTGTTTGCGATCTCTTCAAGCAGCTCGAAGAATGGGTCTTCGAGCGTATAGCTCGTTGCATGTCCACGAATACTCACAGAGCGCTTTTTAAGCCGTCCTGTAGTGCTGAGGGAGCCGCTCACTCTTCAGCTTTCGGCTTGTTGATTGGCTCAAGCTTGTTGTTTTTGAGAAAGCTATTGGCTTTGCGCGTTTCTTCTTTCGCAAAGCCTTTTTCGGCTTTTGTCCGGCCAAACAGAATGCGGTTCTGATCGGCTTGTTCTTCCCGCGAGGCACGCGCCTTGTTCTTTTTGAACTGGCGCAGATTGATAATTTCACTCATGAATGCCTGCCAAGTATGTCAGTGGGCATCGCCTTATTTGTTTGGCGATTTTGGATTGGTTATCCACCAGATGATCAGCGAAAGTATCACGAGGAGCAGCAACCCGAAAGTCATTTGCCACATCGGAAAGTTCGGGGCGTCTTTAGCGACGAAGAAACCGGCAATGATACCGCTGAACCAAAGAACGATCTGAGCAATAATTCGCAACATGTTGGGGCCTGTCCTGTGATGCGTTTTTGTTTATCTCAGTTTTACAGAGCATTTGTTGAGATGCTTTGATCGAAGTCAAGAGCGGCACGACTGCTATAAAAAAACACCGGCAGAATGTTCAGCCGGTGTTTGGTATTCTCAGTGAAGTTAAAACTTATTTTTTACGGAAAGAATCTAGGGAAACCACGTCTGCCGATGGCTTGGCTTCTGTATCGTCATCCTCAGATGCCGGTTCGTCTTTTGCAGCGCTATCACCTTTATCAGCAGCAGATTTGCGCGATTTGGATTTAGGCTTGGCCTTTTCAGGCGCATCTTCGGACGAGATCAATTCGATAGAGGAGACGTTGCCACCTTCATCATTGTCGCTTGTTGGCTGCACAACCGATACATCGAACTCAAGTTCAAAGTTGACCGATGGATCGTAGAAGCCGCGGACAGCAGAAAATGGGATTGTCAGCTTTTCTGGCACGTCACCGAATGACAAGCCGATTTCAAACAGCTGATCAGTGACAACCATGTCCCAGTACTGATGTTGCAACACCACTGTCATCTGCTCAGGATACTTTTCCTTAAGTCGCGATGAAATGCGTACACCGGGCGCCCCTGTTAGGAACGTGATGAAGAAATGATGATTGCCAGGCAAGCCAGTCGCTGCCACTTCCGCAAGAACCTTGCGAATGACGCCACGGAGGGCTTCCTGAGCGAGAATATCGTAACGAATGAGATCCTGAACCATAGATTGCTTATCCCACGGATTCGCAGGTTGATGTCAAGTTTGTTCTCTGACGAATCTAAAATATATCAAGAAAAAAGTGAGCCCGGGGAGGTGCGGAAATGCTTAAGCGCGCGCACCAAAGGCCATTAAAAATGTCCGCACACCGTTGATCGCGCTTTTTTCAATAATTGAATCATCAACTGTCTGGCCGGTTAGCAGATGGTAATGAATATCCGCATTGATAAGCGCCAGATAATGACGTGCTGCCAAATCGGGGTCTTCAATGACCAGATCACCGGCCAATGCTAAGCGCGCCAGATGGGCGGCAATGGCTGGAACTGCCTGTGCGGGCCCCTTGTTGCTGCATATATTGCCATGTAGGGGCAGGGCATCTTCATCGGACTGAAACAGTTTGCGCAAGAAGACAGTCGAAGAATCATGCACGCAATTGCGGCTCATCCTGATCGAGAAGGCGACCAGATTTTCTTCGAGGTTTTCGCCAGACTGAGGAAAAGTAGCGAGCACAGCAAAAAGACCAGACGACATTCTGTCGAATGCATCGTCAACAACAGCCGCCAGCAGTGCTTCTTTATCTTTATAATGATTGTAAATGGTCTGGCGTGATACGCCAGCTTCGCTGGCTATCAGATCGATGCTGGCGCCCTGAAACCCATCTCGATAAAAAACGCGTGCTGCCGCGCAAAGAATGAAGTCGCGCTTCATACATTGGCCGGGCTTTAACCCCGATTTTGCGGACGCAGAATTTGCCCCTTCAGAAAGGAGTGGGCGTCTGTCTGCGAGAACGGCACTATCGAGCATGTCAGTAGGTTTCATATTCATAACATAATGCGGCTTGACGGTTTGGACAATAGTGTCTAATTTTACAGTAGTGTCAAAACAGTTATTGTAATTCGTCCATTATGGGGATGGCTACCCGCTTTTGAGAGACTGCGATACCCGGTTGGGGGCTGGATACATCGCAAATATCGCGAAATTATGTAGCATAAGCATGTGGATAGTCGCTTAGTTGCGTTATTTGGTCCCGGCTTGCCCTTCCTCCCAAGCGATGCGCCGGAACCAAACGCGTAACGGGCGACTCACGAAACATTGATGAAAGTACGCCCCCAATGAGTTCAGGCTCTCCCACTTCAGGTCTCGTGCGTAACGCGATTATTCTTGGTCTTCTTTCGGCAATCGGCCCATTTGCCATTGATATGTATCTGCCCGCATTGCCAACCATCGCTACCGATCTCCACGCCGAGACCGGTGCTGTGCAGATGAGTCTTTTGGCATTCTTCATCGCTCTCGCGATTGCGCAGCTTTTTGTTGGTCCTTTGTCGGACATGGTTGGACGCAAGCTTCCGCTTTATGGCGGACTGATCCTGTTTGCTGTTGGCAGTATCGGCTCAGCACTCGCGACCAATATCGATATTTTGGTCCTGTTCCGCTTCATTCAGGGTTTGGGCGCTGCGGCAAGCTCGGTTATTCCGCGTGCGATTGTGCGTGATCTGCATACGGGTGTTGATGCAGCAAAACTGATGTCGCTATTGATGCTCGTCTTTTCGATTTCACCTATTTTAGCACCCCTGAGTGGTTCGGTGCTTATCGACTTCTTTGGTTGGCGCGGTGTTTTCTGGGCAGTTCTGGTGGCAGCAATCGTGGGCGTTGTGCTGATCGCAACGTCGCTTAAAGAGACGCGGGGTAGCGAAGCTCGGCTTGATAGCAATATCAGCAGCGCGCTTGCGGGTTATGGCCGCTTGCTCAAAGATCGCTATTTTATGGGGTTGGCCTGTATTGGCGGCTTCGGCATCGCGTCCTTCTTTGTCTATCTGGCAAACTCATCGTTTATTCTAATTGATCATTACGGCCTCAGCCCAAGCCAGTATGCAATTGCGTTTTCGATTAATGCCGTTTCGTTCTTCAGCGTTTCGCAGCTGAATGGCGTCTTGGGTGCGCGTTTTGGATTGCGTCGCGTGATGCAGGTCGCCGTTTCAGGCTTTGCCGCCGTTATGCTTGCGATGTTTGCCGCAGTTCTCATGGGCCATACCGGCCTTTGGCTGATCGCGGCATTTTTGTTTGTTGGTTACGGTTTTCTCGGACTTGTCATTCCGACGACCGCAGTGCTGGCGCTTGAAGATCACGGAGCAATTGCCGGAACAGCATCGGCACTTCTGGGCACATTGCATTTCGTCATTGGCGGCATTGCAATCGGCGTTACCGGCGCATTCTTTGACGGTTCAGCGAAGCCGATGATTGGTGGTATTGCGATCTGTGCGCTTATCGCATTCCTGCTTAGTCGCGTTGTGTTTGCGCGCAAAGCACAGCCAGAAGCGGAAGTGGCAACAATCTAAAGATGGGAAAAGTGGAGGCTTCTGTTGCCAGGTGCCTCCGAACCCCGCCTCAAGGTGCTAACCAGAAGGACTTAGGTTGGGTTTCTCGCACCGCGATTAAGCAGCGAGAGCGTAACCCTGAGCTTTGTTGTCATTTGCAACTACTCAATTGACCCGATAACGGTGGTATCATGCCGAGCAAAAGAGCGATCTTTACACCCTTGTCGATCCTATTTCGCCCCCGCCACAGCGCAACTCGCGTTTACTGCTTCTTGCGTTCTGGTGGAGGCGCCGGGTACCGCCCCCGGGTCCAATAGGTTTATTACATCGTCCGTTTATCACCATAGTCAGCTTGCGCTGACACGACGTATATAGGCGTCCTTCTTCGCGATTGGAAGAGGGGAGTTATGATTTAACAGGTTGTTGGCGCTCGTTTGTCTTCGCTTTTTGCGTTCATTTTTCATTGACAGCAATCGCAGGCTGGTCAATCCTGACAAGACTATCGGTGCATGCCGGATTGGGATTGTCATTGTCCGGCTGTAGCGGAGGTTTAACCGGGGCTAAAGCCAATCGAAGGAGAGTGAATCTATGAGTGACTATCTCGCGGATGTCCGTCGTTATGATGCCGCTGCTGATGAAGCCGTTGTCGAGAAGATCGTAAAGCATCTTGGCATTGCGCTGCGCAATCGCGATTCCTCCCTAGTTTCTGCAACCGATCCTGAAGAACTCAAGCGCGTCCGCGACAGCTGGGTTCACAAGAAGCTCGGCGTTGCTGATGAAGCCAAAGCCGTCGAAGTGGTAGACCATGTGGCCGAAGTGATGAAGGGCGATCGTAACAAGGGTCGCGTCACCTTCTATTATCTGGTTGCGAAGCAGCTTGGTAAGCTCGGCGATCTTTAATCGTCGTCCACAGTCCAGACTGAAAACCCCGGTGTTAAAAGCCGGGGTTTTTCTTATATTGGGTTAAGACGAATCGGCCCGGAAAGTACCCCTATGCGCACCTATCTCGATCTTCTCCAGCATGTGCTCGACAATGGCTCAGACCGTGGCGACCGCACCGGGACAGGCACGCGTTCAGTTTTCGGCTATCAGATGCGCTACAATCTGGCTGAAGGGTTTCCCGTTCTCACCACCAAGAAGCTGCATCTACGATCGATCATCCATGAACTGCTGTGGTTTCTGAAAGGCGATACCAATATCGCTTATCTCAAAGAAAATGGCGTTTCGATCTGGGATGAATGGGCCGATGAGAACGGTGATCTCGGCCCGGTCTATGGCTATCAGTGGCGCTCATGGCCAGCGCCTGATGGCCGCCATATCGACCAGATTGCGAATCTTTTGAAGATGTTGCGCGAAAACCCTAACTCACGACGTTTGATCGTTTCAGCATGGAACCCGGCGCTGGTCGATGAAATGGCTTTGCCGCCGTGTCATTGCCTGTTTCAGTTTTATGTCTCGGACGGCAAACTGTCTTGCCAGCTTTATCAGCGTTCGGCAGATATTTTCTTAGGCGTTCCGTTCAATATTGCATCTTATGCGTTGCTGACCATGATGATTGCGCAGGTTGCAGGCCTTGAGCCGGGTGATTTTGTGCATACGCTGGGTGACGCGCATATTTATTCCAATCATTTCGAGCAGGCGCGTCTGCAACTGACCCGCACGCCGAAATCCTTGCCGACCATGCGCATCAACCCGGATGTGAAAGATCTGTTTGCTTTCCGTTACGACGATTTTGAGCTGGTGGGTTATGAAGCTGATCCATCAATCAAAGCACCGATTGCGGTTTAAGATATGACCAAGAGCAAAGCCGTTCTTTCGATTGTCGTTGCAGCGTCCGAAAACAATGTCATTGGCCGCGACAATGATATGCCGTGGAAGCTTTCCACAGACCTCAAGCGGTTTAAGGCGATCACGCTTGGCAAGCCCGTTATTATGGGTCGCAAGACATGGGAATCCATCGGTCGCCCGCTGCCGGGCCGTCCCAACCTTATTGTGACGCGGGATGTAGCTTTCAAAGCGGACGGAGCGACCATTGTTAGCTCGCTCGATGCGGCAATTGAACTGGGGCGCGAGCTTGCGGCTGAACTTGGTGTAGATGAGGTTTGTATCATTGGCGGCGGCAAGATTTACGCACAGGCATTGCCATTTGCTGATCGTGTGCATCTGACGCGCGTTCTCGCGACCATTGATGGTGACACATTTTTCCCGGAAATCGATTCGGAAATCTGGCAAGAAGTCAGCTCCGAAGAAGTGCCCGCGGGCGAGAAAGATAGCCATCCAACGCGTTATATTCGGTACGACCGACACGTTATATAAATTATAACGCAGGAAATTTGCCGCTTCACGTTGAAAGCGGCCCTCGCGATGCCTATAAAACGGTAACATTAGTTGATGACGGGAAGTTGAACAGGCTTTCCCGTCTCCCGGACGAGAGGTGAGGATGCCCTGGAGTAATCAGAATGGCGGCGGCGGAGGCCCATGGGGTGGCGGCGGCGACAACAATAATAATGGCGGCAATGGCGATAAAGGTGGCCCTTGGGGTCAGGGTCCGAAAGGGCCACGCAATGGCGGCCAGAACACGCCTCCTGATCTTGAGGATATTCTTCGCAAAGGGCAGGATCGTCTGAAAAAAGTTTTCCCAGGTGGCGGCGGCGGTAAAGGCGGCAGCAATCGTGGTGTATTTTTCCTGATTGGTGCAGCAGTGCTTGGCCTCTGGCTTTACCAGTCGGTCTATACGGTGCAGCCAGACGAACTCGCTGTTGAGCTCGTTTTTGGTAAACCAAAGGCTGAAGTTTCCGAGCCGGGCCTGCATTTCCTTTTCTGGCCTGTTGAGACCGTTGAAAAGGCTCAGATCGTCGAAAAGCAGATCAATATCGGTGGTCAGGGTTCACGGACTGCGACGCAGGGCCTGATGCTGACTGGCGATCAGAACATCGTCAATGTTCAGTTCTCGGTTCTTTATCGTGTTGCTAATCCGCGCGATTATCTTTTCAACGTTGAGAATCCGGATGCCATGGTGCAGCAGGTTTCTGAGAGTGCGATTCGTGAAATCGTTGGTCGTCGTCCTGCACAGGATGTCTTCCGTGATAATCGTGCTGAAATTGCGCAGAGTGTACGCGAAATTATTCAGGCCACGCTTGATCGCTATAACACCGGTATTCAGGTGAATGCCGTTTCCATCGAAGACGCCGCGCCGCCGCGTGAAGTGGCAGATGCGTTTGATGAAGTGCAGCGCGCTGAACAGGATGAAGACCGCTTCGTAGAAGAGTCCAATCAGTATTCGAACCAGCGTCTTGGTCAGGCACGCGGTCAGGCAGCACAGCTGCGTGAAGAAGCTGCGGCTTACAAAAACAGTGTTGTTCAGGATGCAACAGGTGAAGCACAGCGCTTCAGCTCCGTTGTCGATCAATACAAAAACGCTCCTGAAGTAACACGCAACCGCTTGTTCCTCGAAACCATGGAAGAAGTGCTTGCTGGCACCAAGAAGGTTATCGTGGAAGCTGGTAAGGATGTCGTGCCCTACCTGCCATTGAGTGAACTTATGCGCCAGCAGCCGCGTCCGGGTGCCGCTGACGCAACGACGAATAGCGGAGGTAACTAATCATGGCCAATAACAGGCTTCCGTTTATTTTCGGCATTATCGCCATCGTTGCTTTCGCAATTTATTCGTCGGTATTCATCGTTAATGAACGCCAGCAGGCAATCGTTCTGCGCTTTGGTCAGATCGTTGATGTGAAAACCGATCCGGGCATTTACTTCAAAATGCCTTTCGGTTTCCTTGATGCCGATACGGTTCAGCTGATCGATGATCGCCTGCTGCGCTTTGACCTTGACGATATTCGCGTTCAGGTTTCGGGCGGCAAGTTCTACGACGTGGATGCATTCCTCGTTTACCGCATCACTGATCCGCGCAAGTTCCGTGAAACCGTATCGGGTAGTGTTTTGCTTGCAGAACAGCGTCTGCGTACGCGTCTTGATGCTGCATTGCGTGGCGTTTACGGTCAGCGCGGCTTTGAAGCTGCACTTTCCGAAGAACGTGGCGATATGATGCGTGAAGTTGCAAATCAGCTTCGCCCTGATGCGACATCGCTTGGCATCACCATCGAAGATGTTCGCATTCGTCGTACGGATTTGACCGCTGAAGTCTCACAGCAGACCTATGAGCGTATGAAGGCCGAACGTCTTGCGGAAGCAGAACGTCTGCGTGCGCGTGGTCGTGAAGCAGCACAGCGTATTCGCGCTATTGCTGATCGTCAGGTTGTAGAAACTGTCGCTGAAGCGCGTAAGGACTCGGAAATCCTCCGCGGTGAAGGCGATGCAGAGCGTAGTGCGATCTTTGCTGAATCCGCATCGAAAGACCCGGATTTCTATTCGTTCTATCGTTCAATGGCAGCTTATCGTAAGGCACTTGAAACGCCTGATACAACACTGGTTATTTCGCCAGATTCGGAGTTCTTCAAGTTCTTCCGTGATTCCGCTGGGCAGTTGCCGACTACCGCACCTGCAACAGCGCCAGCGCAGTAAGAGAGATTATCGCATATGAGCGATTTTCTAGCCGCCGTAGGACTTCTCTTCGTATTCGAGGGGCTGCTCTACGGCGGCTTTCCTTTGATTGCCAAAAAGCTGGCGCGTGATGCATCTCAAGCGCCGGAAGGCATGTTGCGGATTGCCGGGCTTTGCGCATTGGCGATTGGTGTCTTTATTGTCTGGCTTGTTAGGGGATAAGCCAGTTCATTCATTATATTTCTGCTCTCCACTCTATGCGGGGCCGTAAACAGGCCGTATTTTGCAGCGATCTAATCTTTTCGCTTTTTCATGCAGACAAAAACGGAGCGGAGCTTCATGGCAATTGCATCCAAGGCGGGATTTGGCCGCACCCTTTTAGCAACCGTTGCTCTCGGAGCGATGAGTTTTACAGGGACAGTTGCGATTGGCATATCTCCCTCTTTTGCTCAGCAAACTGCTCCAATCAGGCAGGGGCCGGGGTCCGTTGCCGATTTGGCTGAAGGTCTGCTTGATGCGGTTGTGAATATTTCGACATCGCAGACGGTTAAAGAAGACGGCGAAGAAGACAGTGGCGTACCGATGCCACAGGTGCCGGAAGGTTCACCGTTTCAAGAATTCTTCAACGATTTTTTCAATGAAAAAGGCGGCGATAAGAAAGGCGATTCGCGCAAAGTACAGTCGCTTGGCTCTGGTTTTGTGATTGATGCCGAAAAGGGTTTTATCGTCACCAATAATCACGTCATCGCTGATGCGGATGAGATAGAAGTGAATTTTGTCGATGGTTCCAAGCTGAAAGCGGAACTTGTCGGTAAGGACACCAAGACCGATCTCGCCGTGCTGAAAGTCGATCCAACCAAGCATAAGCTCAAAGCTGTTGAGTTCGGCAATTCTGATAAAGCGCGCATCGGCGACTGGGTGCTTGCAATCGGCAATCCGTTTGGCCTTGGCGGCACAGTAACTGCCGGCATCATTTCTGCCCGTAAGCGCGATATTCAGTCCGGCCCTTATGACGATTTTATTCAGACCGATGCTGCGATCAACCGTGGTAACTCCGGCGGTCCGCTGTTCGACATGGACGGCAAGGTGATCGGCATCAATACAGCGATCTATTCGCCATCGGGCGGTTCGATTGGTATTGGCTTTGCGATCCCTGCGGAAATGGCCGTTGGTGTTATCGATCAGCTCAAAGAATTTGGCGAAGTGCGTCGCGGCTGGCTCGGTGTGCGTATTCAGCCAGTGACCGATGACATTGCGCAAAGCCTTGGCCTGAAAGATGCGAAGGGTGCGCTGATCGCTGGTATTATCGAGAATTCTGGAGTTGATAATAAAGCCATCAAGGCGGGCGACGTTGTTATCCGCTATGACGGAAAACCGGTTGAACGTGCTCGTGATCTGCCGCGTTTGGTTGCCGAGAGTGCCGTTGGCGATGAGGTTGAGGTCGTTGTCGTGCGGGATGGTAAAGAGCAGACCGTCAAGGTTAAGCTCGGTCGTTTGATCGAAGACGATAAGAGCACCGAGGAAGCGACAGAAGACCAAGCGCCTCCGCCAGACATGGAAGATGGCGAAGAGGGGCAGGAGCTTCCGGATGCTCCAAAGGTTGATCCCAAGAAGAAAGATCAGCAGGAACAGGCCGCCGCAACGGTGCTTGGCATGAAGCTATCAGAACTCAATGAAGATGTACGTGGCGAATTTGGCATTGCCGAAGATGTTGAAGGCGTAGCAGTTCTTCACGTTGTGCCGGGTTCTGCTGCCGCTGAAAAGCGCATCGAAATTGGCGATGTGATTGTCGATGTTGGTCAGGTTACTGTGAAAGCCCCTGCCGATGTTAAAAAGCGGATTGATGCGTTGCGTCGCGAGGGCCGCAAGAACGCGCTTTTGATGTTGGCTTCGCGCTCTGGCGAGCTGCGCTTTGTGACGATCCGTATCGACTAGCTTCTTCCTAAACTGGAAATGCGAAAGGCGTCGCAACTGTTGCGACGCCTTTTTTGTTTGTGTTTAGAATCTCTTGCCGGAATTGGTTCGGAATTTGATTCAGTTTTTCGATGGGTTTACTGCGGAATAAACGACGTGACGTTTGAGGTGGGGCATGTCGTCAGGCACCTTGGGGTGGTCGAAGTCGCGGGCTTCATCCCGCACCATTCCGATGCGCTGCATAACCGATGTGGAGCGGTCGTTATTGAAGACAGCAAATGAAACAACTTCAGGAAGTTTAAGCTTGTCGAAGGCGTAAGCCAGAAGTGCTTTTCCTGCCTCGGTCATATAACCTTTGCCCCAGAAGGGCGGTGCAAGTCGCCAGCCGATTTCCACTGTGCCGTCAGGGAGGCACGGTTCAAGATCTGTGAGGGCGAGACCAGCAAAGCCGATCGATTGCCCGCTTTGTTTTTCCTCAATAGCGTAAAAGCCAAACCCTGTGTCTGTGATCATTTTTTGCAGACGCTCAAACAATGCGTCTGATTCTGCGCGTGAAAGCCGAGACGGGAAGAAACGCATTACCTCAGCATCTGAGTTAATTTCGTGAAGCAGTTCGCGATCCCGGTTTTCCCAGTTGCGAATAACGAGGCGAGGCGTTTCCAGAATAATCATTCGACAAAATCCGATTTGCGATAGCCTTGAATATAAAGGAGGGCGGTCAGATCGCCATGGTCGATGCGCACTTTAGCCTGTGCTGCGACCGCAGGTTTTGCATGAAGCGCGACGCCGGTTCCGGCAAGCTGGATCATGCCAAGATCATTAGCTCCATCACCCACAGCAATTGCATCTTGCGCTGTGAGGCCAAGGCGCTCTGCAATTTCTACTAGCTTTTCGACCTTGGCTTCACGGCCGAGAATTGGGTCGGACACAGTGCCGGTTAGATGTTTTCCGTCGTGCAAAAGGGTGTTGGCGCGGTCTTCGTTAAAACCGATCATCTCAGCGACGCGCTTTGTGAACGATGTGAAGCCACCGGATACGAGTGCCGTATAAGCGCCGTGCTTGCGCATAGTCCGAACCAGTTCCACGCCGCCCGGCATGAGTGTGATGCGGGTTGAGATAACCTTGTCGATAACCGAAAGCGGCAGACCTTTGAGAAGAGCCACGCGTTCACGCAGAGCTGGCTCGAACTCGATTTCACCATTCATAGCGCGGGCGGTTATGAGCGAGACCTGTTCACGCAGGCCTGCTTCTTCAGCCAGTTCATCGATGCATTCCTGCTGGATCATGGTGGAATCCATGTCTGCAATCAGAATTTTCTTGCGTCGGCTGTCCTGTTCCTGCACCACGACATCGACTGGCGCGCCATCAAGAGAATTGCGCAGAGCTTGCTCAGCTTCTGCAGGGGAGATGGTCGAGGGAAGTGGTATGTCGCAGGCAATGCCATCGGCCAGCCAGTAAAGTCCGGTTGCATTCACTGCTGCCGAGGCTTTAATCCCCAGCGACGGAACAAGCTGTGCTTTGGCTGGATTGGCAATCAGTGTAGCAATGAGGGAAGCGGATCGGTACATGAGGAGCATTTCCTGCGATGAGTGAAGCGGCGAAGGATGCAATCCTGATAGCTGGCCCGACGGCCAGCGGCAAGTCGGCACTTGCCCTTCAACTGGCAAAGAAGACCGGCGGCTTTATCGTCAATACCGATTCCATGCAGGTTTATGACGTGCTTGACCTTCTGAGCGCTCGTCCGCAGCCCGATGAGTTGCATGAAGCTGAACATTATCTTTATGGGCATGTTGCTCCATCTGTTTCCTATTCAACCGGCAAATGGTTTGCAGATGTGGAGGCGCTACTGTCGCGCAGTGACCTTAAAGGCCGCACGCCAATCTTTGTTGGCGGGACGGGGCTCTATTTCCGTGCTTTGCTTGGCGGGCTTTCGCAGATGCCGGAGGTGCCTGCCGATGTGCGTGAGTACTGGCGCAACAAAATGAGCGAGGAGGGCGCGGAAGCGCTGCATTTGATGCTCTCGCAACGTGATCCGGAAATCGCTGCCACATTACGCCCGACCGATAGCCAGCGCATTGTGCGTGCGCTTGAAGTGTTTGAAGGAACCGGACAGTCGTTGCTGCACTGGCAGAAAAACACAGGAACCGCGCTGGTCGACGATGCGCGTGCGCGCAAGATCATTTTGTTGCCAGACCGCCAATGGTTGGGAGAGCGGATTGCACAACGCTTCAATCTGATGTGGGATCATGGTGCACTTGAAGAGGTTCGTGCAATAATGGCACTGGACCTAGATCCGGCATTGCCGGCTTTAAAAGCTATCGGCGTGCGCGAGATTTCAGCATTTTTTGCCGGTGAGATGACGCGGGAAGAAGCCATTGAGCTTTCGGTTATCGCCACCCGCCAATATGCCAAACGGCAATCGACTTGGTTCAGAAATCAGCTCGATGATAGCTGGAAAAGATATATTTCGGGGCAGGAAGCCTTGTTAGGGCAATAATCTTATCGAGAATGCCTTTTTTATATAAGAAAATATCACGTTTCATGCATTTTCGCGTTGACGGCACGATTTTCGCTGATTAGTCTCCCGACCATGAACAGAACAGCTCTTATTCTTGTGGTACGTACGCGCATGGGCAGGATGGTGTAACCATCCGGCGAAAGCTCCCATGCGCGAAAGACAGGCTCCCTCGGGGGCCTTTTTTGTTATCTAAACACCAACGAAATTGAATATGTAAAGCAGACGGGAAGTGACGACGATGACGGCAGCAAAAAGCGAGGCGGCAACGATCTCCGCAGGACAACGCGAAATGACCGGCGCGGAAATGGTTATTCAGGCCATGATCGATCATGGCGTGGAACATCTTTTCGGCTATCCGGGCGGTGCCGTGCTGCCGATCTATGACGAACTTTTCCAGCAGGACAAGGTTGAACATATTCTTGTTCGCCACGAGCAGGGCGCAGGCCATGCCGCCGAAGGCTACGCACGCGCAACCGGTAAGGTTGGCGTTATGCTGGTTACGTCTGGTCCGGGTGCAACCAATGCGGTTACGCCATTGCAGGACGCCTTGATGGACTCGATCCCGCTGGTTTGCATTTCCGGTCAGGTTCCAACATCGCTGATCGGTTCTGATGGTTTTCAGGAAGCGGATACCGTTGGCATTACGCGCCCTTGCACCAAGCACAATTGGCTGGTTCGCGATGTAAATGATCTGTCGCGCATTCTGCACGAAGCGTTTCATATTGCTTCGACGGGCCGCCCGGGTCCGGTTCTGGTTGATATTCCGAAAGATATTCAGTTTGCGACCGGCATCTATACGCCACCGCAGACATCGCCGCGCACCAGCTATCGCCCGACCATTGAAGGCGACAAGAATGCGATCGCTCAGGCTGTTGAAATGCTGCTGACCGCAAAGAAGCCGGTGATCTATTCCGGTGGCGGCGTTATCAATTCGGGGCCTGCTGCAACGAAACTGCTGCGCGAACTGGTTGAAATCAGCAACTTCCCGATCACATCAACTTTGATGGGTCTCGGTGCTTATCCTGCATCTGGCAAGAACTGGCTCGGCATGCTGGGTATGCACGGCACATACGAAGCCAATATGACCATGCATGATTGCGACGTCATGCTGTGCGTTGGCGCACGTTTTGACGACCGTATCACAGGTCGTCTGAATGCTTTTGCGCCGCATTCGCGCAAAATCCACATCGACATTGATCCATCGTCGATCAACAAAAATGTACGCGTTGATGTTCCGATTATTGGCGACGTTGCCCATGTTCTGGAAGATATTGTTCGCCAGTTCCGTGCAGCTTCCAAGAAGCCGGAAGCAAATGCGATGGCCGCATGGTGGGAGCAGATCAACCGCTGGCGTGGACGCAATTCGCTTGCATATGCGCCGAACAAAGACGTCATCATGCCGCAATATGCATTGCAGCGTCTGAACGAACTGACCAAAGACCGTAATACTTACATCACCACTGAAGTTGGCCAGCATCAGATGTGGGCTGCACAGTTCATGGATTTTGAAGAGCCAAATCGCTGGATGACGTCCGGTGGTCTCGGCACCATGGGCTATGGTTTGCCAGCAGCTCTCGGCGTGCAGATCGCGCATCCAGATGCGCTGGTTATCGATATTGCCGGTGACGCATCGATCCAGATGTGCATTCAGGAAATGTCGGCGGCCATCCAGTACAATGCGCCGATCAAGATTTTTATTCTGAACAATCAATATATGGGCATGGTTCGCCAGTGGCAGCAGTTGCTACATGGCAATCGCCTGTCGCATTCTTATACCGAAGCTATGCCTGATTTCGTGAAGCTTGCAGAAGCCTACGGTGCGCATGGTATTCGTTGTGACAAGCCAGCTTTGCTTGATGATGCAATCATGGAAATGATTGAAATCAACAAGCCGGTCATCTTCGATTGCCGTGTTGCAAATCTCGCCAACTGCTTCCCGATGATCCCATCTGGCAAGGCGCATAATGAAATGCTGTTGCCTGATGAAGCGACTGACGAAGCGGTTGCCAATGCAATTGATGCCAAGGGCCGCGCCCTAGTCTGACCCGGAGTAAAGAACATGAACGCACAAAATCTAGCATCCGGCTCGGCATATTTCATCGCAGCGGATACCCAAACACCAGAAACGCATACGCTTTCGGTTCTCGTTGATAATGAACCAGGTGTTCTAGCCCGCGTCATTGGCCTGTTTTCAGGACGTGGCTACAATATTGAAAGCCTGACGGTTTCTGAAACCGAGCATGAGCAGCATCTGTCGCGCATCACAATCGTAACGCGCGGCACGCCCAATGTGCTTGATCAAATCCGCCATCAGCTGGAGCGTATTGTTCCGGTGCATCGCGTGGTTGATATGACCCATCGTGCTGTTGAACTCGGCCATGAGCGCCCGATTGAGCGTGAATTGGCGCTGATTAAGGTGGCAGGAAAGGGCGAGGCACGTGCTGAAACTCTTCGCCTGACCGATGCTTTTAATGCAAAAATCGTGGATGCCACGACCGAGCATTTCATCGTCGAGATTACCGGCAAGACAGCCAAGATTGACCAGTTCATTTCGCTGATGAAGCCGCTTGGTCTGGTGGAAATCTGTCGCACTGGTGTGGCTGCAATGAACCGTGGCCCGCAAGGTCTCTAAGCTTAGTCACCACTGATACAATATCGAATAAAACCGGCACAATTTTTTGATTGTGCCGGTTTTTTATTGGGCTAACTTCTTCTCACCAAAAGCCGATAAATGCTCCAAAGGTGAACGATGTCTGTGCTTCCTACCTATGATGATGTGGTATCAGCAGCCCGATTGATTGAAGGCCATGCGCATAAAACGCCTGTCTTCACCTCAGCGACCATTGACGCCCAAACGGGGGCACAGTTCTTTTTCAAATGCGAGAATTTTCAGCGCATTGGTGCTTTCAAGTTTCGCGGTGCTTACAATGCTTTGGCGCGCTTTACCGATGAGCAGAAGAAGCGTGGCGTGCTTGCCTTCTCATCTGGCAATCATGCGCAGGCGATTGCCTTATCGGCAAAGCTTCTTGGTATTGGTGCAACGATCATCATGCCCGAAGACGCACCGGCTGCAAAACTCGACGCCACACGAGGATATGGTGCAAAAGTCGTCACTTATAATCGCTACACTGAAGATCGTGATGCGCTCTCAAAGAAGCTTGCGGACGAGGGCGGCCTGACGCTCATTCCGCCGTTCAATCATCCTGATATTATTGCGGGGCAGGGTACAGCAACCAAAGAACTCATCGAAGAGGTTGGGCCACTCGATGCATTGTTCGTCTGTCTCGGAGGTGGTGGCCTGCTAGCAGGATCAGCTTTGGCTGCGAAAGTGCTTGCGCCCTCATGCGATGTTTATGGTGTTGAGCCAGAAGCCGGCAATGATGGCCAGCAGTCATTGCGCTCGGGGAAAATTGTTCACATCGACGTACCAAAGACATTGGCAGATGGCGCGCAGACGCAGGCGCTCGGCGATATGACTTTTGCGGTCATTCAGAAAACCGTTCGGGATATTTTGGCTGTCAGCGATGATGAACTGGTGCAGGGTATGAAATTCTTCGCCAGTCGTATGAAGATGGTGGTTGAACCGACTGGTTGTCTGGGCTTCGCTGGGGCTATGCAAATGGCACCAGAACTGAAAGGCAAACGCGTCGGCGTGATCGTCAGCGGTGGCAATGTTGATCTCGAGAGATTTGCCGCACTGGTTGGCTAAAATATCTGATCACGGTTTGATCTTGTTTTTGAGTGCCGAATCCTGTCTGAACAGGGGATGCAGTTTTCACCAGAACAGGATCAGGCTTTAAAAGCCGTTGGAAAATGGCTGAAGGAAGGGCGTTCGCCAATCTTCAGGCTTTTTGGTTATGCCGGAACAGGTAAAACCACACTTGCGCGCTATTTTGCCGAGCACGTGGATGGTGAAGTGCAATTTGCGGCATTTACCGGCAAGGCCGCGCAGGTACTGCGCTCCAAGGGCGCAAACAATGCCCGCACGCTGCATTCGCTGATTTATCGTCCGCGCGGCGAAGAAGCCATTGAAGACGAAACAACTGGCAAGACATCGATTGCGCCGACGTTTTCGCTCAATCGTCAAAGCCCGGTAGCCAAAGCAGCGCTCATTGTTGTGGACGAATGTTCGATGGTCGATGAGCAGCTTGGCCGAGATCTGATGACTTTTGGCACGCCTATTCTCGTGCTGGGTGATCCGGGGCAGTTGCCACCGATTTCGGGTGGTGGATTCTTTACTGAACACGAGCCGGATTATCTGCTCACTGAAATTCATCGTCAGGCACGTGACAACCCGATTATTCGCATGGCGCTGGATGTCCGCGAAGGCCGAGAGTTGAGTTATTGCGATGAAGGTCGGGCAAAGATTATTTCCAAGTCTGAGGTTAATCAGGATTTGGTTCTTTCCGCCGATCAGGTGCTTGTGGGGACGAATCGCACACGCAAGCGCTATAACCAACGGCTCCGCGAGCTGAAAGGCTTTAGCGCTGAGTATCCGCAGGCAGGCGATAAGCTTGTGTGCCTGCGCAATGATCCGGCCAAGGGGTTGTTGAACGGCTCGCTTTGGAAAGTCATGACCTCATCCAAGGAAACAGTGAAGCCAGGCATTAATCTGCTTGTTTCACCAGAAGATGAAGATCGCGGTGTTGCCAAGATCAAGTTGCTCAAGGCGCAGTTTGAAGACCCGGACGCTGAAATTCCGTGGCAGACGAAGAAGCGCTTCGATGATTTCGATTATGGTTATGCGCTGACAGTGCATAAAGCGCAGGGTTCTCAGTGGGACAATGTTGTTTTGTTCGACGAGAGCTACGCGTTCCGTGACACACGTGAGCGCTGGCTATATACAGCCATAACCCGCGCGGCAGAGCAGCTTACAATCGTCAAATAATTATTAGTCAGCGGGTTCGGCGTTTAGCCATGCCCATGCTTTTGGTTCATCTTCCGTTTCGAATGTCTTCATTTCGATAGAAAGAAATGGCTGCATCAGTGTGACGCTGGCTTGTATCCATAGTGGTCCACCAACAATCGCGTAACGACGCAGGTGACGCAGCGACTTGGCGCGCATCGACAACATGCTTTCGGAAAATGCAGAGCCCCAATCGACGCCTTCGTATCCAGTCAGACGAATGAGAAGATCGATCTCTTCATGTCCTTCATAGGCTGCATCGAGCAGGCCATAAAGATTTTCGAGTGCTGCATCATCAAGATGCCCTTCGATTGCAAAGGCAAACACATCTTCACGATTGGTTTGAATGCGACGGACGACAGGAATGTCTTCATTGCGCATAAGGACCTCCATTGGGAAATATTGTTCTTTAAAAACGTCATGTGTTTTGTCGGCTTTAACGTTTTTGAGGGGGCAAAAGTTGCGTTCCGATAGATAATATTTGAGTGATATATTTCTTGACGATTCATTGTGGGGTGCGACCGGAAAGCACTGACATTTTTTACTATCGCGGGATATAAAGCCATATCCTTATCTGTGGGAGCTATGCTCTATGCCTGCAAAATTGTCTGTCAATCTCAATGCTATAGCCATGTTACGCAATCGCCGTGATCTACCATGGCCAAGCGTTACAGGCCTTGGGCGAGCAGCGCTTGCAGCGGGTGCCGCTGGTTTGACAGTGCATCCACGTCCTGATCAGCGCCATATTCGTTTTTCCGATCTGGGCGATATTCGCGCACTCATTGATGATGAATATCCGCAGGCTGAGTTCAATATTGAGGGTTTTCCGACAGAGGCATTTCTTGATCTGGTTGACAAGCATCAGCCGGAACAGGTGACGCTTGTTCCAGATGATCCAATGCAGGCAACGTCTGATCACGGTTGGGATTTTGAAACCAAATCTGATTTTCTGGCTCCGATTGTTCAGCTCCTCAAGGCAAATGGTATGCGTGTGTCACTGTTTGCTGACCCTGATCCGCTTGGCTATGATAAGGCTAAAGCGATTGGTGCTGATCGTATTGAGCTTTACACTGGCCCTTATGGCGCGACCTATGATGATCCTGCTGCTGCAACGCGCGAGCTTGGTCGTATCGGTAAGGCAGCTGATGCGGCCACGAAGCTGGGGCTCGCAATCAATGCCGGCCACGATTTGACAGTTGAAAATCTACCTGCGCTGGTCAAACGTGTACCGCAGTTAAGCGAAGTATCTATCGGTCATGGCCTGACGGCAGATGCTTTGATGTATGGCATGCCGGTTACGGTCAGTCGTTATATTGCTGCGCTGGCGGGATAGGTGGTGCATAAAATGCATGGCTACTAAACAAGCTGTGCGAAATCTGCATTTGTGCGCGGACGTAACAAGTTATAGACCGCGCGCCTGATGTTTATGTGCTGGGGGCATGCAGGATCAATTAAGGGAAGCATAAATGAAGTTTTCCGCAGTCCAAGATTTGTACCCCGGCGATTGCTTAAGTTATCTGAATTTTGTTTTCGTCGAACTGTCGAGTTGTTAGCGGACTGAACGAGGAACTTTTACGTCTGGCCAGAGTTTTTTGCTGACGAAGATTTTCCTCTTTTTCTTTTTTCCTGCAGGTTTAAAAATTACGGCCTTGTGAGGTGTCTGCATATGAGCAGCGAGAATAATGATAAGAACCAGCCAGTTGCAGATGAAGCACAGGCCGGTTCTCAAAACACGCTGCCTGTTGGCGTTATTCCTGAAAACGGCACAGTTTCTGAAGAAAACGATCATTCGCAAGACAGCATGAAAATGCTCGTGCTTGGGGCATTGGGCGTTGTTTACGGCGATATTGGAACCAGTCCGATCTACGCGTTTCGCGAAGCGCTGCACGCAGCAACGTCGGATGGCATTCTGTCGCGAAGTGATATTCTCGGTGTCGTTTCGCTAATTTTTTGGGCGCTTTTGCTCGTTGTTACTATCAAATACGTGATTTACGTGCTGCGAGCCGACAATAACGGCGAAGGCGGCATTCTCTCTCTGATGGCTTTGGTGCGGGCTGCCTTGAAGGGGCGGCCTGACGTCATTTTGGCAGCCGGTATCTGTGGTGCAGCGCTGTTTTTTGGCGATGCGGTGATCACGCCCGCGATTTCTGTACTGTCAGCCGTTGAGGGCGTGCAGATCGTAGCACCCCACATGACGCCCTTTGTGGTGCCGATTACGGTGGTTATCCTTGTTGTTCTGTTTTCAATCCAGAAATATGGAACGGGCAAGGTCGCGATTGTATTCGGGCCCGTTATGGCGGTGTGGTTTCTGGCGCTCGGCGCTTCCGGGCTATGGCACATCTTTGATGACCCGACCGTTATGGCGGCACTCAATCCTTATTATGCGCTGCGTTTTCTGGTGGTTAGCCCCGGTGTGGCCTTCATCACAGTTGGCGCAGTGTTCCTTGCGATGACGGGCGCTGAGGCGCTTTATGCTGACCTTGGTCATTTTGGCCGTAAGCCGATTGTTCGCGCATGGCTTTGGATCGTGTTTCCATGCCTGCTGCTCAATTATTTTGGGCAGGCAGCATTCGTGCTTTCACATGGTGAAGCGGCTGCTCTGCCATTCTTCCAGATGATGCCTGAATTTGCGCTTTGGCCGATGGTGTTGTTGGCGACTGCTGCAACTGTGATTGCCAGTCAGGCGGTTATCAGTGGTGCGTTTTCGGTGGCACGTCAGGCCGTGCAGCTCAATATCCTGCCGCGTCTGGAAATTCAGCACACGTCGGAAAAGCTGCATGGGCAGATCTATATTCCACGCGTCAATCTTCTGCTTGGTCTAACCGTTATCATTCTGGTGCTTGGTTTCGAGAAGTCGAACAATCTGGCTTCGGCTTATGGTATCGCCGTGACTGGCAATATGCTGGTCACGACCGGGCTTCTTTATTTCGTCATGACGCGCATCTGGAACTGGCGTGTCAGCCGCGCTCTGCCGATTATTGTCGGCTTTTTGATTATTGATCTTCTGTTTTTCAGTGCCAACATCATCAAGGTGCATGACGGCGGTTGGGCGTCGATCCTGTTTGCTGCAATTCTCGTGGTTATCATGTGGACGTGGGTACGCGGTACGCGTCATCTGTTCCAGAAAACACGTAAGGCAGAAGTGCCGCTTGATCTGATCGTTGAGCAGATGAACAAACGTCCGCCCACGATTGTTCCCGGCACGGCCGTGTTTTTGACAGGTGATCCCAAGAGCGCACCAACTGCGCTTATGCATAGCCTCAAGCATTACAAAGTTTTGCATCAGAACAATGTGATCTTGACGGTGGTAACAGCGTCAAAGCCTTGGGTTTCGAGCGCAGATCGTGTGCGTGTTTCGCAATATAATGAGCGTTTCATGCAAGTGACGCTGACGTTTGGCTATATGCAGCAGCCGAACATCCCGCGTGCTTTGGGGCTTTGCCGTAGGCTTGGCTGGAAATTTGATATCATGACGACGTCATTCTTCCTGTCGCGTCGCTGGCTGAAAGCATCGGCGCATTCGGGTATGCCGCTTTGGCAGGATAAGCTGTTTATCTTGCTCGCTAGGACGGCATCGGATGCAACGGAATATTTCCAAATTCCAACGGGCCGCGTTGTGGAAATTGGAACGCAGGTGAATATCTGAGGTTTCAGTTATAAAATCTCTAAGGGCGTCTTCTCAGGAATTGATTCCAGAAGGCGCCCTTTCATTTTGAATTTGCTGGCTTCTTTTTAGTGTCGGACACAGTGTTCGGATCACAATTCTAAAATCTGTATTCGCTTTAAAAAATCCTGCTTGACGATGACCATATCTCAGACTAATAAACGGAACCGTACCGTACGGTACAAGTTGGAGGGATCAACCGGTGACTGATAAAAGCGAAGAATTGCAGGCTCAGAAGCAGCCGTCTTTCTCGCCGCGTCAGAACGAAGTTCTGGAGCAGGCGTTGCGCCTTCTTGTTGAAGGCGGGGACCGCGCTTTGACAACGGCAAGCATTGCGCGTGCTGCAAATTGCTCCAAAGAAAGCCTCTATAAATGGTTTGGTGATCGCGATGGTTTGCTGACCGCGATGGTTCGCTGGCAGGCATCGAAGGTTCGCGTTGTGCCTGTGGCACGCGAGAAGCTGGATGCGGAATCGCTTTTCTCAAGCCTTGAACATTTTGCTCGTGACTGGTTGCTGGTTCTGTCGGGGCGCACTTCCGTTGCGCTGAACCGTCTGGCCGTCAGTCACTCTGCCTCTGGTAAGTCAGCATTGGGTGACATCGTTCTCTCGAATGGTCCGGTTGCCATGGCCAAGCGTCTTAAGCCGATCCTTGAAATGGGACAGGAAGCAAAGCTTCTGGCTTTCGACGATATTGATGAAGCTTTTCGTGCATTTTTCGGACTTGTCGTTCGGGATATGCAAATCCGGTTGCTGCTCGGCGACCGGTTGGAATTGACTGACGAAGTGGTAATCCGGGACGCCCGGCGCGCTACAAAGCAGTTTTTCGCTCTATACGGAGCTTAGTTTTCTGCGGATACGAGGATGCCGCAGAATAATCTGAATGAAGGGAATATCGAAATGCGCGTTTATTACGATCGTGATGCAGACGTTAACCTGATCAAGTCGAAGAAGGTCGTTATCGTCGGCTACGGTAGCCAGGGTCGCGCTCATGCGCTCAACCTCAAGGACTCCGGCGCAGCCAATGTGCGCATCGCTCTTCGTGAAGGTTCGGCGACGGTCAAGAAGGCCGAAGCTGATGGCTTTGAAGTCATGAATGTTGCTGACGCTGCCAAGTGGGGAGATCTCCTCATGATGGCAACCCCTGATGAACTTCAGGCTGACATCTACAAGGATCACATTCAGGACAACATCCGTGACGGCGCAGCGATTGCTTTCGCACACGGCCTCAACGTTCACTTCGGCCTCATTGAGCCAAAGAAGTCCGTTGACGTTGTCATGATCGCGCCAAAGGGCCCAGGCCACACGGTTCGCGGCGAATACCAGAAGGGCGGCGGCGTTCCTTGCCTTATAGCTATCCATCAGGATGCTTCGGGCAACGCACATGATCTCGCTCTGTCCTACGCTTCGGGCGTTGGCGGCGGTCGTTCGGGCGTTATCGAAACCACCTTTAAGGAAGAGTGCGAAACCGATCTGTTCGGTGAGCAGGCTGTTCTTTGCGGCGGCGTTGTTGAACTTATCCGCACAGGTTTTGAAGTTCTGGTTGAAGCTGGTTACGCACCAGAAATGGCTTACTTCGAGTGCTTGCACGAAATGAAGCTCATCGTAGACCTGATCTACGAAGGCGGCATTGCCAACATGAACTATTCGATCTCCAACACTGCTGAGTGGGGCGAATACGTCACTGGCCCACGCATCATCACTGCAGAAACCAAAGAAGAAATGAAGCGCGTTCTGAAGGACATTCAGACCGGCAAGTTCACTTCCGATTGGATGCAGGAATACCGTGCAGGCGCAGCGCGCTTCAAGGGTATCCGTCGCAACAACGACAGCCACCAGATCGAAGAAGTTGGCGAAAAGCTCCGCGGCATGATGCCATGGATCGCAGCGAACAAGCTCGTCGACAAGGCACGCAACTAAAAATCTGCGATATTCAGGCTCTGGCCGTCTGCAAATGGCATTTTGTTTCGTTTCCGGTGCTCACGTACTTAATGTACGCTCCGCTCCGGTTCTCACAAAACACCATTTTCGGGTAGAGCGCCGGGGGGGGGGGGGGGGGGGGGGGGGGGG
>NZ_JBBGYW010000006.1:0-178420 GCF_037479515.1 Ochrobactrum sp. MYb379
GCACAGGATGTGACCGTCACGCAGACAGATGTTGCAGGCAATGTCTCGGATGCGGCTGTCGTTCCGGTTCCAGATACCCTGGCACCTGATGCGCCATTGGTTGAGGTTGCAGTTGGCGAAGACGGTGTCACGCTGACAATTACCGGTGAGCCTGGTGCAACGGCAACGATCACCGCAGCGGATGGTTCGCCACTTGGCACGGTTGTTCTGGATGGTGAGGGCGCAGGCTCGATCCTTCTTGAACCAAGCGACGCACAGGATGTGACCGTCACGCAGACAGATGTTGCAGGCAATGTCTCGGATGCGGCTGTCGTTCCGGTTCCAGACTCACTCGCACCACTCGCTCCGACCGTAACTGTGGGCGACGACGGTGTTACGCTGACAATAACCGGTGAGCCAAATGCAACGGCTACCATCTACAATGCTCAGGGCGGTGTTATTGCAACGGTTCCGCTGGGAGCAGGTGGTTCTGCAACATATGAACTAGCGCAGAGCAACGGTCAGAATGTGCTGGTTACCCAGACAGATGAAGCGGGTAATCAGTCGCAAGAAAGTTCCGCAACAGTTCCGGATACTCTGCCGCCATCTGCACCGTCAGAATTGAGTGTCAGCCCTGACGGCAATACGATCAGCGGTAAGGGTGAGCCTGAAGCCAAGGTTGTTATTCGTGATGCGGATAACAATATTGTTGGCGAGGGTAATGTCGGCAGCAACGGCAGTTTCCAGATCACCCTCAACCCACCACAACGCGACGGTGGACAGCTCTCTGCAACACTTGAGGATGCTGCTGAAAACGTCTCTGATTCTGCCGCTGCAACTGCGCCATTGATTGATCCAGCCAGCACGGCTCCAATCGTGGACAATGTGACCGCAGAAGTGAACATTTTGCCGACCGAAACCAGCGTTACTCATCCAAATGCAGCGTATGTTCTGCTGGTTGGGCTGCTTGGTGCGGATATAACGGTGTTGAGTGTCCCTGCCAGCAACTTCGTGGTTGCACAAGGTCATCAACAGAATCTGGAGTTCAGCTATTCGCAGCTGTTGGGTGTGGATGTGGCTTCCAATACAACAATTGTTGTTCAGAAGCTCATGCCAGATGGAACGTGGTCATCCGTGGATGGCACAGGTGATGCGACACTACTTAACTTGACGCTTCTGGGTAACAGTGCCCAAGCGAGTGCGCTTCTGGGCGAAGGTACGTATCGCGCCTTTGCCGCTTCACAAAGTCTGTTGAGTGTCGGGCTGATTGGCAATCTGCAGGTTTCGGGATCAGATCTGAACTATCTTCAGCCATCAGGTATTCAGGTTGAAGATATCGAGGGTAACGTCCTTGCCAATGACGGAACCGCTATCAGTTCTGGCCATCTCGTCACCAGCGTTACTGTCGAGGGAATACCTCACGCTGTTGCGCCGGGTGCTCAAGGAACAACAATCGAAGGTCAATATGGTAATCTGGTAATCCATCAGGATGGTTCATACACCTATACACCGAATGGAAGTCTGGAGAGCATTGGTAAGGTCGATCAGTTCACCTACACCAAATTTGATCCCCTGACAGGTACGAACACGTCAGCTGAACTGAACATCAGAATTGATAGTGATGGTCAGGGTCTGGTCTGGGATAACAATAACTTCGCAGAGGATGCGACATACGACTTCGTCGCGACCAACGACACTGATACGGCCGGAATAATCTGGGCCAATGTGGTGAACAACGCCTTCTTTAATCAGACCCAAGGTTTGGGCGCTGCTTTGGGCATACCACAATCGTCCAACAGCAACACGTTCACTATTGGCAGTGATATGGATGCCTTTGGTACGGTGAGCGTATCGGTAACTGTGGCGGCAGCTGCCAACGGTACAGTGGTTATCCAGCAATTCGTTGGTGGCTCCTGGCAGAATGTAGGTATACCAGAAACATTCTCGATGACCGTCGGCTTGCTGGGTGTTGTGAAGACAATCGATATCGGTAGTCTCAATCTGGGAGCCGGACAATACCGCGTTCACACGACACTGACAGGTGTGTTGGGCACGGTGAATACGGTTACGGATGTCAATGTCTTGTATCCTGATCAGCACATTATCCAGAACAATCCGGGCACGACTGGCAATCTGTTCGACAATGATGGCTCTCTGCCGGTCACTGCGAAATTGCAGGTGCAAGGTTCTGGTGGTTTTGTAAATGTTCTTGCAACGGGAACGGTTGTTGCTGGAACCTATGGTGACCTGACGATCTACAGTAACGGTTCCTACAAGTATCAGCCGCACTCAAATATAAGCTACGCTGATCGCGAAGCATCGGAAAGCTTTACTTATAAGATCGTTCTGCCCAATGGTCACGAATCGACTGCACAACTGACTGTCGATCTTGAAGAAATGGGTCAAATATCACTTGCGCGTTTCGCAGAAGATCCCGTGCATGACGATAGTGTCGCCGCAGCTGATCATGAAAATGCGGCCACTACGGCTGAACACAACGACGACACCAATACTCATACGGATAGTCAAACGGACGATAATCTGTTGGCTGCTCATACTGTAACCGATGAAGGAAGCAGTGACGCAGACGGAGCAGATGATAGCGACAGTGATGTCGTTCCGATTGGAGATCTTAGTGAAGTCGCAGAAGCAGGTTCCGCAAGTGAACATGCTGCTGAAAACGGTCTGACGGAAGGCGTGTTCCTTGATGAGGGTAGCGGTGATGTACCACTGCCATCCGGTGAAGACCAAACCTCGGATCAAGACAGTTTTGTTTCGGCTAACGCGATGAATGGCAGCAGTGCTGATGTGGGTGAGAATGCGGATGCATTTGATGATCCACTCAGCCATCTGGTCCCTGATCCGCTCACGCAGGAGGATGATCTTCACACGACACACGCGGTTTGATCCGCCGAGATTTCCTTTCGCCGCCGAGGCCAGGGCGGCGAAGGTCAGATCATGAAATACCGGCCTGTGCCGGTCATAACGGATACTCGATGCGAAAATTCCAGGTTTTAAGACGTTTCGCGACAATATCGATGATTTCATGCATTTTGGCTGCGTGCCAAATGTCTGCAAACAATCTCGCTTTGACAAATGATAACCTGTCTCAGTCAAAGAAGACCGAAGCCCCGCGGCCCCTGTCAACTGCTGGTTACGCCCCCGTACCAGCGGTTGATAGGAGTGCTGTGACGAGTGCCACGTCTCCCAAGTCGGCGGCCAGGTTGCCGGATAGTGGTTCCCTTACGATGGAAACCGCTGTCCGGCGGGCGCTGGGTTGGCACCCTGCCGTTGACGAAGCGTCTGGCAGGATTTTGGCCTCGGATGAACGCATACGCGCAGCTCAGGCGGGTTATTATCCGAAGCTGCAAGCGGGTGTAAATTCAGGCTATCAAAGCAACAACACAAATGGATGGCGACCGCAGTTTAATGTTGGCGCGTCGCAAATGCTTTATGATTTTGGCAAAGTATCGAGTGCGGTCGATACGGAACGTGCGGGTAAGGCTATCAACCACGCGCGTTTGCTTCTCACGGTCGATAATCTCGCACGCGATACCGCCAATGCAATTGTTGAGGTGCAGCGCTATCGTACGCTGTCGTCCTATGCACAGGCGCAGGTTGACGGCGTCAAAAAAATCGCAGGTCTTGTGAATGAACGCACGGATAAAGGCGCGAGCACCATGTCTGACAAGGTGCAGGCAGATGCGCGTGTTGAATCGGCACTCGCAACCCAACTCCAATATCAATCGGAGCTGAGCCGCTGGCAGGTTGCACTTTCCGCGCTCATTGGTGGTGGCTCGCCAAACCCCGCTGCATCTGTTCCGTCATGGCTTGGAAATTCTTGTAGCATAGCCGCACCCGATTGGGAGCAGGTGCCAGCGATGCTTGAGGCGCAAGCTGCACGCGAAGAAGCCAAAGCGCAGCTCGCGGCAAGCCGCGCCGATGGCTTGCCCACAGTCTCGCTTGAAGCGACAACCGGCTATGATCTGAATGCTTCACGCGACGATACACGCAGCAACGACCGGCAACCTGAATATTCAGTCGGCGTGAATGTATCTTCCAGCCTCTATAATGGTGGCCAGACAGGCGCACGTAAACGCGCCGCCGCTTACGCTTTGCAATCGGCCGAGGCAGCAATCAGCACGGCGCGCTTCGACGTTCAGCGTAATCTTATGGAGTCGCGCAGCCAGATTGGTACGTTGAACCGGCTCATGAGTTCGCTAGAAACGCGCGCCAATATGATGGTTAAAACCCGTGATCTTTATCGCGAACAATATGTCGAGCTTGGCACACGAACCCTGCTTGATTTGCTGAATGCCGAACAGGAACTGCATGAAGCACGGTTCCAAACAGCCAATACGGTTCATGACATCCGTCGTCTGGATATCAACTGTCTCTACAGTTCCGGTAAGACGCGGCAAAGCTTCGGTCTTAATGCATCCATGTTGCGGGAAGGCGGAGGTACACTATGAGGCATGACGAAAACCCTCCCGGCTTTGATGGTGTTGATCTGAATGAACCCGCTGAACGGTTGAAGAAGCCTGCGGGAAATTTGAGTTTCGATGCGGATGAGTGGCTTGAAGCGCTTGGACGCGTCGCGCAGCATTATCGCATTCCTATATCTCTGCAGGGCGCAAAGATTGCAGCGGCCGCAAGCATCAGCACGGACGAAAATTCAAAGATAAGCTCTATTGCGCGGCATGTCGGCCTCGGAATAAGGTTTGTTGATCCGGCGACGATCACACTCTCGACGTGGCATTTGCCTTTTGTTCTGAAGCTGAATGACGGGCAGCTCGCTGTCGTAAATACCCTGTCGAAAGATCGGGAAGTCAGCGCCTGGATGATTGGCGAGCAAGGTCTGGAGCAGCCTTTCAAACTGGATGTGCTTCTGGCCGAAACCGAAAAAATCATTCTCGCCCGCCCGTCGAAAACCGTTCCTGATGCGCGCGTCGATGCCTATATCAAGCCGTTTGAAGAGAATTGGCTGCGACGCATCCTGTTTCGCGACATGGGCTCTTACGGCCATGTCCTCGTCGCGTCACTGATCGCCAACACGCTTGGCCTTGCAGGCATTGTTTTTTCCATGCAAGTCTATGATCGCGTGGTACCTGCACAATCTTTTAATACGCTTTACGTTCTGTTTAGCGGTGTTCTGCTGGCCATTCTGTTTGATTTTCTTATGCGACGTGCGCGCATGGGCATCATCGATGTGTTGGGCAAACAGTCTGATTTGCAAATGTCGGATGTGGTTTTTGGTCATGCGCTTCGCGTTAAAAACCGCGCCAGACCAACATCGACCGGCTCGTTCATCGCTCAGCTTCGCGATACGGAGCAAGTGCGTGAACTGCTGACATCGACGACTGTCGCAGCCCTTGCCGATCTGCCGTTCTTCTTCATGTTTCTCGTCATTTACTGGTTTTTGGCCGGATGGATGGTTGCCATTCCGCTGGGAGCTTTGGTTGCGCTGATTATACCCGGACTTTTGTTGCAACGTCGGTTGAGGATTTATGCCAATCAGGCCATGCGCGAAGCATCGCTGCGCAATGCCATGCTAGTGGAAACCGTGCAGGGGATCGAAGACATAAAAGGTCTTCAGGCCGAGGACCACTTTCAGCAGCAGTGGAACCATTTTAATGCCGTAACAGGCGAAGCGCAGATCAGATTGCGTGCGCTTACAAACAGTCTCAGCGTCTGGACACAAAACGTTCAGGCTGGTGTGTACGCTTTGACGGTCTTTGCAGGTGCGCCGCTGATTATTGCAGGCGACATGACCACGGGTGCGTTGGTTGGCGCATCAATTCTCGGGTCGCGCATGCTGGCACCGATGGGGCAACTTTCGCAAATTCTGGGTCGGCTGCAGCACGCACGTATTGCCAAAAAAGGTCTTGATCAGCTGATGCAGATGCCGGTTGATCATCCTGACACGGAAACGCGAATTCATTGCCCAAAAATCAACGGTTCTTTCCAGCTGAAAAGCGCGCTGTTTCGGTACGGTGATGAGAGCTCTCCGCCAGTGTTGCTCGTTAAAGACCTGAAAGTTGAGCAGGGCGAATGTATCGCTGTTCTCGGTCGCAATGGTGCGGGTAAATCCACGCTTCTGATGGCCATGTCCGGATTGCTGGATGCATCTGACGGCGAGGTTTTGCTCGATGATTTATCTCTGCCCCAAATTGATCCCGCAGATGTTAGGCGCGATGTTGGTCTGCTGACCCAGAATTCGCGACTGTTTTTCGGTTCGCTGCGCGAAAACATCACCATGGGCGCACCGGACGCATCGGATGCTGAAATCCAGCGTGTACTGATTATGGTCGGTGCCGACAGTTTTGTGCGTAAGCTGCCGAAAGGTCTTGAACATCTGGTGCAGGAAGGGGGTGGCGGTCTTTCCGGCGGTCAGAAACAAGCAATTCTTCTGGCGCGTCTTCTTATCCGTGATCCGTCGGTAATTCTGCTCGATGAACCTACATCGACAATGGATGAGGCGACAGAACGCCATTTCATCCAGCAGTTTGCCAAGTGGAGTGCGGGACGCACGGTGATTATCGCAACCCACCGAATGCGTGTCCTTGAATTGGTGCAGCGCCTCATTGTGATTGAGAACGGTCA
The DNA here is from genome assembly GCF_037479515.1 of Ochrobactrum sp. MYb379. NCBI lineage: Bacteria > Pseudomonadati > Pseudomonadota > Alphaproteobacteria > Hyphomicrobiales > Brucellaceae > Ochrobactrum > Ochrobactrum sp. MYb379. The sequence goes on from NZ_JBBGYW010000006.1 coordinate 6,583, forward strand.
GGTTGCTCTGGACGATAGCAAAGAGCGGGGACTGCAAACCCTGCGTGGGATGAGCAAAGTGGAACCGACAAAGACGATATAACCCGGAGAGAATATATGGCGGCCGTGGGCGGAGACTTTGGAGCCTGGGTTAATGGAAGCGACCAGGGGCAGCGGCTTAAACGGTCGAAGCGCTTTGTGCGGCTGGTCTTTGTCTTTTTCGCAGTTCTCATCGGCTGGTCTTATCTGGCCTTGCTGGACGAGGTTTCAACAGGAACCGGCAAGGTCGTGCCAACCTCTCAGGAGCAGGTTATTCAGTCGCTTGAGGGTGGTGTTGTCGCCAAGCTTATGGTGCGTCAGGACGATGTTGTCGAACCGGGACAGATACTTGCCCAGCTTGATCCCACAGTGACAGAATCGAGTGTTCAGGAAAGTTCTGCAAAATATCGTGCTGCACTTGCAAGTTCTGCACGCCTTAACGCTGAAGTTAGCCAGACTGAACTGCTGTTTTCAACCGAACTGGATGCGTTTCCAGCGCTTGTCGCATCAGAGACAAGGCTGTTTGAAGCGCGCAAGCAAAGCTTGAAAGAGGCGCTGCAATGGATCGCTGAATCAAAACAGCTGGTGCAGGATGAGCTGAATATCAGTCAGTCCTTGAGTAAAATGGGTGCAGCAAGCAATGTTGAAGTGATCCGCCTGAAGCGACAGTTAGTTGAGTTGCAGCTCAAAGAAACAGAGATCAAATCTGATTATATTGTGCAAGCGCGCGAGGAGCTGGCAAAAGCAAATGCCGAAGTGGATTCGCTGTCATCTGTGATCCGTGGTCGTTCCGATTCCCTTGCACGTATGACGCTGCGCTCGCCGGTGCGCGGTATCGTCAAGAATATTGAGGTGGCAACAATAGGCGGCGTCGTGCCGCCCAATGGCAAGCTGATGGTGATCGTGCCACTTGATGAGCAGTTGCTGATCGAAACGCGGGTTTTGCCGCGTGATATTGCCTATATTCACCCCGATCAGCGCGCGACTGTGAAAATCACAGCCTATGATTATGCGATTTATGGAGCGCTTGAAGGTAAGGTCGTGAGCATTTCTGCGGATACTATTCAGGACGAAATCAAGCCTGAGGAGTATTACTATCGTGTGTTCATCAAGACGGAAACAGATGCGCTTATGAACAAGAATGATCAGCGCTTCCCAATCGTTCCGGGCATGATTGCCACGGTAGATATTCACACTGGCGCCAAAACAGTCTTCGAGTATCTGATCAAGCCGTTTAACAGAGCCAGCGAAGCGTTGCGGGAGCGATAAGGCTCAGATGTCAGGAAACTCTTATCGTTAGAAATTGGTATTGATAGATCAAATAGAGATGTAATAAAAACTCATTAATCGGAAATAGCATGTCGCAAAAAATGAAAGCATTATTTGATCAAATTGAAGAACAGGTCAGAGATGGAGTAAAGGCGTCGATAAGACGAGAGAATCTTGATTGTGTTGTACTTTTTATCTCTTTTACAGATGCTAAACAACGCGCTGAGACACATACGTTTCGCGCGACCAATTTTCGTGATTGCTGGAAAGCGGCCATCGAGAAGACAGTTCAATTGGTTGGTAAAAGCGATGCAGTAAGATGGCTCCGTGTTGATTGGTTGGAAAACGTGGAGACGCTTAGTTGGAAAGCGCTCCAAAAGGACCTAAACAACACGAAGCGCAATTACTATCGCTACGGCTTATCACTGGATAAGCAATTTCGACACGCATTTTTAGAAACGGAACTGAATGCGAATGCCATGCTTTACGGGGGCGGGCAAATTCAACATGCAGTGATTAACACCAATAATTTTCTTCGATACGCAAAGATCCGCCACAGCTTGTCCAATGTCAGTATGAATGCCGATGACATCGTCTACAAGTTTTCGACACAAGCGGTATTCATCGACTGCGAGGAAAACACCGTTCACTTGATCTCAGGCGCAGGAAGAACGACTGGGCGTCGAACGATCGAGCGAATGTCAAAAGATGATATTTATGGACTTATTGATAGGGGAAGCAAGTTTCTTTCAACACAGGTCGACCAATCAGGCCGTTTCATTTACGGGTGGCACCCTTGTTTTGATCGCCCCATAAAGGCCTACAATAGCCTTAGGCATGCCAGCACTTTATATGCGATGATTGAAGCATGGTCTGTTACGCGAGATCCATTGCTTGGAGATGCGATCGAAAGAGCTATCGCTTATCTCACAGAAGAATTGATTAAGGTGGTGATTCATCAAAAGCATGATCTTGCATTTTTGGTTGATGAGAACGCTGAAATAAAGCTTGGAGGAAACGCGGTCTGTTTATTGGCGCTGGTTAAGTACAGTGAAGTGTTAATGACTGATCGATACCATGATATTCTCAATAAGCTTGCATGCGGAATATTATATATGCAGGATGAGGATGCTGGAAAATTTACTCATGTTCTGAATTATCCGGAACTAACAGTAAAATCAGATTTTCGCATAATATACTATGATGGAGAAGCAGCGTTTGGCTTGATGAAGCTTTATTCTCTCACAGGAGATGAACGTTGGATAAATGCCGTTGAAAAAAGTTTTAATTATTTTATCGCAGCCGAGCATTGGAAGGCCCACGATCATTGGCTCTCTTATGCGGTTAACGAAATTACGCGTTACAGGCCAAAGAGCGAATACTTTGTTTTCGGGCTAAACAACTTTAAAGACTATTTAGATTTTGTTGAAAATAGGATCACAACATTTCCAACTCTGTTAGAATTGATGATGGCCGCACAGGAAATGATATTGCGATTACAAACGTCCACGAAACACTCACATTTATTGGAAAGTTTGGACTTAGATAGGTTTTATCGCGCGTTGGAAGCCCGCGCCCATCATCTGCTAAATGGTCACTTCTGGCCGGAACTAGCTATGTTTTACGCAAATCCCTGGAAGATTAAGGGAAGCTTTTTTATTCGCCATCATGCATTTCGCATCCGCATAGATGATGTTGAGCATTACTTATCTGGCTTGGTAGCATTCCTGCATTACAGAAACTCAGCAGCAGCGCCAATCAACCCACCAAAAGATATTCAGAATGGGCGATATGCACATGATTTCGAAATCACCTGAAACCGTATGGATATCATGGGGTGGTGATGTAAACGTTGGACGGCGGTTCCATTATGCTTATCAAGAAAATAGAGAAAATTTTTCTCTTGGTAGCATTTCTGCCCTCCAAAGGTCAGATTTGAATATCGCTAATTTAGAGTGTGTAATCGCAACGCATGGACAAGAAGGGCTGAACAAGGGAGAAAGGGCTTCCTATTACTATCGCGCACGTCCCGAAATGCTCTCTGCCTTAAGAAAGGCGAACATACAACTGGTCGCGACGGCAAATAATCATAGTGGTGATTATGGCTCTGTCGCGTTAATGGAGCAAGCACAGTGGTTGAAAGCATCTGGGATTGATCATGCTGGGTCGGGTTCCACTCTCAAAGAGGCTTTCACACCTGTTATTCGCAGGGTGAAGGGCGTCACCATCGCATTTTTTGCGATTGATTCAACCCAAAGAAGTTTTGCTGCAACAGAGTTCGCGGCAGGGCATGCTTTTCTTGACATCAATAAACCAGATGTTTGGTATTCTTGCCTTAAACCGCTGATTGCCAAGGCGCGGCAGGTTGCGGACGTTGTTTTGGTAGCAATCCACTGGGGCGCAAATAATGAGCATTACCCTTCCCGTAGTGAGATCTCTGTCGGTCACGCAGTAGTTGACGCTGGTGCGGATGCCATACTTGGTTCTTCCGCGCATGTCTTACAGGGTATCGAGATATACAAAGGTCGGCCAATCATACATGATGCTGGTGATTTGTTGTTTGATGCAATTAGGAGAAGTGACAAAGATACGGCGATTTTCACACTCGAGGTTAGTCGATTAGGCGTAAAAAAAATATACTTCACTCCCCTTGAGATAGGATTTTGCACGACAACGAATTTGGATGAAATATCATCGCGTAATGCCACCCGGCGTTATATGAAAAAGTGCGAAGAGTTTGGCACCAGCTTGCACGTTATGGATAATGGCGCCGGTGTGATTGATTTGCATCCACCCATTCGACCCATCTTACAACAGGGGGGAACTACTGATTTCATTTCAGAGAAACCTCACCAGCAGCCACTTCATTCGCCACAATCCGCTTGTATTGTTGATGCAGTTCCAGAAGACATAAAGCTTTCGACACCAGTAAAACTCGGCCCTCTGGAATTGGTGGGGGTTCGGATTAGTCCTGAAATATTGGTCAGCCGTGCTTTAATGTGGGTTGAATCCTACTGGGTTTTGTCTGAGGCTACCACACAAGACTGGCGATTGGATTTCATAGCCGAAAATAGTGATGGCGTGGGTGTCGGGCGATGGGGCGCGTCTTGCGATCATGACCCCTGTGACTGGATGTGGCCGACAAGTCGCTGGTCCAAAGGCACGATCTATCGTGACCTCTATGCCTTACGCCCCCCTCTCGTCAAAAAATGGCGGGACGATGTCTTAAGTCTTTTTGTGGGTCTTAGATCTAAAGACGGGGTCATTGATCGAAAAAAGCTTCCAATTGAAGTACCGTTTGCTCTGTCACCAACTGAAGCTTTTGCCGTACTCAGGGCAAACGTTCCCACTTATAAATTGGCGACAGACAAAAAGATATCGCAATTGCCAAAAGTATTATGGGATGCAAACCAAATTGAACAAATCACGGGTGGAAAATGGATTACGGCTCCGCCGCCTCATTGGTACGTCGGTTCAATCTCACATAAGTCGAATATGATATTCAATGAGGATATGCCTGAACCCCGAATGTTTGTGGCTACAGATACTAAGATTGTTGCCCGTCACGAATTGTATTCGAAACTTTCCGGAAAGTATTGGGATTCGCATCAACGGCTGGTGAAAATTCAGCATCGTCTCGCAGGTACAATCATAGCGCGCCCATTGCCGGCCCTTTGCCCGTCATTGCCTGCGCTTCAAGTCGATGATCCCCTTCATGCGTTGATGCAGTTGGGTATAGCAGGTCGTCAGCGACTGCGGGGAAAAGTCGTTGCCGTTACGGGGAGTGCAGGGAAGTCAACTTTTAGTGCCATGCTGGCGCACGCTATGTCGTTTGATCGAAGTGTGAGTTCCAACGCGGGAACAAATTATAATTCCCGGGTCGGACTGCTTCATCTTTTAGCGAATACTTATGAACATACCGATCTCGTGGTAATGGAAGCCGCAGTAAGCGCCATTAATGCCCCCAATTTTCAGAATATCAAACTAGCTAGGCCAGATATCGCCGTAATCACAAACATCGCGCCATCCCATCTGCCACCCGGAAAAGACCTGAATTATATCGCTCGAAGAAAAGCTAATATTTTTATGGGTGTCCAGCCTAAGGGTTGGGCCGTAATCTTTCGGGAAACGCATTGTTTTGAATTGTTAAGAAGTAAAGCGGTTGAGCGTGGTCTTAATATAGTGACCTATGGTGAATCACTTGATGCTGACTTTCAGATCTTAAAATTTGACCCGGAATTGAATGCCATAACTGCGCGAACAATTGAAGGTCGTATTGTTGAATATGCAATGACAGCTCGAGGCCTGCATATGGCAATCAACAGCTTAGCCTGTCTGGCTGTTCGGAGTATTCTAGGACTAGAAATTGATGATTTTATTGAGAAATTGAGTACGTTTAATTCGCTTTCGGGACGAGGCGAGAATATTAGCATCCATTTTAACGGCAAATTGATAAATATTATCGATGAATCTTACAACTCCAACCCCCTCTCAATGGAATATGCTCTTTCGATATTTAATACACTTCCAAAACATTCACGCAAGATCCTCATACTTGGAGATATGCTGGAACTTGGCGATAATTCAATTAAATATCATGAAGATTTAGCTTTGCGTGTGGCTGCTTTAAAACCAGACTGCGTTCTTGCATGTGGAGCCTTAATGAAGTTTTTTTGGAATGCACTAGAGGGTATTTTGGAAACAAGTCCCTTCGGCAAATGGTACCAAAACGTTGAAATACTCCAAGCCGAATTGGGCAGTGGCTTTCAGATGGCGATAATGTGCTTATTAAGGGATCAAATTCAGTCGGGCTGGGGAAACTGGTAAAATCGCTACAGAATAACGATATTATTTTTTCTACGTCGACATAATCCATAATGATTTTGTCATGCTTCCCATAAAAGATAACTGCTGCCGTTAGATATTGAACCTAAATGATTAGTGGCAGCCACAAGAATGAAGATAGGCCTGACCAATTCAATGAAGGCTAGCATGCAGGTTACAGCGTAAGCGTTCGCTGCGTTGCGCATGTTTCTTAGCTTGACGTATTAAAGCTCCATGGGAGCAGATCATCAAGGCAGCTTTGGGGATGTCCGGCTGCGATTGCAGTGAGTGTTGCTTTGAGATATGCAAAGGGTTCGACATCGTTGATTTTGCAAGTTTCGATCAGCGAAGCGATGCGGCCCCAAGCGATGCCGCCTTCGTCGAGACCTGCAAAGAGCGCATTCCTGCGATTAAGAGCGATAGGCCGGATGAGGTTTTAACCGTGTTGGGTCGATCTCTACGCGACCATCCGTTAAGAAGGTTTGCAGACCTTCCCATTGGTTATGGATATAGGTGAGCTTTTCTCCCAGACGGGATATGGCGGATACCTTGCAACGCTGTGTCTGAGGCCATTTTTGATCCCTGTCATAACCAACCAAGGATAGGGCGGGTTCTCGTGGCGCGTGGCAGAGACGCCAGCGACATTCCGCTATTTTCAACCTTTGGGCCAGATCAGCTTAACAGGTTTGAAGTCTGGACCGAAGAATACAAAGGCCTCCCTTCAAATATCAGCAATCGCATCCGCCCATTGCGTTTAACAACTGCGCGCTATGGGCCAGCTGGGCGATCCCCGCATAATTTGGGCGTGAGCCAATTTAGTAAAACTCTTATTTGAAAATGTGACATTTATCCTCAACCGTATCGTTGATTAGATTTTCCAGGTTTGTTGGTGCTTATCATCATGTTCTCCCTGCGTCTCGTCTGGCAATTCATGGTAGGGCGTGATGCGAGGTTGGGTTCCGTTCTATTAATGACGCACTCCGGGTCTCAACGCTGATTTCAGAGTGCTGGACTTCGAAATTGAAAACTCCCTTGGAACCAATTTTAGCGATGATCGTTGTTAAAATGAAGTTACAAAAACATAGTTTACGGAGATAGTTAAAATGAGCAGTACCTCAGATAAGGTATCCGGAAAGGCTAACGAACTCGCTGGTAAAGCTAAGCAATCAATCGGCAAAGCCATTGATAACAAAGAGATGCAAGCCAAAGGTCTGGCTCAGGAAGCCAAGGGCGATGCACAGCAGGCCAAGGGTAAGGCCAAAGATGCCGTAAAAAGCGTTATCGATAAAGCCTGATAGATTGCGCATTTTATGAAAAGCTCATTGCTTTAAGCAGTGAGCTTTCTGCGTATCGTGGTAAACACGGTATCTGGTTTGCCTTGTCGATAGGGGCTGTTATATTTATTAAAGCCTAACAATATTTTCCTTAGGCAACACTCTTTTCAGATGCTTTGCCATTTTAAATGCCAGCTCTACTTATCAATTTTCACAATAGGAACACGAATGAGCAAGAGGTATGATGCAGCGCGGTCTTGGACGTGGTAACCACTCTTTAGCTGTAGCGCAGGAACAATCGCGGCTTCCTGCACTAGCAGCTGTCGCCGCAGTCGTTGCTATTCTCTATTTTGCTCAAGACGTTTTCCTGCCACTAGCCATTGCTGTGCTCTTAACCTTCATGCTGGCGCCGATTGTCGCTTATCTCAGACGTATCGGTTTGCCGCGTTTGTTTGCCATTATCACCAGCGTTACGGGCGGGTTTCTGATTATTGGATTGTTTGGCGCAATCTTGGCATTTCAAGTCAATGAAGTTGGTCAGAACATCGCGACTTATCAATACAATATCATCGAGAAAATTCGTACGCTTAAAGAAACTGGGACCGATAATGGTCTGCTTAATCGGCTGAACAGCTTTGCGGAACGTATTGGTGCGGAAATCAGTCAGGACGAGGGACAAACTGTCGATAAGGCCGTCTCAGGACAGCCCCAGCGAAAGCCGATTCTCGTAGAAATATTTTCACAGCGAAATCCGATTCAAACGCTTGAAACAATCGTGGGGCCGCTTATCGGGCCGCTTGCGACTATGGGGCTCGTTATTGTGGTGGTGGTCTTCATGCTTCTCGAGAGAGAAGAATTACGAGATCGGTTTATCCGTCTGGTGGGTCATGGGGATCTTCATCGAACCACCTCAGCTTTGCAGGAGGCGGGTACGCGTGTGGGGCGCTATCTCCTCACACAGCTGGTCGTAAATATCAGTTATGGCGTGCCGTTGGGCATTGGGCTTTGGATTTTAGGTGTACCGAACGCACTTTTATGGGGCATGCTGGCAATAGTTTTACGATTTGCGCCATATATTGGTCCGGTTATCGCAGCGATAATGCCACTCTTTCTGGCATTTGCGATAGCACCCGGATGGGATCTTGTTTTATGGACCATCGCACTTTTCGTTTTGCTTGAACTCATCAGTAACAATGTAATTGAGCCGTGGCTCTATGGATCGCGGACCGGCCTGTCACCTTTAGCAATTATCGTTTCTGCAATTTTCTGGACATGGTTATGGGGTCCGATTGGATTGATACTCTCAACCCCACTGACCGTATGTTTGGTCGTTCTGGGGCGCTATGTTCCGCAGTTTCGCTTTCTTGAAATTCTTTTTGGATCGGAGCCGGTACTCAATCCCGAAGAGAGGCTTTATCAACGACTTCTGGCTGGTGATCCTAATGAGGCCACCGACAACGCGCTTGAATTATTATCAGACCAATTTTTAGTAGAATATTACGGCAATGTAGCCATTCCAGCGCTGCTAATTGCAGAACAGGATCGCATTCGCGGCGTTCTCAGTGACACACAGCTACAACAGATTTCACAGAGTTCCAGAATGCTGGTCGCAAATCTCAAACAAATAGCCGATGAAGAAGAGGATAATGAAGAAACTGTCTCTGTTGATGCAATATCAGACACTGAAGATGGCGAAATGTTGCAAATCCCCTCAGGTGAAAACAAATCTATAATTTGTGTAGGCGGTCGTGGTCCTTTGGATGATATTACGGCTGCGATGCTGGCGCAGGTTTTGTCGGTTCAGGCAGCGCAAACCAAGGTGATTGATCAGGAGCAAACTCAACCCAGTCAATTGCGCAAGGAAGACATTGCAGGTGCCACTGCGATTGTTCTTTGCGTGCTGGACTTATCCTCCGCACATCGCGCCAAGTTTACTCTACGGCGTTTGAGACGTCTCAATCCAGCGGCCCGTATCGGACTGGCATTATGGCAGATAACCACGAACGAGACGCCATTTGATCGCAAGAAATTGCAACAAGAAAGCCAGGCTGATTTTCTGGCACTCAACCTCGTGGAAGCTGCAATCGAGTGTCTTTCCGATACCAAGCCAGAAGTATTTGAAAATCTACGACCCATAATCTTAAGAAAGCTGCCCGGTAAACGAAACGGGTAAGCTCTATTCATCAAGTTTAAAACTATCAAAATTAAAAATAACGATTATTGAGAGCACATCCCTTTCGATCAGATCTGTGCATTAATCATTGAATTCAACTTTATAATGAGCGATGAAATATCGATAGGTTTGCGGATAACTTCGATATGCCGGAAGCGTTCAGGAATGGATGACTGATCACTATATCCAGTCATGAAAATGAATGGAATTCCGCGTTCAGAAAGATACTCTGCGACAGTCTCTAACGTAATGGAGCCAAGATTGAAATCCAGGATCGCTATGTGCAATTTGAAAGTCGAAAGGGCAGCCATAGCCTCTTCGGCATCACTGACCAGTCTTATGTCCTGCGCACCCATTTCGCGCAGTGTGTCTTCCACGTCCATAGCGATAAGACTCTGATCTTCAACTACGAGAATGGAAGTGCCCTTCAGTTGAGGTTTTTCTGATATATATAATGGAGCCTCCCTGATCATCATGAGTTCTTCTGAACCAACATATGCTGCGGGAATTTGAAATGTTGCGTAGAGCCCATCGGACTTGTGTTCGATATGAACTTTTCCCGGTAAGTCATATTCAAATGAGCTTCTGATCAGCTTGGTTCCAAAGCCGGTGTTTGTCGGCTGTACAACGACAGGACCTTGGCTCTCCTGCCAGACAATCCTGCATTCTCCATTCGCTTCGAGATGCCAGCTAATATCCAACCGGCCATTGCTCGTGGAGAGTGCGCCATATTTTGCTGCATTGGTCATCATCTCATGTACAACAAGTGACAGTACACTGTAGGCGCGCTGATCCAGACTGAGAGCTTCACCTTTAAGGGAAACTTTGTCCGAACCTGCACTGTCGCGATAAAGATTAGCCTCGCTTTCAATCAGCGTCTTAATCAGCCCACTTTTCGTAATGTCGAGAGAGTGATCATGTGCGACTGCGAGTGCCCGAAGGCGTCCTTCCAGTGTGTGTGCATAGCCTTCGACATTCTGTGCCCCCATGCCTGTTTGTTTGGCGATAGATTTGACCAGAGAAAGAATGTTTTTAACCCGGTGATTTAGCTCGGCATTGAGAATACGGCGGCGCTGTTCTGTTCTCTGGCCCTTTTAAGAAGATGTAGGGTAGAGTGTTGATCCAGCGTATCGCCATGCTGAAACCACGTGTCATTCATCCATATCACAGCACCGTGACTGGAAACAAGTTTCGCAAATTCGGGCAATTGTCCAATGAGGTCTTCACGCATCGAACTATTCACGCCAAGTCGAGAAACGATGGTATCCAACTTGGCTCGCACATCGGCAGCAGCTTGCAGTGTTGCGTGGCGTTCGCAGGCGGCAATGTGAAGTGAAAAATACTGGCCGAACAATTCGGCACCAGTACGCAGCGGCAGAGGTGTCACTTTGGGTGCGTCATGATGGCATGCAATCAATCCCCAGAGTTCTCTATCCACGATTACGGATATAGAAAGCGAAGCTGCGACACCCATATTGTTCAGGTACTGACAATGAATTGGCGAAACACTTCGCAACTGCGCAAACGACATATCAACTGGTTCTTCACCCAGGCTCAGTGCAGGGGTCAACGCTACAGGGTTGGATGTCGTATCGGAAATCATCCGAATGGTATTGTTAATGTAGAGCCTGCGCGCCTGAACTGGAATATCACTTGCTGGAAAATGCTGTCCCATAAAGCTCGTTAATGATGCCGATTTCGCCTCAGCAATAACACGACCGGCGCCGTTATGAAGAAAGCGATAATCCATCACCCGATCATAACCGAGCATGGCACGCATGAGACGTGCGGCCGCTGTTGCCGCAAGATCAACGCTTTCCTCGCGTCCGAGCCTGTGAATGACTGAGCGCGTCAGATCCAGCTCTTGTCTTGCTGTCTGGCCACGATCATGGCAAGGTTCAAACTCGATAAAAGTCTTACCATTGTGTGAGTGAACGATGGCATCGAACAACGTTGGCCGTCCAGGAAATCCCAAGCCTATTAAGATTGAAGATAGACCTGGTTCTCTTGCTTTGGCGGCAGCATTGCGAAAATCATGCGCATTTTTCTCGCCGATGATCAATGAAATTTCCATTCCAGGGATCAAATCGCCACTATAGCCCGTTAATGAAGCAACATTGGAAGAGGCATACAGCAAGCGCTGGCTTACCGGATCAACAACAAGCATAAAACCATGTGTCTGTATTGAGCCCGGAATATGAATAGGTTCGCGATCGCAATTTGTGAGGTTAACCGGCTCAGATAGGGACATTACGAACGGCACACTTTCTCACGAAGTCAAATCAAACGGGTATTTGTCGAGGGGTCTGATAATAACAATGGTGAATTATTCGTTTGCAATGCACCACAAAGCTTGTCGATTGGCTTCTTTTCATTTCCGCTATCGGCAAATCCAAATTTCCAATCAGCTATATTCGTTATGTCTAAAAGTAACATATCAAACGGCAACCATCTGTCCACTTATGGACAGTTCCAGAGTGAATAAAGGAAACGCTTTCGATGAGCATTCAATCGATGCAAGATTTCTCAGATAACCTGCTGTTGATGATGCTCAGCGAGGAGGATCGGAAAAAATTGCTCCCCCATACAATTACCGCTGATCTGGAGGCACTTACTATTTTGCATAAAGCCGGTGACGATGTTGTAAATACATGGTTTCCTTGCGGACCCGCGATGGCCAGTTTTCAGAGATGGGTTGATGAGGACAACAGTGCCGTCGAAATTGCACTAATCGGCAGAGAAGGTGCAATAGGTGGCATCGTTTCAAATGGTAGCCTTCAAGCCTACGCAACAGCAATAGTGCGTAATTCCGGGCGGTTCTACAGGATTAAAACATCTGCTCTTGAGCAGGTCAAAATGGAATCGATAACTTTACGTCACTGGTTTGCGCGATACTCAGATTGCCTGATGGCGCAAGTCTTTCAAACGGCAGCCTGCAACGCAACCCACACAATTACCCAGCGAACGGCAAAATGGCTGCTGTCTGCATCTGCCAGAACAAACTCAGATCATTTTGAACTCACCCATGACCAGTTATCCGAAATGCTTGGTGTAGGACGAACGTTTGTAACAAGGACGATAGGGCAACTCCGCGCAGAAGGGGTTATTTCAACAAAGCGTGGTGTTGTTATCATTGAGGATGAGGCCGCTTTGCGTAAAAAGTCATGCGACTGCACCACAGCCATTGAAGATCATTACGATGCAGTGATGCACGGAATTTATTAGGGCCCATTCAAAGAGGTTTAAAACACTTCTCGGAAAAAATGTTCGTTAAGATAAGAGTTTAAAACGTAATCGGGGGCAAGCTCGTGACAATCAAGGAGGGTGGCACAGTTATTCTTCATACAAACGCTTAGCTCACGGAACCGATAACGTATTCATGCGTTTATTCAGTATCCAAACAATAAGTTTGAATATTGGAGAAACATCATGAAAATCAGCACCATAGCGCTAGTCGGCGCATGTTTTCTTGCGCCTTCTGTTGCCTTTGCTCAAACTTCGGCTCCCGATACGGGTTCGACGGCGAAAGAGACGCCGGCGGTTAGTACACCAAGCGATAAGAACCCCGACGCACCAGTGAAAGGCGAGAATAGCTTCACTGAGGATCAGGCAAAATCCCGAATTGAAGAAGCCGGATATAGTGGTGTCATGGATCTTAAGCTCGGGGAAGATGGGATTTGGAATGCCTCTGCAATGAAGGGGGCAGACAAGGTTCAGGTCCAGCTTGATTATCAGGGAAATGTAACCACGAAGGCAATGTAAAGCTCGTTTCAGAGCCGCCTTCATCTTTCAAAACAATCTTTATCGGAGCGTAAAATGAAAACTGTTACCGGACTATTTGATAATTATGATGCGGCGAAAGATGCAGTTAACCGCTTGGAAGCGGCCGGCTTTCCGTCTGATGATATTTCTATCGTTTCTCATCACCGAGAGGGTGAAAGCAACGCTGGAGCAGGTGCGGGTGTGGGCGCTGGAATAGGTGCGGCAATCGGCGGTGCCGGCGGTTTGTTAACCGGCTTGGGAATTATGGCGATTCCGGGTGTTGGTCCGGTTGTCGCTGCGGGTTGGCTCGCCGCTACTCTGGCCGGTGCAGTTGGTGGTGCCGTGGTCGGTGGCGTAGCAGGTGGCCTTATTGGAGCGCTGACGGAGTCGGGCGTTTCAGAAGAGGATGCGCATGTTTATGCGGAAAGCGTCCGTCGTGGTGGCTCACTGGTGACTGCGCGCGTCCCTGAAAACAGGGCAGCTGAAGCAGACGCAATTCTGGCAGGCGCGTCACGCGTTGATGTTGTCGCACGTCGCGAGGTATATACCCGCGAAGGCTGGCAGAATTTTGATCCCAACGCTGAACCCTATACGTCAGAAGAGATTGAACGAGAAAGAAACCGATACCTTTAATGAATTAAAAGCGAGCCTTGCGGCTCGCTTTTTTTTAAGCTGGCTCTTTCGTATGTTTACAGTGTCTATGACATACCAGAGCCAATTATAGATCTCATTTAGATGTATAAATTACGATGATTTAAATATCATAGGCATGAATATTCCTCTTTCTTTTATCTTCTGCACGATTAACGAGAGCAGATAAATATACTCTGCAATATTTTCTTATAAGTTTTCCTCTAATTCTGGATGGGTGACTAAGATTATCAAAAAACGGTGAAATTACGTCCCATCATAAAAATTTAAATTTCTGCCGTTTTCGATGTGGTTGAATTATAAGATTCATTACAGTCGCCGAGCCGGGAAATAGTGCAAAACTGATTCAAATATCAGAAATCCTTGAATTCCATGCAACCATTTTGGGGTTGCAACGGTTTATATTAGCAATTTCGCATAGCGCCGGGATCAACACTCTTAACTTCTTGCCGTCTTTAATTAAGATAAGGCTAGAAACCTCCAAACCTATTGGCTGAAGTGGCTCGCTTTGGCTTTTGTCAGGAACTTATGGATACACTATGTTAGAAGATCTTTACCGTCTCCTTAGAAGCGGGCATGTGCAAGCACAGGGCGTTGTGGATACGATGACCCAGCCGATCGTGGTTCTTAATCAGAATTTGCACGTGATAACTGCAAACAATGCTTTCATCAAAACGTTTAAAGTGGAGCGGGATGACATCCTCGATAAGAGCTTCTTTAGTCTTGGCGATGGACAGTGGAATATCACGGAACTACGACATCTGATCGCTGCAGTCATTCCCAGAGCGGTTGCCGTCATTGGATTTGAGGTTAAGCACGATTTTCCGTCTATTGGTCCTCGCACCTTTCTGGTCGACGCACGCCGCTTGGTTCAATCTGATGACAATAGTTCAAATGTTCTTGTTCTCTTCGATGATGTGACAGAGCGTCAGCACCAAACGGCGGAAATGGAGTTTATCATTTCTGAAACACGCCATCGGATGAAGAATTTATTCTCCGTTGTGCGCGCAATCGCAATGCAAACAGAGGTGAAGGACGTAACGGCGGCCGAATTTCGCCAGGTGCTGCTTGGGCGATTGGAAACGACGTTCCGCGCACAGGAAATAGCGGCCACGAACGAGACCGCTGATTTTGACTTGCTGGTGAAACAATCCGTTAGCGAACCAGGCTTAAATCGGATTCGATGTGTTGGTCCATCCGTGGAAATAGCAGCTTCAAAAGTTCTGCCTGTTAGCATGATTTTTCACGAACTTACTACAAACGCCGTGAAGTACGGGGCTCTTTCTGTATCAGACGGCGAAGTCGATATCTCATGGCGCTTGGAGCTTGGTCCGAAAGACCGTACATACGTCGTGTGTCACTGGCGCGAAGAGAATGGCCCGACAGTTCAGGAGCCTGTCCGTACGGGATACGGCACGAGTTTAATCAAGGCGACGGCGGCTCAAGCTGGCGGAACCGTGGAACTAAACTACGAGAAGAATGGTTTAATCGCCACGATCAGAATTGCAGTGTGAGGATATGAATAAAGTCACGGTGGACGACATCAAAAACAAAGACCTCATTCTTGTTGTGGAAGATGAGATGTTTATCGCGATGGAGATTGAGCAGGCACTTGAGGACGGAGGGTTTCTGGTACTAGGTCCGGTAGGATCTGTCAGCTCCGCCTTAGATTTACTGGAACAAGAAAGCCCTTACGCCGCCGTTCTTGACTTTAACCTCGGTCGGGAGAAAGTAACCCCTGTTGCGCTTAAGTTGCAATCTCGCGGTATTCCTTTCGTGCTTACGAGCGCCACGTCTGACACAGAACTTGCTCGCTATGGTGTTCTGGCTGCCGTCAATAACCTCGGAAAACCAACAGATATGAAGCGTCTTGTCGAGGCAGTTCGTGCGTTCAAAGCGTGAAAATCCACTGCTGCGTCCAGGAGAAAACTGCTGGCGCATTGAGAGTGCGGATCGGTTTGCCTTCATTGTTGACGGGGCTGACTATTTCATATTTCTGCGCAATGCGCTCCTGAACGCCAAACGTTCAATTATGCTCGTCGGCTGGGATTTTGACACTCGTATCACGTTTGGTGATAACGCTGATGGCGGACCAGAGCGGCTTGGTGATTTCATTTTATGGCTTGCGGATCGCACACCTTCACTGGAAATCCGTCTTTTGCGCTGGGACACGGGTGCGTTCAAAGCTATGCTGCGCGGTAACACGCTCTGGACGATATTGCGGTGGAAGGCACACCCTCGTATTACGTTGAGGCTGGATGCAAAGCATCCCATTGCAGGATCACACCACCAGAAGATCGTTGCCATTGATGACAGTCTTGCCTTTTGCGGCGGCATCGATCTAACGATGCAGCGCTGGGATACGCGCGAACATATAGATGGCGATCCCAGGCGAACCAGTCCTGACGGCCACATCCAAACGCCGTGGCACGATGCTACCAGCGTGTTTGATGGAGATGCTGCCAAAGCGATCGGGGATTTGGCGCGTGCTCGTTGGAAGGCTGCTACAAAGGAAGCTTTACAGCCATGCGAGCAAACCCACGATTGCTGGCCTCATAAGCTAAATCCGACGTTTCAAGATCTAAAGCTCGGAATTGCTCGGACCCTTCCTAAGATGAGCAATCAGGAAGCTATTCATGAGATAGAAACGGCTTGGCTTGATATGATCGGTCATGCGAAGCGTATGATCTATGCGGAGAGCCAATATTTTGCATCGCGCAAGATAGCCCATGCAATTGCCCAGCGCCTTTTGGAGGAGAATCCTCCTGAAATCATAATTGTGACGCCGCACTCTGCCGAGGGGTGGCTCGAACCAATAGCAATGAATACTGCACGAGCAAAATTAATGGAGGCTCTACAGCGCCTGGACCGAAACCGCCGCTTGCGTATGTTCCATCCTCAGACTGAGGGTGGTGAACCAATTTATGTTCATGCGAAAGTTATGGTGGTGGACGATGAAGTTCTGCGTGTTGGATCATCAAATTTCAACAATCGCTCAATGCGGTTGGATACAGAATGTGATGTTATTTTTTCTACCGATATGAATGACGAAAAGCCACTGTGCGCCCAGATAGCCAACCTTCGAAATGATTTGCTCGCTGAACATCTCGGTGTTGATGTCACAGTCGTATCCCAGACACTTAAGGAAACTGGTTCTCTGATTGCTACTATCGATGAACTTCGTGGTAACGGACGGAGTTTGGTTCCTTATGAATTACCCGAGCTATCGGGGTTAGAAGAGTGGTTGGCCGAAAATGAGATACTCGACCCAAATGGACCAGACGAGATTTTTGAAAACACGAGCAATCGTGGATTATTCAAAGGATGGGAAAAGCTTAGGTCGCGCATGCCATCCAAAATAAAATAAGGAGATCGCACTTCTATAGATAATTGAGGATCGGCCCCAACTCCTCAGAGTGTGAACATCATATTATTGCAGAAGTGCGCCCTTCATCGGCGGCATTTAGAGGCAAAGTCAGCAGCCTTCGCTGCTCAATAAATATTGGTACCTGTCTGGCCGAAAATCCCAACCCAGGCGAAGCCGAACAACCAGATAGGTCTTAACTAACAACGTCATGATAACTAGTTGGAAAACAAGAGTTTAAATGTAATGTATCGGAATTGAAACAGGCTTGGTAGTTTCCTTTGCCTTCGCAAAGATGGCGTTGCGGCCTAAAAAAAATAGTTTGATCGCAAAGGCCGCAATTCCTCCATGGACCCAATAGTATAAACCATAGCCGCCGCACTTCTCCGTGGACGGTTCGGGAGCATTCCCGATCACGTTGCCCGCCTATGAGATCAAACACTATGCGACCATCGATACGACCTTCCCCTATCTTTCGTTCGAAGTCGAAACACCCTGATTTGCAGCAGCGGGCCGGACGCGCTATATTGAGTTGATAGGAGATCGACGATGCTTTTGAAGAAGTACGACGAGAACGAGGAAGCCCTCAAGGAAATCGGCCGCGAAGCAATTGCCGAGCGCCGTCGTCTGGGCTTGCCGATCTCCGCCAAGGATCTGGCGAAAAAGGTCAAGGATCGAATCAAACACGAGGACATTCGTGTTCATGCCGCCATGGGGCGGTAATCATTGGCTAAGCCATCTTGAATCATTCTGGGCGGCCCCAACGGGTACGGCAAGTCCGCTGCCTATGCCAAGCTGCAGCTCGACGGCGTTTGGATCAATGCGATGAGGTCTCCAGGGAGCTCACCGGGACCGGTGGCGGGCGAGCGGCGGCCATCCACAAGCTCGCGGAGATGATCGCCCCCAAAACATCATTCATCTACGAGATCACCCTGAGCAAATAGCAGGCCGTCACCATGATGCGCGATGCCATGGCGGCCGGGTTTTCTATCGGCCTCTATTACGTCGTCCTGGCAATGGCACCCGAGGCAATAGGGTTCTAAAACCGCCAGTACGAAATGAGGGCCACGATCCGGCCGTCGCGCAGATCTTCGAAACCAAGTATTTCCAGCCGCTGGACACCAATGCTGCGGAAACCCTTGAACTGCTATACCGGCACGGTCATCTCGCGGATTGGACTTGGGAGAGCAGATCAGCCTGGAGGCGCTTTATACTGTCGCATCTCCTGCGATGGCCTGAAGACATTCACATGTTTCGGGAGTGGTGGATTGAGGATTTCCGCCGAGTAAGTGGGAAGGCTGAAAGGAAATATCAGGAGAAGCGGTCGGGGGGAGAACCAGCCACGTTTACAGAATATCTGCTCGGCCTACTTGCCGTGGCTAAATAGTCGGCCATATTCAATACGTTGAACACCCTACCAGGGCATGATGAGGTCGAAACATCGATCAAAACGATGCACTGGCGCATACTGCAAACCCGGCCTCCGCTCCCCTACTCCTGACATCGGATCGTCCGGTCATCAGGACAAAATGGTCTGGACAGCAATGGCAGCCATATTGCCTTGCTAATTGGCCCTCGGTTTCTGTTCATCGCCTCCCACGATGCAGACTTCCTTCGCGGCTTACTGCGGGCCAATCAGACCGCACTCGTGAAGGAATGCAATGGACAGATCGTTGAAGCGCGGTGCGCTACGTCTTTGCATCTGATGAGCGCCAGACACGGTTCGGTAAGCAGACTCAGCATCGGGTCATGGAGAGCATAGTCAGGAATTTGAGCAAGGGGGAAGGCCCATTTTCTAGATTCCGATAAGGAAGCTTGTCGGACCTCAGGCTGTTGTAACCACCTCCGCATGTAAAGGAATTATCGGATGCTGAAAGCAGACCAATGATCGTCGCATAAAAGTGAAAATAACGGCGGGAAGCCAGGTTGCAACAGCGACGTTCATCGACAATGCCACCACGAGAGAACTAATCGCTCGCTTTCCGCTGACCGTTCCCATGAAGGACCCGTATTCGCGGGAGTTGGTCTATCGGTTTAAGGGTATGCGTCCTGAGGGTGTTTTTACCCCTCCGGGTCTTGACCGCGCGTTGCAAATGCCGGGTTCGCTCGGCGGCATGAATTGGGGGTCGGTCTCTATTGATCCGACGGCCAGCTACATGTTTGTCAATGATATGCGTCTTGGTCTTGCCAATTACATGATCCGTCGTGATCACGTTAAAGCTGGCAACAGCATCGAAATGGGCGTAGTTCCTCAGCTTGGCACACCCTATGGTGCGCGCGAACAGTTTCTCTCGCCTCTTGGTGTGCCATGTCAGGCGCCACCAATTGGTACACTCACGGCAGTTGATTTGAAAACGCATCAGCTTGTTTGGCAGCTACCTGTCGGAACGGTTCAGGATCCAGGCCCTATGAGTATTCGCATGGGGCTGCCATTGCCATCGGTATGCCAACGCTTGGACCAACACTTGCGACCCAATCTGGCCTTGTGTTCTTTGCAGGAACGCAACACTTCTACCTCCGCGCATATGACGGGCGGACAGGTAAGGAAGTTTGGAAGGCAAGGTTGCCCGTGGGTAGCCAGGGTGGGCCATTGACTTACCGCTCGCTGGAGACCGGCAAGCAGTATGTTGTTATTTCTGCAGGTGGTGCGCGTCAGTCACCTGACCGTGGTGACTATGTTATTGCCTAGGGTCTTGTGGACTAATCATTGAAAAAGCACTGCCGGGGGAGTTGCCCCGGCAGTGCTTCAAATTTTGACCTTATCCCTCATCAATGTTGATGAGGGGCACGTAGTAATACCTCGCTGACTGATAAATGCTCAGCTATACGTCTGATTTTAAACGCATAAATTAAAGTTACTTCTTCAAAGCTTCAACATCAATGTCGAGCTTGAAGTTAGGTCCAAGGCCAGAATCAGCTAGTTTTGGAATATTGAATTCTGTTGCATCGAACTCACCGGTTGCTGAAAAACCGGTTTTAATTTTACTGGCATCCCAAGGCAAACCTGATTCTTCATTCCAGATCACTTCAAGTGTAACAGGCTTACTATTTCCAGCAATCGACAAGTCGCCGGTTACTTTCGCAGTTTTGTCGCCGGTCTTTTCAATTTTCGTGCTCTTGTAGGTAATTTCTGGAAATTCTTCAGCGTTCAAAAAATCAGGGCTCTTGAGGTGCGTATCACGCTGCTCATGATTGGTATCGATGCTGGCAGCCTGAATTTTCAGGTCAATCGAACTGTTCTCAACGTTGTCTTTATCAAATGAAATCGTACCAGATACATCTTTGAATGTGCCATGTGCATTAGCCCAGCCATTGTGGTTGGTCTTGAAGCTAACCCATGCATGGGTAGGATCAATATCGTAAGCGTCTGCGGCAAAGGCGTTTCCGGCCATTACCAGCCCGAGAACAGTTGCGGTTGTCGCAAGAAATTTCATTTGGATTTCCTTTTCGATTGGACGTATCAGCCAGCAAACTGCATGCCAGCCACGAGAATACCTGCAAGTGCAGGGACGGCTACTATTACTCCTAAAAGGAGTGGTCGAAGCAGATAGGGCACGCGACCCGCTACAGGTGCGTAAACATATGACAATGGCACAGCTGTGAGAGTGCAGGTCGCCAGGATAAGCGCTGAGCCCGAGGCTTTGGGTGCAAGAATACCCGTGACGAGCACGCCAATAAAAGCGACCCAACTTATAGCGAGTGCGCCTTGTCCTTTAAGCGCAAAAGCCTGTGCATCACTTCTGAGATATCGCACATAAGAGACGAATAAATAGCCCCCAAACATGACGGACAGAGCGGCGTTGAACATCAACATACCCATATATCCGCCTAGTATTGCAATCAAAGCACCAGCGACTGACGTGGCAAATACGGCTTGTGGAAGAACGTTGGGCAAAGGCTTTGCCTTAGCTACTGCAAAACATCTATACAGGAAGGCGCCGGCCACGGTTAGAAGAACGAGAATTGTAACGACAGTCGCTTTTTGACTGTTATTCATCAGAATAGATTTTCCCATCCACCAGGTCGGCAGGGCTACCGTCAATGCAAAAGCCAGGCCCCAATAAATGATACTTCGACGAAAAGACAGCCTTGCGGAAATTGCAAAAAATAAACCTCCAGCAAACAGTATGTACGGAAATTTATGTGCAGCTCTCACCGGTGGAAAGCCTGGAAAACCGTCTAAAACGATTATGATGACACATGCAAACAACGGAGCGAGAAACGCGATGACCAGATTTCGCTGCTGCTCAAGTCGGTAAGTTGCAAGCGCCAGAATTGCGCCAAGAAGAAGCGGAAATGCAATGACTTTAATGATAATGGATTGTAGCATTAGGGCCCGTTGAATTTTTCAGTTCATTTGAAATATTCATACAGCTTAATTTTGATATTCGATCATAACGTTTATTTTATTCCGATAAACATACTGTCTATAAAAATTGAACAGTTCGATCAGAAACGTTTCAAGAAGTGCATCGTGCTTTTGATGACGTCGTCCCGATGGCCACTTTTCAGCTATGTCTTTCAAAAGTGTATTGAGGCTTCGTTTTACACGCTTGGATTAGAGCGAGAATTCATGACTCTTTTCAAAGCGCTCCAGACGCGTTTGGAGCTATTAATGGCGTCAAATGGGTCGACTTACGATTGGAGGCTTTTCGGGGAGTTCATACTTCGCCCGCCAAAAGATCGCGGCGGCTCTGGAAAAGGAGAGACTGCTCATCGTCGACCCAGCTTGCTTTAGCCCTCTCCAGCCCACCACTATAGCCCTTGCCCACGTCGGCTTGTCCAGGCGTTGCGCCAGATCGAGATGCGTGATGGTCGTGCCATAGCGCACTTTCATCAGATGCGACCATGCATCCTGCAGGAACGGATTACCTGTGGGAGCGATAGGCAAATTGATAACTTGAAGCGCTCCGCGAAAGTAAGCCGCGATCTGTACGGCGACATGCGCCACGCAATCGTCTTCGCGGATAAGTTGGTCAGAGGACTGCCAGTTAACATCTACCCGGGTGTCGCCCACGACATCGAGGCGAACCAGAGCACCGCCGTCATTCTCACGTGTGGGTACCCCGGGTAATGCAAGGATTATTTTTGGATCGCTCGAACGTGAGATCGATTACGGTCATTCGGAGAGCATACACCACATCGCCTCTGTGAGTATTTCGAAGATGTCGCCAAAGGCAGTTCCGAGTTTCAGTTATTTTCATTATCACTTTCAATAACAAATTCCATTCTGTCTGCGGAAAACCGCGTCAAAGAAAATTGTATGGGCTTTCCCTCGGTATCGATATTGATTGCGCGGGCTGTCAGCACGATTGCACCGGGAGATAATTTGAGGTGTTTGAGATCGTCAGGATCGGCATGGCGGGCGGATACCACAGTCGATTTTCTGAAATAATCGCTGACGCCTGCCGCTTTGAATGCTGAAGTGATCGAACCGCTGGCCGCATAATCTTCGGTGAAAGTCGGGAAAGCATTTGAATCTATCCAGTGGGTGGCGATTGAGATCGGGTGCCCGTCAGCGCTGTGCATGGTCTCTAACCGTAACGCTTCGGAGCCTATATCCATTCCGAGTGCCTGAGCGATGTCGGCAGTCGCAATTTCCAGAGAAGAGCTGAGCAGTATGCCCCGGGTTTCGCTCACTTGTGGGGCGAGTGCTTGCGAAATACGCGTGCGGCGCCCGATCTGATAGGTGAGGCGTTTTGCATTGGCGATAAAGGTGCCGCGTCCTTGTTCCGCGCGCAGGACGCCTTCCTGCGTAAGAGCCGCAATTGCGCTGCGCACGGTGTGACGATTGACGCCAAATCGTTCTGCCAGGTCCATTTCGGCAGGTATGCGTGCGCCCGTAGCAAGTTTCCCGGCCATGATGTCGCCGCGTATCTCGTCGGCAATCTGCCGCCAGATGGCTACACCGCTGTTTCTCTCAATCCGTCCACTCTTTTTCATCTGCGCCTTTGTCGTCAATTGTCATCGTCCTGTCATTGGCAGGGTGTATTCATTCTGGTATTGTATAGTTGTCTATATGAATAGACAAATAAGGCGATCAAGTCAACCGGATTAGATAGGGCGGATAAGCTCATGAACACGACGAGGCATACTACCCGGCACAGCACAGTTGAAAGTGGAGGTGGCTCCGCCGCTAAAAGCAATTTGGCGCCGGATGCAACGCAGGCAGCACGTCAGGCCAGTATGGCGCTTCTCGCTCGCGCAAGCGGCGAAGAATTGAAGACGTTCTGGCAGAACTGGGCAGACAAGCCCGAATTTGAAGTTTTGCGTGGTCCGGAAACCGGGCTGGTTATGATGCGCGGTCGTATTGGCGGCGGCGGTGCCCCGTTCAATGTTGGCGAGGCAACCGTCACCCGCGCAACTGTTCGTCTGGCGAATGGCTCGGTTGGGCACTCCTATGCGCTGGGACGTGATCAGGAAAAGGCGAAGCTCGCTGCATTGTTTGATGCACTCTGGCTCGACGAGGCCACCCGCGATGCAATCGAAAGCAGCGTGCTCAATGCATTGCGTGGTCGTGTCGATACTGCGGATGCAAAACGGCGCAATGAGGCTGCTGCCACGAAAGTCGATTTCTTCACAATGGTTCGGGGAGACAATTGATGCTCCATTCTTCTTCTGCATTTGAAGGCGGACTGGCTGATCCAGTCAATGAAGCGCAGTCGGCGTTTCATGCGCTCATGCACGCAATGGCCAATCCTGGTCGTATCCATTCGCTGCCTGGTGCGGCTGCGCCATCAAAGCCGCTCACGCCTGAGCTTGGCCTGATTGCAGCAACGCTTCTTGATCACGACGCAAGCGTCTGGGTCGATGCTGAAATAGCAGCCAATCAGGACGCAACGGCATGGCTGACATTCCATACCGGTGCACCACTCGTCGGCGATCAGTCGAAAGCGCAGTTCGCACTTGTAACGGATGCGCAATCGTTGCCGGCACTTTCTTCCTTCGCGCAGGGAGATCCTGAATTTCCGGATCGTTCGACGACTGTTGTTCTGGCGGTTTCGTCTTTGACGAGCGGGCAGGGTTTCAGCCTCAAAGGCCCGGGCATCAAGAATGAAACTGTGCTGACCGTTGATGGTTTGCCGCAGGATTTTGCTGCGCAATGGCGTGAAAATGGCGCGTTGTTTCCGCTGGGCATAGATCTGGTGCTCGTCGCTGACGGCAAAGTTGCAGCGCTTCCCCGCACCACGCGTATAGCAAGTTTGGCGCAGGATCCCGAAAAGTGGGAACCAGTTTTCGGAAAAGATCATGCTGTCGAAAAGATTGAGGGCTAATCCATGTATGTTGCTGTAAAGGGCGGTGAAACCGCCATCCGCAATGCCCACCGTCTGCTTGATGATCGCCGTCGCGGCGACCGCTCGGTTCCGGCGTTGCGTCTTGACCAGATTGCCGAACAGCTGGGTCTCGCCGTTGATCGCGTCATGGCCGAAGGTTCGCTTTATGACCGGGAACTCGCAGCACTTGCCGTGCGCCAGTCGCGTGGCGATCTGATTGAGGCAATATTTCTGGTTCGTGCCTACCGCACCACCTTGCCGCGTTTTGGCTATTCGCTGCCACTTGAGACCGCGAATATGCTGATCGAACGTCGCATTTCGGCCACCTATAAAGACCTGCCCGGCGGGCAGCTGTTGGGACCGACATTTGACTATACGCATCGTCTGCTTGATCCGGAACTGGCGGGTGATGTCAGTGTTCCCGAGCCGGAAGTGCGTGTGACTGAGCCTGAAGAAACGCCACGCGTGACCGATATTCTCGGTGTCAACGGCATGATCGAAGAAGATGGTGCAATGCCGGAAGGGCATGAGCCGGGCGATCTTACCCGCGAGCCGTGGACGTTCCCGATGCCGCGCGATCTGCGCTTGCAGGCTTTGGCGCGCGGTGATGAAGGCTTCCTGCTGGCGCTGGGTTATTCCACGCAGCGCGGTTATGGCAACACGCATCCATTTGTCGGTGAAATTCGCATTGGTGAGGTGGAGGTTGACTTCGATGTGCCTGAGCTCGGCTTTGCCGTTTCGCTTGGCCGTGTTCAGCTGACCGAATGCCAGATGGTGAGCCAGTTCAAAGGCTCGTCCAGGCAGGCACCACAGTTCACGCGTGGCTATGGTCTGGTATTCGGACAAAGCGAGCGCAAAGCCATGTCGATGTCGCTCTGCGACCGGGCGCTGCGTGTCCGCGAATTCGATGCGGATGTGACAGCACCCGCGCAGGACGAAGAATTCGTCATTTCCCATTCCGATAATGTGCAGTCGACAGGTTTCGTCGAGCATCTGAAATTGCCCCATTATGTGGACTTTCAGGCCGAGCTCGATCTTATCCGCCGTATGCGTGCGGAGTATGAGGAAACGCAGAACCAGAGCACTGATGCAGCAGCCAATACTGCTGAAGGCAAGGAAGCAGCAGAATGAGCGATCTGGCCAATTACAATTTCGCCTATCTGGACGAGCAGACAAAGCGGATGATCCGTCGTGCTATCCTGAAAGCCATTGCTATTCCGGGCTATCAGGTTCCGTTCGCAAGCCGTGAAATGCCGATGCCTTATGGCTGGGGCACAGGCGGTGTGCAGGTGACGGCGGCAATTCTTGGTCAGGATGATGTGCTCAAAGTTATCGATCAGGGCGCTGATGATACGACCAATGCCGTTTCCATCCGGGCATTCTTCCAGAAAACTGCTGATGTTGCCGTGACCACCCATACGGGTGAGGCGACTATCATCCAGACACGTCACCGCATTCCGGAATATCCGCTGAGCGAAGGGCAGGTGATTGTCTATCAGGTGCCCATTCCTGAGCCGCTGCGTTTTCTGGAGCCGCGTGAAACCGAAACGCGTAAGATGCACGCGCTTGCCGAATATGGCCTCATGCATGTGAAGCTTTACGAAGATATCGCGCGCCATGGCCATATTGCCAAGACCTATGATTATCCGGTGATGATCGAAGGGCGCTATGTCATGGCACCGTCGCCGACGCCCAAATTCGACAATCCAAAGATGCATATGTCGCCAGCTTTGCAGCTGTTTGGTGCCGGTCGTGAAAAGCGCATCTATGCCGTACCACCTTATACGGATGTCGTGAGCCTCGATTTCGAGGATCATCCATTTGAGGTACAGAAATTCAAACAGCCTTGCGCATTGTGTGGCGCACGCGGCGTCTATCTTGACGAAGTCGTGCTCGATGACCGTGGCGGCTCGATGTTTGTCTGCTCCGACACCGATTATTGTGAAGATCGTCAGGCGAATGGCCACTTTGGTCATCTGGCAGCGAACAACGAGGCCGCAGCCAGGGGAGCCCTGAAATGAGTATTAAAATGAGCGCCGAACCTCTGCTGAAAGTCAGCAATCTCTCGAAGTTTTATGGCAGCCGCCGCGGTTGTTCGGATATCGATTTCTCGCTGTGGCCGGGCGAAGTGCTGGCCATTGTCGGTGAATCCGGTTCCGGCAAGACGACTTTGCTCAATTGCTTAGCGACACGTCTGGAACCGACATCGGGCAGCGTGGAATATCGGATGCGTGATGGCGAGTTCCGCGATCTTTACAAGGTCGGAGAGGCTGAACGCCGCTTCCTGATGCGTACCGACTGGGGCTTCGTGCATCAGAATCCTTCGGATGGCCTGCGCATGACCGTTTCGGCGGGTGCTAATGTCGGTGAACGGCTGATGGCTGTTGGCGAGCGCCATTATGGCAATATTCGCAACACGGCAACTGAATGGCTCGGACGTGTCGAAATCGCTGCTGACCGCATCGACGACGAGCCCCGCGCTTTCTCCGGCGGTATGCGTCAGCGTCTCCAGATTGCGCGCAATCTCGTCACGGCTCCGCGTCTTGTTTTCATGGATGAACCGACCGGCGGTCTCGACGTGTCCGTGCAGGCACGTCTTCTCGACCTGCTGCGCGGTCTGGTGAGCGATCTCGGCCTTTCGGTTGTCATCGTGACCCACGATCTCGCAGTGGCGCGTCTTCTGTCCCATCGCATCATGGTCATGAAAGACGGCCATATTGTCGAACAGGGCCTCACCGACCGCGTTCTGGATGACCCGCAAGCGCCTTACACGCAGCTGCTCGTGTCATCTATTCTGCAGGTTTAGTAAATTAAAACAGATGTTTGCAGCGTGTTGTTCGTAAATTAGCGAAACTTCATGCCTGAGGTGAGAAATGACACAAGTTAGAACATCCTCCCCGCTGACCGTGTCAGGTCTGGCGAAGACGTTCACAATGCATTTGCAGGGTGGCATACAGTTGCCAGTCGTAAGTGGCG
This sequence comes from Ochrobactrum sp. MYb379, assembly GCF_037479515.1. Lineage (NCBI taxonomy): Bacteria > Pseudomonadati > Pseudomonadota > Alphaproteobacteria > Hyphomicrobiales > Brucellaceae > Ochrobactrum > Ochrobactrum sp. MYb379. The sequence goes on from NZ_JBBGYW010000006.1 coordinate 34,168, forward strand.
TGGACTTCAATCTGGAAGCAGGCGAATGCGCCGTGCTTGGTGGACCTTCCGGTGCCGGTAAAAGCTCCATCCTTAAGATGGTCTATGGCAATTACGCCGTGAATGCAGGTTCAATCCTCATTCGCCACGAACACCGTATGGTGGATCTGGCAACCGCTGATCCACGCGAAGTGCTGGCCGTTCGGCGTGATACGATTGGTTATGTCAGCCAGTTCCTGCGCACATTGCCGCGCGTGTCGGCAATTGATGTCGTTGCGGAGCCATTGGTGGCGCGTGGTGTTGATCGCGATGCTGCTCGCAATCGTGCCAGCGAATTGCTCGCGCAACTCAACCTGCCGGAACGGCTCTGGGCATTGCCACCTGCAACCTTCTCCGGCGGTGAGCAGCAGCGCGTAAATATTGCGCGCGGTTTCATCACGGATCATCCGGTGTTGCTGCTTGATGAGCCAACCGCTTCCCTCGATGCCAAAAACAGAGCAGTCGTTGTTGATCTCATCAAGGCCAAGAAGGCGCAAGGCGTCGCAATGCTTGGCATTTTCCATGATGAAGACGTGCGTGAACAGGTTGCTGATCGCATTATCGACGTAACCGCTTTCTCTCCCAGAGCAGCAGCATGACCAAGCTCTCGGTAGAACCACTTGTTTACGAAACGGCTGAAGTAAACGCTAGCAAGCTCGGTCGATATACCGAGATCGGCGCGCGCAGCCGTGTGTCGGAGACCGTGCTGGACGACTATTCCTATCTCGGCATCGATTGCGAAATCTGGTGTGCTGAGATCGGTAAGTTTTCCAATATCGCCAGCCATGTACGTATCAACGCCACCAATCATCCGACATGGCGTCCAACGTTGCATCATTTCACCTATCGCGCCGGTGATTACTGGCCGGAAGAAAAGGATGAGACGGAGTTCTTTGATTGGCGTCGCGGCAATGCCGTGAGAGCTGTCGTGAGCAGGGACGTGGCGCCCTACACGATTGTTGGTGGTGTCCCGGCGCGTCTCATCCGCGAACGCTTCGATGCTGCGACCGGCAATCGTCTGGATCAACTGGCCTGGTGGGACTGGAGCCATGATCGTCTGCGCCAAACGCTCGATGATTTCCGCGCGCTCGATATCGAAGCTTTCCTCTCGAAATATGAAACGGCCGCCAATGCGAATGCGGTCATGAAAGAGCTGTCCAATGGCTAGTGAAACCGTTCTGAAAAATGCGCAGATCGTGCTTGCTGATGAGATTGTTACCGGTTCTATCCTGATCCGTGATGGCAAAATTGCCGCCATCGATCAGGGCAATACCAACGGAGGCGATGACATCGATGGCGATTATATCATTCCGGGCCTCATTGAGCTGCATACCGATCAGCTCGAAAGCCATTACGCGCCGCGTCCAAAGGTGCGCTGGAATGTCGATGCAGCGGTTCAGGCGCATGATGCGCAGGTTGCAGCATCGGGCATCACAACAGTTTTCGATGCGATGCGCGTTGGGTCCGATTATGACCGGGACTTTGTGGGCAAGGATATGCGGATGCTTGCGGACGCCATCGAAAGCGGTGTTCGCGAAAATCGCCTGCGTGCAGACCACTTTCTGCACCTGCGCTGCGAAGTATCCTCAGCAGATTGCCTTGAAACATTCGAGCTTTTTTCAGGCGATGACCGCGTTAAACTCGCTTCATTGATGGATCATGCACCGGGACAGCGTCAATTCGTGGATCTTAATACGTATCGCACTTATTACATGCGCAAGATGAAGCTCACGGATGAGGAGTTCCGGGTGCATTGTGAGAAACGTATGGCAGATTCGGACGCCTATTCGGCCAAACATCGTCGCGCCATTGCCGAATTGGCAGCAGCGCGCAGCATCGTGCTGGCCAGCCATGACGATGCGACCAGCGCGCATGTCGATGAATCACTCGACCATGGTGTGCGGATCGCCGAGTTTCCGACCACGATGGAAGCAGCGAGTGCCTCAAAAGGTGCAGGCCTTTCCATTCTGATGGGCGCGCCCAATATTGTGCGCGGTGGCTCGCATTCCGGTAACATTGCTGCACGCGATCTTGTTGATAATGGCAGCCTCGACATTCTGTCCTCAGATTACATTCCGTTCAGCCTCATTCAGTCGGCTTTCGGCCTTGCTTCGGGCGAGCGTCCGATCTCGTTGCCGCAGGCCATGCGCCTCGTCACCAGGAACCCGGCTAATGCCATGGCTATGGATGATCGCGGCGAAATTGCTATCGGAAAGCGTGCCGATCTGGTTCGCGTGCGGCCGAAAGGTGCAATTCCGGTGGTGCGCACTGTCTGGCGCGAAGGCGAACGGGTGCTTTGATGCAGTTGCAATCCGATACGCCGAAAGGCTGTTTCGTTGCCGTTGTCGGCCCCAGCGGGGCCGGCAAAGACACGATTATGGATGCAGCGCGTGTGGCTCTTGCAGGCGACATGCGGTTTCATTTTGTGCGCCGGATCATTACGCGTCCGCAAATGCCCGGCACGGAAGATCACGACAGTCTGGATGATGCAGCGTTTATAGAAGCCGCGGGCGAGGGCGCTTTCGCGCTACACTGGCAGGCGCATGGCCTGAGCTACGGTTTGCCGAAGTCACTTATTGATGAAATCGCCGACGGTATCGTGGTGATTGCAAATGTTTCGCGGCGCGTGCTTGGCGATATACGAACGCTCTTTGGACAGCGTTCGGTTGTTGTCATCTCGGCAAAGCCGGAAGTGCTTGCAGAGCGGCTTGCATCGCGCGGACGTGAAAGTCGAGAAGAAATCGCCTTGCGACTTAAGCGCGAAGTGAACTTCGATGACGGTGCAGACGATGTCGTTATAATAGACAATTCGGGTGAAGTCGCTATTTCCACAGATGCCTTTATTAATCATTTGAAGGAAATAAGCTTAAAAACATATACTTAGATGAAATAATCTGGGTGGTTTTTAAGTTTACACAAACGTCATTGTCCGTTCATTGCTGTGTCATTGAATGGATCGATAGTGAGCATGAATGGAGATTAATTCATGCTTCGACTGGAAGGCGTAACGCGCCGCTATAATGATAAGGTGGCGGTTTCGGGCGTTGACCTTGAGATTGAACCGGGCACGTTTGTTGGAATTATTGGGCGCTCGGGTGCTGGTAAGTCGACGCTGTTGCGGATGATTAATCGTCTTGTTGAGCCTTCTGAGGGAACAATTCACTGGGATGGTCGCGACGTTACCGGACTGAAAGGTTCGGGGCTGCGCGATTGGCGCGCACAATGCGCGATGATTTTTCAGCATTTCAATCTGGTTGATCGTCTTGATGTTTTGACTAACGTCCTTATGGGTCGCCTGAACTATGTTTCGACGCCAAAATCGCTTCTTCGCATCTGGAGTGACGAGGAGCGCCTGATCGCGCTTTCTGCTCTGCAACAGTTCGATATTGCGCATCTTGCAGCGCATCGCGCAGACGAGCTTTCAGGTGGTCAGCAGCAGCGCGTGGCGATTGCCCGTGCGCTTGTTCAACAACCGCGCATCATTCTCGCAGATGAGCCGATTGCATCACTCGATCCGCGTAACACTCGCAGCGTTATGGATGCGCTGCGTCGCATCAACCGCGAATATGGCATCACGGTGCTCTGCAATCTGCACTCACTCGATATTGCGCGCAGCTATTGCGACCGCCTTGTTGGCATGTCTGCTGGAAAGATCGTCTTCCGCGGCACGCCGTCGATGTTGACCGATATGGCGTCACGCGACCTTTACGGCATGGAAGCCGATGATGTCATCGATAGCGATGAGCAGGCTGAAACAATGCCAATGCCAGTTCCGCAGTCGGCTGAAGCCATGCTGCGCCAAATTTCCGCCTGAGCGAATAAAGCTTCGGAAAAACACCTTACTAAAATCGGGGATTAACAGGAGATACCTATGCTTAACCGTAGAAACTTTCTCGCGGCTGCTGCACTCACTGCGACGCTGACCTTGCCAATGCTCGCTTCCACAGCTCAGGCTGCTGACTGGAGCAAGGACTACCCAGAAATCGTTCTGGGTGTGATCCCAGCCGAAAACGCTTCCACCACTTCGGACCGTTACGCGCCGCTCGCTGCTTATCTCGGCAAGGAACTCGGCACGAAGGTTACGCTGCGCGTTGCAAATGACTATGCAGCCGTGATCGAAGGCCAGCGCGCTGGCAACATTCAGGTCGCATTCTATGGCCCTGCTTCTTATGCCCGCGCTGTGATGACTGGCGTTGAAACCACTCCTATGGTCAATCAGCGCCACAACACCGGCGTTAACGGCTATTATTCGGTTGTCTATGTTCTCAACGACAGCCCATACAAGACCATGGACGACCTTAAGGGCAAGTCAATCGCTCTGGTTGATCCAAACTCGACTTCAGGCAACAACGCACCGCGCTTCTTCCTGAACCGCGATGGCTATAGCGTTGATACGTTCTTTGGTAAGAACTTCTTTGCTGGCAGCCATGAAAACGCAGTGCTTGCACTTGCACAGGGCACAGCAGACGCTGCAGCAAACTCATGGAACTCGGAAGACGATTCCAACCTGACCCGCATGGTCAGCCGCGGCGTTCTGAAGGATGCCAATGGCAAGGTCATGACCAAGGATGACTTCCGCGTTATCTTCAAGTCCGACTTCCTGCCCGAAGGCCCATTTGCGGTCCTCGATAGCTTGCCAGAACAGCTGCAGGTCGACATCAAGCAGGCTTTCCTTGATATGCCTAAGAAAGACAAAGCAGGCTTTGATGCCCTTTCTGACGGTAAAGATATTGAGTTCGTCGGAACTGAAGCCAAGGAATACGAGCCAATCATCGAGATGCTCAAGTTCAACGACAAGGCTCGCAAGTCTTAATCTATAGAGCAATTGAAATGCCCGGAACGTATCTCGTTCCGGGCATTTTTTTAGAGCGCGTGCCAAACAGTGAGAACCCGTTTTCGGGATGGATGCGCGTTAAACAGACAGTTAGAGCGCCGATCTGATTTCATCTGATCGAAATGCGCTCTGAAGGAATCTCGCATGACGGTATCCTCACTCGACGGCAACGGCGTAAAAAACCTGCTTGCCGATTATCGCAGGGAAGTCGGTAAACGACGTCTCTACGGTATGTGGTTGCTCTTCGCTCTTGTCGTTATCGCCATTGCTGCTTCAGTTGTTGCCGATGTTCGGCCCGGCACATTGGCCGAAAATCTCTTCCGCTTTACGAATTATCTTGGGCGTATCCTGCCTGAACTCACCATTGCCAATTTCGGGGCCGATATGGCCAATTGGTATTGGAACCTCGGCGGCTGGCTCAAGATGCTGTTCGAGACGTTGCTGATTGCTTATCTCGCCACGCTTATTGGTGGTGTGATCGCTTTTGCGGCATGTTTTGCCGCGTCATCGAATATGGCACCCAATTCGAAGGTTCGGTTTGTTGTTCGTCGTGGTTTGGAATTGCTGCGGACGGTTCCTGAAATCGTTTTCGCTTTGCTGTTCGTTATTGCCTTTGGTCTTGGGCCGATGGCGGGTGTGCTGGCGCTGATGCTTCATACAACGGGTGCGCTGGGCAAGCTGTTCTCCGAAGTTGTTGAGAACATTGATATGCGTCCGGTGGAAGGCATTCGCGCTTCGGGCGGCTCTGGTTTTCAGGTGATCCGCTTTGCTGTGCTGCCGCAAGTGGCCGCAAATTTTGCTTCCTATGGCTTGCTGCGCTTTGAAATCAATGTGCGCGGCGCTTCGGTGATGGGCTTTGTGGGCGCTGGTGGTATCGGTCAGGAACTCATCACCTCGATCCGCCAATTCTATTACAGCGATGTCAGCGCCATTCTGCTGCTGATTATCGTGACCATCGTTATCATCGACCTGATTACCCAGCGCATCCGCCATACGCTTTTGGGCCGTGTTGGTTGAGGAGAGAATTATGACCGATATTGCACAAAGTCTCTCCCGCGAAGCACACGCGCATGAAAAAGAACTCCGTGCCGAACATGCCGATTTGTTTGGAAATGCGCGTGCGTGGTGCAATCTGACGATCTTTACCGTAGTAGTAATTGCTTCCGTTTGGTTCGCCTTCTATTGGCTCGATTTCTCGCTGCTGCGTATTCTCAATGGCCTTGGTCGTCTTGGCGATTTTGCATTGATGATGATGCCGCCATCGTCCGGTGGACGCTTCAGCCTTTATCTCTGGTCAATGCTCGAAACTTTAGCGATTGCCTATCTTGGCACATTACTGGCGGCGATCCTTGCTTTCCCATTCGGATTTCTGGCTGCCAGGAATATTATCCCGAATGTGTTCCTGCATTTCGGCATCCGTCGCTTTCTTGATGCTATTCGCGGCGTCGATACGCTGATCTGGGCATTGATCTGGGTGTCGGTTGTGGGACTGGGGCCGTTTGCGGGTATTCTCGCGATTGCCTGTTCGGATTTCGGGGCGTTCGGCAAGTTGTTCTCGGAAGCTATTGAAGGTGCTGACAAAAAGCCGGTCGAGGGTGTTGTTTCTTCGGGCGGAAGTAAGCTGCACGGCTATCGCTTTGGCGTGCTGCCGCAGGTTCTGCCGCTGATCGGTAGCCAAGTGCTTTATTTCTTCGAGTCAAACACTCGTTCAGCGACAATTATCGGTATTGTCGGGGCAGGTGGCATCGGCGCGCATCTGGCAGAGCAGATCAAGGTTCTCAACCTTCAGGATGTTTCCTTCCTGATCCTGATGATCCTGATTGCCGTCGCTGTGATTGACTGGTTCTCATCGAAACTTCGCCATGCGATGATTGGCAAGAAGGCGATGAAATCGGCATAACAGGCCAATAGGCTGGAGCATTCCCACTTTTCGGGATGTGCTTCAGCCTGGATTCTGGACTGTATTATTTTTTGAATTCATCGAAAAAAGATTGCCAATCATCACTTTGTCGGTTCGAAAGCTCAATTGTGCTGAACTGGTCGAGGAATTGATCAAAAGACCAAAACCAGACTAATAGAGCACCTTCACGCCCCCTTTTTCTAAAGCAGCATAAACAGAGCTGGGCGGCGGCTGGTCTGTGATCACCAAATCTATGCCTGATGTCGGCAGGATTGAGAACTTATCTGATTTTTGTAAAGCCGTATGGCTCGCCAGCACGATGAATTGCCTTGTTTGGCGACGTACCACTTGTGCCAATTGCAGATGCCGATCCGACGGCCCGAGCAATCCACGCTGCACGTCAAAACCACTGGCTCCCATGAAAGCTATATCAAATACGCGGCGCGAAATTATTTCCATCGCCTCAAAGCCGAATGAAGCGCGTGAATGTTTGTCAAACTGCCCTCCGCAAAGGGTCAGGTCGGTCTGGCCTCCCATCGACAAGACGATCATGATATCGACCATCAACGATGTGGCGATGATCGGTGGTTCGTGACGCGCCTCCCACGCGGTGGCCAGGGCGGTTGAACCACCACTAAAAAACACAGACATGCCGGGCTTAAGCAGTCCATGTGCAAGTCTCGCAATGCGCTCCTTGGCCTCTCTCTTCCAGTGAAGCCAAATCACGCCTTATTGTTTCTTCCGAAACTGCAAAAATGCCAGCCAGCTCTGCGCATGTTGTATCGCCTAGTCTAATCAGGTGATCACGAATCCGATCTTGCCTGTCCGAGGGGCGGAGTGGTCTTTGTGCCATTTCAAGATTATTCCATTGTTATGTCGTGGCAGACCTACAGATCACACAACACAATAATACGACAAAATTTCACCAAAACGGTCATCAAACGGGCAAATAGCGCAAGAGCCGGTCGAAACTCACAATTCGCATGTCATTCACGCCCGATAGTTTGTGCCCAAAGCGGACACAGGAGTGACGGACATGGTCGAACTTTCAAGGCGCAGTTTTCTGACAGCCTCCGCTGCATTGGCAGCAACAAGCACCTTTGGTATTTCTTCGGCATTTTCCGCCGATGCCAAAATTGAAATCTCCAGCATCTGGGGACCAGACAAGCCATTTCAGAAAGTCGTAGACGCTTTCAACGCATTGAAGACCGGCGTCACGGTCACCAACCGCTTCGACGGCGATTATGAAACAGCAACTGCCAAGGCACTGGCCGGTATCGCTGCAGGCAAGCCACCAGCAATCATGGTAACGGGCTGGAAGTTCGGGTATTTCGCACGTCGTACTCTTGGTGCCCGTGATCTCAACGAGATCAATTCAACCAAAGCAAAGGCCATAATTGCGAACTTCGTTCCTTCGCTGATGCCGCTGGTCACCATCGACGATGCCGTGATTGGCCTGCCATGGGCAATGTCCACGCCGATCACCTTCATCAACAGCGCTCTTTGGGCGGAAGCCGGTCTCGATCCACACCTTCCGGAATATCCGGATACGGACTGGCTCTATAAGGCTGCCCGCACGCTTGATGAAAAGCTCAAGGGCAAACATGCCACCTACCGGTCGGCACTGGCTCTTTCCAACAATGAATGGACCAGCCAGTCCTTCATTCAGAATGCCGGTGGCTACATTATCGATCCCGAAGGCAAGCTTGCGCTTAACAGCGATGAGGCTGCAAAGGGCATGGAACTTTTCTGCCAGCCAGCCCATCAGGGGCTTTGGATTCCCGTCAGCGGCAAAGAGCAGGATGCCGCTTTTGAAGCTGGCGCGCTTGCGATCTGCACCACAAGCTCGACACGCGCTGCCAGTTTCCCGTTTGGGAATGCCAAGGCGATCACCGCGCGTTTCCCTGGCATTCCGGGCCATGGCCGCAACATGAACAGCGGCGGAAACTTCCTCGCTGTTTATGCAAAGAATGACGAGCAGGCCAAGGCTTCGCTTGCGTTTCTTGAATTCTGCGCTTCACCTGAAGGTCAGAAAATTTGGTCGGAAGTTGGTTATCTCAACACATCCGTTCACGACATTCCGCTGATTAACGACTTCATGAAACCTGCCGCGGGTCAGCTTGCCGATGGACTAACTGCCGAAACCATCTGGCCCGGTAAACGTGGGCTTGAAGGCCAGAACATCTGGCGCAAATGGGTATCACGCATGTTGCTGAAAGAAACGGATATCAAATCCGGCCTTAAATCGGCTCATGACGAACTTGCAACCGTGCTGGTGGATGCCTGACGCGCAATGTCGAAACCTCTGTTTGCAAAGCTGGCTCCGTGGATGTTTGCAGGGCCAGCCGTCCTTTCCGTCATTGTTTTCCTTTATGGCCCGATCATTGCCTCCGCGGTTTTGTCGGTTGTTGACTGGAACTTGCTTTCAACCGATGTCAGCTTTGTTGGGCTCGACAATTACAAAAGCCTGTTTGCTGATGCCGATTTCCGGCTCGCAGCCTGGAACACGCTGCTTTATTGCATCATTCTGGTTCCGGCACAGATTATTCTGCCGCTCATCATCGCTGTGATGATTCACGCTGTACAGGGATCAAAGCTGGAGCGCGTCTATCGTGGGGCTTTCTTCCTGCCCACCATATTGGCCTATTCGGTCGCAGGCGTGACATGGTCATGGTTGCTCAACCCGGTCAATGGCCTTTTCAATGAAGTGCTGGTCTGGTTTGGGCTGCCTACTTCGATGTGGCATATGGACCCCGGTCTCGCACTTCTGTCTGTATCGGTCGTCACCTTCTGGAAGAGTTTTGGGCTCAACATGCTGTTGTGGATCGCCGCACTCGCCAATGTTCCGCAATCCTTGCGCGAGGCATCACGGCTGGATGGTGCTGGTGCATGGCGGCGCTTCTTCACCATTGAGCTGCCACTGATTACCCCGACCGCGTTTTTCATTTCGGTCACAACGGTGTTTTCGGTGCTCGACGATATTGTCGGCGTTGTTGACGTTCTGAAGGGCGGCGGACCAGCGGGCAGAAGCTCCAATCTGCTTTATTTCCTCTGGCAGCAAGGCCTGCAGTTCTTCCAGTTTGGCAGAGCAAGTGCAGTCGCCATGATCATTATCGTGGCAGTCCTTCTCGTCACCTGGGCGCAGTTCCGCTTCGGCGAAAAGCGGGTGCATTATCAATGACTGCAAATTCTGTCAGCGCTACGCTTCAGCGTGGCACACTCCATATTCTTCTCATTGTGCTGTCGCTCATCACGCTGTTTCCACTGCTGTGGATGGTGACGTCTGCTTTCACACCCAATGAACTGATTGCGCAAAAGGCGCTGCGGTTCTGGCCCGAGCAGATCACCGTGTCGAACTTCCAGCTTGCAGCGGATCGCTATCCGATCTGGTGGTGGCTGTTTAACTCCGTGGTGACATCGGCGGCCATCACACTGGGCAAGCTCGTCATCAGTCTGCCTGCAGGCTATGCTTTTGCGCGAATGGAGTTTCGTGGAAAAAATTTCATGTTCTGGCTCGTAATCGCTACCATGTCCTTTCCGACCGTTCTCGCAATCATTCCAACTTATATTGCGGTGGTAAAGATACAGGCCTTCGATACCTATTCGGCCATGATCATCCCGTCGATCCCTTATATCGGCTTTTATGTCTTCTATTTCAGACAGTCGTTCCGCTCGCTTCCTGACGAAATGTTCGAAGCGGCGCGCATCGATGGATGCGGTATATGGAAACAGTTCAAGGACGTTGCCATACCCAACGTGCTGCCAGCCATTGCGGCCCTTTCCGTGATTTCTTTCATGGGCGCTTGGAACATCTATCTTTGGGGGCAACTCGTCCTCGAAGACACTAGCCGAAAGACACTCACCACGGGCATTGCTATGTTTGCTGATGTGGATGGTGCTGAAACCCCATGGGGACCACTGATGGCGACCAGCCTGCTTTCCATATTGCCGGTACTTGGCATGTTTCTTCTGGCGCAACGTTACATCGTTGAAGCATTCTCTGCCGGCAAAGGAGAGAAATAATGGCGCGTGTTCTGGTAATCGCACATCTCAACCATGATCGGATATGGGAGCTGGACGGGCCACTCCAATCCGGCTCCCGCGTTTCGTGGGGAAAGCGTGAGACAAGACTTGGCGGCGGCGGGTATTTCACTGGCTCACCATTTTTGGCTCTGGGACATGAGGTGGCGCTGGTTAGCACGCTTGGCAATGATGTGCTCGGTGAAACAGCCCGTTCTGAGCTCTCAGAACTCGGCTTCGACATGCAGCATGTGCTGACACGCGATAGCGGCACTCACATCACCGATATTCTGCTTGAGCCTTCGGGCGAACGCACGATTTTAACACCGAGCCAGGGGGCCATGCGATTGTTCCGGCTTGATGGCGATGTCAAAGCAGATGCTGCCTATATCAATTGTTTCAACCCGGATGCCACAATCCTTAAAACGATCGATTCAATCGGTCTGGTGGCGTCTCAGTTTCCCTTATCTGAGACCTCCGTGCCGCGACCAGCGGATCTCATGATCGGCTCAAAAGGCGACTTTCCGGAATTGGATGACAATGCGCTCTGGCGCAAAGCACAGCACTTCTGCGGTTCACGCCTGAAGCATCTCGTCATGACCGACGGCACGCGTTCTATCACCATTTATGATGGCCAACAGGAACGCATTGTGATGCCCACAAAACGCACCGTCGTCAAAAGCACGATCGGCGCAGGCGATCATTTCAGCGTAAATCTCGTATCCGCGCTGCTTGCGGGAACAGCGATTGACGATTCCGCGCGCAATGCCAGCAAAGCAACCGCTGATTGGCTGGAGCAGAGGGATCTGAAGAAGCAGCAGGCGCTTTAATCCCACATTGGAAACTCAAATTTGAAGATGCAAAGCGCATGACATTTCGCTTTGCGGAAATGGAGAAAAATGGCCGGTATCATCATGAAGGACCTCAAGAAGGTCTATGCTGGTGGAGTAGAAGCCGTTAAAGGCGTATCCATCGATATCCGTGCAGGTGAATTTATCGTTCTGGTGGGTCCGTCAGGCTGCGGAAAATCAACGTTGCTGCGTATGGTTGCTGGTCGTGAGGACATTTCAGGGGGCGAAGTCAGCATTGGCGGACGCATCATAAACGAGGTTGAACCTGCTGATCGTGACATCGCAATGGTTTTCCAGAACTATGCGCTCTATCCGCATATGAGCGTCTATAACAATATGGCTTATGGCCTGCGCAACCGCAAAACACCAAAGGCCGAAATCGAAACACGCGTGGCGGAAGCCGCCCGTATGCTGGAGATCGAACCATTTCTCGATCGCAAACCTAACGCATTGTCGGGCGGTCAGCGCCAGCGCGTTGCCATGGGGCGCGCAATCGTGCGTAAGCCTTCCGCTGTGGATCCGAAACGGATGACTGTGGTCGCAGTCCTTAGTGGAAAAGTGACCTCCTTATTCATTTAAAATGCCCACATTATGTCAATTCTTGCGTTTCACTGTGGCTTAGTGATTCACTGGTCTATCGAACACTGATGAAACAGGGCCGGGCACCACAGCGTAAATCGTGCCTCCTGTCGATCTTTTTCAGCATGCCCAAACTAACTATTGCGGTGAGCTTTGGTTTGCTTGGGGATCAGATCCTGAAGGCGTGAATGGATCGTCATTAGCATAGCTATGTATATCACTCCACATCTTAATCAATGCCATACGTCAGCGCTTCAGATTCACCAGTACATCCATAAGTTCTGAGCCCGTCTGGAACACTTTGGAATTGGCTGTATAACTTCGTTGCGCTTCAATCATATCGGTGAGTTCCTGCGCAATGTCCGCATTCGAATTTTCTAATGCGCCAGTTCTGATCGTGCCGTTGCCGTTGGCGGTTGCCGTGCCAAGAACAACGTCGCCTGACTCAGCGGATGCTGAGAAAACATTGCCGCTGATAACCGTCATTCTGTCGGGGCTTGCGACAGTGGCAACTGCCAGCTGATAACGTGCCAGCATGTCACCGCGTGCCGATCGATCATAGACCACCCCATCCTCGCCAATGACCGTTTCCACTGTCGCACTAGGCGGGTTTCCGTTGAGTTCCGCTGTCGCAATCTGATAGTCGCCAGCGCGCTGTGTGGAAGCTGTCAGATCAAGCAGCATGGTTTGGCCGCCGGGGATGGCTATCTCAACATCACCGCCCTCAAGCAACGTGCCATTCTGGGGATCAAAACGCATGAGCGATGTGGCAAGTGGCGCACTGCCTGCAGTGCCATAGGGGAACCCACCATTGGGTGACGCGTCCGCACGATTGAAGACCGCCACTTCCCAGTTAAAGTCTGTGCCCTTAGTGAAATAGACATCAAGTGTGACAGGCGCCCCCTGATCATCATAAGAAATCAGCGATGTCTTATGAGAATAGGCACTATTCGCAGTGTTTTTAGCGGGAGTTAGCCCGGCTACAGACGGTCTGATGGTTGGGGCAGAAGATGGAAGGTTGAGCGAAGCAAAAACGCCTTCGTTGTCCATGAGGTTTGAATCTGCGACCGACATACTATCGCTGAGGTCAACAGGAAAGATCGCGCCATCAGGCAGTGTGATACTAAGGTCACCACCGCTGATCAGTTCTCCTGTTCCCATATCAAACTTAAGTGTCGTTTGACCGAGTGGAGGGTTGCTAAAAGGAAAACCATTAGGTGGCGTCGCATCCGTTGTGTTGTAGACTGCGACATCCCACGTATCTGCTCCCGTTTTCGCATAATAAAGGTTCAGTGAAACATTATCGGGAAAGCCAGCATATCCTTGCAATGTTATCGAGCCCGTAAAAGCTACGGGTACTGTATTTTGCGAAGGAGGATTGGCAGTGTTTGCAATCACATTGGCAATTGATGGGAAGTTCATGTTGACCTTGAGGCCTGGTGCATTTCCTCCGTTGACAGCTTGCGTGAAAGCAGAAAGATCAAAAACCAAGTGGTTCAGAGGGTCCGTTTCTATCACTGGTTTTGCAGTGAGCAGTTCTCCTGTAGTTGGATCAAAGTCCAACAAAACCGATTGCATTTCGACATTGCCATGCGTGAGATTATACGGAAAACCTGAAGACGCGCCCCCATAGGTGCTTACTATTGTCACTTCCCATTGGTTATCTGCAATCTTGGTATAATAGGTTTCAGTCGTAGTGAGGCCATCAATTTCATCGAATGTGGTTATTTGATTTATGGAATTCCATGCACTGTAAGGGCTGTTTTCCGATGGCGGCACGTTAATGATTGCCTGTCCTACATTCTGACCATTTGCAGGGAGGTTTACAGTGAATGTACCATTCGTTGTCGGTTCAGCAGGAAAGCTGCTCTGACCAAGGGTGATAGGCTGTAAACCTTCAAAACCGTTGCCAGCCCCCGAAAAAGGGTAAGGGTAGCCCATCAGCGTAATACCAGCAACGTTCACCAGTGCGCCGGTTTTGTCGGGCACAAATGAGCCGGCGCGGGTGAGATAAGGCATTCCGCTGGCGTCCTGCACCACGAAAAAGCCTTTTCCATCAAGGGCTATATCTGTGGTTGAACTGGTTGATGTCAGGCCACCCTGCGCACCAATTGCGTGGCGCACATTGGTTAGAACGCTGCCAGAATTATAACTTCCAGCCGTTGATGGCAAAACCAACGAAGAAAACTCTGTGGAAGCGCGTTTGTATCCATTAGTGCTTGCATTCGCAATATTATCTGCGACAGCGCTAAGCCTGTTTGCCTGAGCGTTCATACCTGAAACGCCCGTTCGCATCATTCCATAAAGTCCCATAGTCGTCCCCAATTTGCCCGGGGACGTTGTGCACGACGAATCTTGCGTGAAGCTTAAATTCTTTTTGCCAGACGTTTCATTAATCGTTTGACCGGAGTTAGTTTTACCCGTCAAATTATTTGTTTGAATGTTCGCTATGTTTTGATCTATTTTTTGCTGTCCGGACAAAATCAAAAATTATATCTATTTATAATAATATATAATACAGTATAGGAAATATAAAATAGAAAAATCAATCACATACAAAACCAATAATAAGTGTTGTCGCATAAACCAATAGATGAAGTTTCAATCTTATAAATTTATTTACGGCTTATATAGAAGGTCTATGGAGTATGTCATTAATATTAGGAGCTTCGCTCAGAATAGGAGGCTGCCTGTCAGCGGCCTCCTACGCGGTTTAATGACCTCACCTTCTAATGTATTCCTTCCTATGGCAGCGTAACCTAAACTTTGGCGTAATCTAACGGAGCGACTATGCGCTATGAAAAAGCCGGCTCAGCGCTTTATCGACGCCATCGCTTGCCAGCCGAGGTCATCGCGGAATCGGTGTGGCTGTATTTCCTCTTTCCGTTCAGCTTTCGCCTGGTTGAAGACATGCTGGTTTATCGAGGGGCCGTCGTCACTCATAAGACAGTCCGCGAATGGGTGGAGAAATTCGGGTGGGCGCCTGCCAACGCAATCCGTCGCCGGACACCGCGCCCTGGTGACAAGTGGCATCTGGATGAATGAGTCATATCGATCAAAGGTGAACATCACATCCTGTGGCGCGCTTTTGATCAGGATGGATTTGTGCTGGAGACTTTGGTTCAGAAACGACCCGATACCAAAGCTGCCAAGCATTCCATGCGTAAATTGCTAACCGCTCAGGGTTGCTCACCACGGGTGATGGTCACAGATAAACCTGGGTCTTATGGAGCAGTCAGGCGGGAATTAGGCCGGAGCATTTGTGATCCTCGCCAGCTTAAAGGCCTGAACAATCGTCGCGAGAATTTGCATCATCCAATGCGACGACGAGAACGCATAATGAAGCGTTTCAAGTCAGCGCGCCATGTAAAAGAATTCACATTGATACATGACCCTAATTACAACCTTCAACTTTCCACGTAACCGATTCAGTTCTTCCAATCACCGTGAGTTACGACACGCCGCAACAGACGTGTGGCGTAAAATCGCGTGCCTGAAAGCCGCATAAAAACAACCACCAATATCCAAATTCCTCTGCACTCATGTTAACGGTACGATGCCTTAACCAGTGCGCTCATGAGCCAATATTCCGGCTAAAAGCATTTCCAAGGAAAGTGACCCTTTGAGCCATTGGGTTTACTGACAACGCAATATCCTTGAGCGCGTCTTCAGAAAATTAAAACAGTTCAGACGCATACCCACTCGTCACGATAAAGACCTGATAAATTTTCTCGCCGCCGTTAAATATGTGGCAGTAAGAGATTTTATCAGATCGTTATGCGCCCACGGTCCAATTTTAACTTATCGCGAAGCAGAACAGCAGGTAAACTCCTCTTCTGTCTGTTCCGGCCAACAAATTTAGTCCGATGGCAGTATAATTTTCCTGGTATCCGATACGAAAGTGGCGTCGAGAAAGATCATAAGGCTTATAAGTAGCATTTCTCTAACATTGTACTGCCACCACGAATTGTTTCAAAGCCCGTGCGTGCCGTCATATCCGTTGATTTTCGGTGCGACCCACCCGTCTGGCTTATGAGCAGGTTTATAGACTTCAACGACAAGTGGATAGCAAGCGGCTGTGTCGGAGGAGTGCTCAGAGGAGCAGTCACCGCCTGGGCAGGCCGACATGCAGCCCAGCAGGTCGATTTCGGCGAAGAACTCAAGATAGTCGCCGGGGCGAACCGGGCTTGCTTTCATGAAGTACTGGCCGGTATCCCGCGTAAAGCCTGTGCACATGAAGACGTTGAGGACGTCATGAACAAAATTGCCTGCTTCCTCCAGCGATTTCCCGGTCTGTTTTGCAAAAGCACGGGTCAGGTTGGAGTGGCAGCAATGATGGTACTGGCCGCCATTACTGAGAAGATTGTGCGTGTATGGGTCGCAGCGGGTTCCAATCACGTCATGTACCGAGCCGCCGAATTCATCGAAGCCGTACCAGTCGAGTGTGTCATGCGTGATCGTTGCGATCGGGCGCAGGTAAGGCATATTCGAGAAAAGTTGATCGCCAAGGCCAACATGCGATCCATTGAGCGCGCGCGTCTTGCCGGTATAAAGCCGCTCACTAAGGTTCTTTGCATTAAATAGGTTCAGATCGCCGACCTGCGAACCTTCGCTGCAAAGAATACGGCAGAAATGTCCGGCCGGAACCTGCCAGCAAGCCGCATCGCGTGCTGGAACGACGATGCGTTCAACGAATTCCAACTCATTGCGTAGCGCGCGATAGGCCGCAAGATCAGGGCGCGGCAAAGTGTCGACCGGATAGCAGATCACAGGTTTGATCGCCTTGCGGGCAGACGCATCTTCCGGCGCAAGGGTAATGGGCTCAGGTTTCATCCCTGTATTCTCCTTAGTATTGGTATGTCACGCTATTCTGCGTGTGAAGATATCTTTTTGCTGGGGCGGGGCAGGTTTTGTGCGCGGGCTGCTTCAAGAACCACGCGTTCAGATTCCTGCAAATAGAGTTCAAGAGCACGGCTTGCGGCAGCGCGATCACCGTCACAGAGCAGGCCGCAGATCTCGACATCGCGCGCCACCCAGGGCTCCTGAAAGCGGCGTGCATCCGGCGCCATGGAGAAGGCCAGACGCGCTTGCGCTGCGACCGTTGCGAAAACCTCATTCAAACGCGGACTGCCGATAAAATCAACGATCTGCTGATGAAACTCGAGCGAAGCAGTGCCGCATTGCTGCCAGTCCCTGTTAAGTGCTGCGCGCTGCACAGCTTCGACGCGCTCAACAAGTTCTGACATGGTTTCCTGCGAGGCATAGGCACTGCAAGTGACGCCGCGCAGTTCAAGCGTCATGCGGATTGCATAGATCTCACTGATTTCAGCAGCGTTGAGCGCACGAACGGTGGCGCCGTGATGTGCACGGTGCTCAATCAGGCCTTCGGCGACAAGATCGCGCAATGCTTCGCGCAATGTATTGCGCGATACATTAAGCGCCTCGGCCCAGACAACCTCGCGTAGTGGCGTGCCAGGCGCCAGTTCACCGCGCAAAATTTTGTCGCGCAACAAGCCAGCCGCAGTCTGCGTCAGCACTAAAGGGCGATCTGTAGGGCGGTCCTGATGGGTCACTCTGGTCTCCTTGGCATTATAATTTGTTGAACAACTTTTCTATGTCAAGGGAAAATGCGCCACCCGCTTACTCCCATAAGCAAAATTTGTAGCAGATTCTCGAAGGTCGCGGCGTTTTGTTTGCTGCGCATCAAGTGCGGGTACAGGTGGCTTCTGGCCTTCGATACCCAATTTACGGACAAAGGCCAGCTACTATGGGGTAAACGTCTGGGTATGCGATACCGACTGCAAATTTAGAATTTTTTCCCTCTAATGTTGAACAAAAAAGAAATGCCCGAAAATTGAATAGCTTACGG
Organism: Ochrobactrum sp. MYb379; assembly: GCF_037479515.1. NCBI lineage: Bacteria > Pseudomonadati > Pseudomonadota > Alphaproteobacteria > Hyphomicrobiales > Brucellaceae > Ochrobactrum > Ochrobactrum sp. MYb379. The sequence goes on from NZ_JBBGYW010000006.1 coordinate 52,239, forward strand.
TCATATCAGCGGGGTTACTGCGATTGGTTTGGCTACTTTTACAGACCTCGAACAGCTTATGATGAGAATTTATGCAGATAAAGGGATTGCAATCTTATAATTGTTCAACAAAGATAAGAAAACGAATGAGAGGAACACCCCATGAAAAAACTTCTGGCCACGACCTTCATCCTGATGGCTTCACTCACAGGTGCTCATGCAGAGGCACTTAAGATCGGTGTCGATCTGACTTATCCGCCTTACAATTATTTCGACGAAGCCAATCAACCAGCGGGCTTTGACGTAGAACTGGTGAAACTGATCGGCAATAAGACGGGCAGTGAAGTGTCCTTTCAGGATACCCGTTTTGAAAACCTGATCCTCGGTGTTTCCAGTGATCAGTTCAATGTCATTGCCTCTACGCTTTACGTAACGCCTGCGCGTGCTAAGCAAATTGACTACATCCCTTACATGAAAACTGGTGTTTCCATCGCGGTTGCTACGAGCAGCGGTGAAAACTTTACTAAGCCGGAAGAGCTGTGCGGTAAGCGCGTTGGTTCCATCAAGGGTGCTGCATGGATTCCTGAGCTTGAAAAGCTCAACAAGACGGTTTGCTCCGCCAGTCCGATTGACTCTCGTGAGTTCCCGACTTCGCCAGAAGCGACACAGGCTCTCCTTTCCGGCGGCGTTGATGCGCAGCTTGAAAACTCTGCCGTTCTGGCCGATGCAGCCGAAAAGCTCCGTGGCCGTATGAAGGTCACTTCGACTGATCAGCTTTATCCGGTGATCGTCGGCTTCGGTGTCAAGAAGGGCAATGAGGAGCAGGCTAAGTTCCTGCGCGATGCACTGACCAGGCTTGATGGTGATGCCGATTACGAAGCCCTGTTCAGCAAGTATGGCGTTGCGAAGTCGACGGAAGCTGAATTCAAGGCAGCTATTGCCGAATAAGCGTGTCTGGCAGATGGACACCACACATCTGCCAGACCAATCACGACTGGGATTTGCGGCGCTTCAAAGCGCATCCTGAAAACTGTGAAACGGTTTTTGGATGAAGATGCGCATTAAAACATTAATCTGAAGCGCAAAGCGTCCAATTGGGCGCACTATATTTGGGAAATCCGGCCCATGAGTTTTGACTGGAACTATCTCTTCAGCCTGGTGCTGTATCCAGATTTCTGGCGTGCCACGGCTCTTGTCGCATGGCTGGGAGTGCTGACATGGGTTGTCGGTACTGTGCTTGGCTTTTTGCTTGCGCTTGCAAGACAATCCAACCTGCGCGTCGTGCGCTGGTCTGCAAAGACTTATATCTGGCTGTTTCGCAGCCTGCCTTTGCTGGTGTTGCTGATCTTCGTTTACAACATGCCGCAGTTCATACCGGCGCTCGGTCCAGTGTTGTCTGTGCCCTTCTGGGCTGGCCTGATCGCGCTGGTTATTTCGGAAACGGCCTATCTCGCGGAAATTCATCGCGCTGGTCTCATTTCGGTTGATCAGGGCCAGCACGAAGCAGCACACGCGCTTGGCGTCCGCCCGGTGGGCAAATATCGCCATATCATTTTGCCGCAAGCCGTTCGGGTGGCACTGCCATCGCTGGGCAATGAATTTATTACAATCGTCAAGCTGACCTCGCTTGTATCGGTGATTTCGCTTGCGGAGATATTGCTGGTTGGCCAGCGGCTTTACACACGCAATTTCATGGTCATTGAAACTCTGGTTGCGGTGTCATTCTACTATGTGCTGGTGGTTTCTGTTTTCAGCTTTTTCCTGTCACGGCTTGAAGGTCGTCTCGATATCACGCGTATGACCGGGGCTGAAATCGCAGTGCCTGCCATGATGCATGCACCAGTTCAAACCACCAATCAGCGTCACATTGGCGACGAAGTCGTTGTGGCTCTCGATCATGTCTGCAAAGATTTCGGCGACAAGCATGCGCTTGCTGATGTGTCACTGAAGGTAAACAAGGGCGAAGTTGTCAGCATCATCGGACCGTCCGGTTCTGGTAAGACGACCCTGATCCGCACGATCAATGCGCTTCAGGACATCGATAAAGGTCGCATTCTGCTGGATGGTGGCGAGTGGATTACAGCTGATGACAAAGGCTATCGGGTTGTTTCCGATTTCCATGATCGCGTTAAGCGGCTTGGAATGGTGTTCCAGTCTTTCAACCTGTTTCCGCATATGACTGTTTTGCAGAACGTGACTTTTGGCCCGCGTTATCATGGCAATCGCAACAAGGAAGCGCTGCGCGCTGCTTCCATGAGCCATCTGGCACGTGTCGGCATGGCTGCGCATGCCAACAAATATCCGCATCAGCTTTCAGGTGGACAGAAGCAGCGTGTGGCCATTGCGCGTGCGCTGGCGATGGACCCTGAAATCATGCTGTTTGATGAGCCAACCTCAGCGCTTGATCCGGAACTCGTGGGTGAAGTGTTGCAGGTCATTGAAAGCCTCGCACGTGATGGCATGACGATGATTATCGTGACCCATGAAATGCGCTTTGTCAGCCGTGTTAGTGACCGCGTTGTGATGATGGAAAATGGCCATGTCGCAGTCAACATGACGGCAGACGAACTCAAAGATGCCCCGGCCGATAGCCGCATCCAGAAGTTTATGCTGCAAAGCTAAGCGGTTATCCACCTCGGGTCATATCATGACAAAAAAGACCGGCTGATTTCATAATCCGCCGGTCTTTTTTGGTTTGAGAAAGGGGCATTGTTGCCCCACTCATCATTCGATGGTTGCAAGCTCTGCGCCAAGCCCAACGCTTTCACCGGGCTGTGCAAGCAGGCTAATCTTACCAGCCTTGGGCGCGGCTATGCGTGTTTCCATCTTCATGGCTTCCATGATAGCAACAACTTCGCCTTCTGCGACCGTTGTACCATCTTCAACCAGCCATTGCTGGAACGTGCCGGGAATGGGGGCCGTGACAGCGCCTTCTGTAACCGGCTGCGTGGAAGAGGCTGTTTGCTGTGGCGCGCTAAGGCCGGAGAAGAGTGCAGCGGGAAGGCCAAGTTCATGGCGCTTGCCGTCGATCTCAATGAAACTGCGTATAACACCACCCTCGACGGGATCAATCCTTTCCGATGGTTCAACACCGCAGAACTCGGTTTCAATCCAGTTGGTGAAAACCTTAAATCCGTCTTCGCCGGTAAAGGCCTCGTCTTCCACAACCGCTCGATGGAATGGCAGCACGGAGGCGACACCTTCAATCTTAAACTCGGCCAGCGCACGGCGCGCACGGATAAGCGCTTCCTCACGCGTGGCACCCGTCACAATAAGCTTTGCCATCAAAGAGTCGTAGAGGCCGGGAATTTCCGATCCGCTTTCAACACCGGTATCCAGACGCACACCCGGACCCGAAGGTGCACGGAAACGCGTGATCAGGCCCGGGGTTGGCAAAAAGCCACGGCCCGGATCTTCGGCATTGATGCGGAATTCAAAGGCATGAGCGCGTGGCGCTGGGGTTTCGGTGACTGATAATTCCTTGCCGTCCGCAATGCGCAGCTGCTCGATGACGATATCGATGCCGGTGGTTTCTTCGGTGATCGGATGTTCGACCTGAAGGCGCGTGTTAACTTCGAGAAACGAAATCGTGCCATTCTGTGAAAGCAGAAATTCGACCGTGCCTGCTCCCGTATAGCCCGCCGCCGCACAGATTGCGCGCGCAGAGTCATGAATACGGGTGCGCTGTTCTTCCGTGATAAAAGGTGCTGGCGCTTCTTCAACGAGCTTCTGGTTGCGGCGCTGCAGTGAGCAATCACGCGTGCCAAGAACAACAGTGTTGCCGTGTGTGTCGGCGATAACCTGTGCCTCGATATGGCGTGGCTTTTCAAGGAATTGCTCGGCGTAGCATTCGCCACGTCCGAATGCCTCGACGGCCTCACGAACGGCGGAATCGAACAATTCGCCGACTTCTTCCAGACGATGCGCCACCTTCATGCCGCGACCACCGCCGCCAAAGGCAGCCTTGATCGCCAAAGGCAGCCCAGCTTCACGTGCAAAGGCCACAGCTTCCGCAGCTGATGCCAGAGGGCCGTCGGAACCCTTAACGAGTGGCGCGCCGACTTTTTCGGCAATGCGGCGTGCTTCAACCTTATCGCCGAGCGATGTGATGACGTCCGGTGATGGGCCGACCCAGATCAGACCCGCACCAATCACGGCTTTGGCAAATTCCGCACGTTCCGACAAAAATCCATAGCCGGGATGGACAGCATCCGCGCCTGAACGCTTCGCAATGTCGAGTATCTTTGCAATGTTAAGATAGGTATCTGCCGGGCGACCTGCGCCGAGACCATAGGCCTCGTCGGCAAATTCGGCGTGTAGGGAATTTGCATCTGCGTCGGAATAGATCGCGACGGACGCAACGCCATAATCGCGTGCTGCGCGGATGATGCGGATGGCGATTTCGCCGCGATTGGCAATAAGCAGCTTCTTCATCAGGCTATAACTTCTTGCGGTTCGAAATTGGAGATTGGGTTGAAGCGAATGCGGGCGCCGATAGGTATCTGGCCTGCGAGATCGAGATGATGGTTTGCGACCACGCCTATAACTGGATAACCACCGGTCAGCGGGTGATCGGCCAGAAACAGAACGGGCTGACCGCTCGCAGGCACCTGAATGGCACCAAGGGCGGTGCCTTCGGATGGCAGCTCATCATGAATGGCGCGTTCGATGGTGGTAGCACCTTTAAGGCGCATACCAACGCGACTTGATTGCGGTGTCACATCCCAGTCCTGCGATGTGAGGGTTGTAAGACCCTGCGGGGTGAACCAGTCGGTACGCGGGCCCAGCACAATATCGAGTGTCACGACTTCTCCGGCGCGCGGCAGCGCGCGCGACGCGCTTATATCAGAAGAAACTGCTAGTGCTGTCCCGTGGGCCGGTACAAGAATATCGCCAGCGATGATCGGTGATGGACCGACCTTTGCAAGCGTGTCACGCGCCGCTGATCCAAGAACAGGTTCAACTTCAAATCCGCCGCGCAGTGCGAGATAGCTGAGCATTCCTTCCGGCGGGATGCCGAGCGACAGTTCGTCGCCTTCGTTCAACGCGATTGGTTGCGCAAAGCCTGCGGTAACGGTTTTGCCTTCCGGCGTCCGAATGGTCAGCGGGCCAGGCGCTCCGGACACGGCAACAGTCACAGGACGGTCGGCCTTGAACGCAAAGCCGCCAAAAGAGACCTCGATTGCGCCAGCATTGGCTGGATTGCCAACGCACAGATTCGCTTCTCGCATAGCAGTCCGATCAAGCGCGCCGGATTCCGACACTCCCTGACTGGCAAGGCCCGGGCGACCCATATCCTGATACAGCGCCGGGCGGTCAGCGCGCGTGACAAGCAAGCCTTTTGCGGGCTGTGTTTTCACTGCGGCTGTGGCTGGTTTTGATACGGTGATTGTCCCGCTCTTCGCCATATCGCAGAACCGTACGCGGTCACCGGGTGCAAGCAGTGCTGCGCGTTCTCGCGTCGTGTCCCACATGGCAAGCGGTGTGGTGCCAAGCAATTGCCAGCCGCCGGGGCTGTCCGAGGGATAAATACCGCCGAACTTGCCTGCCAGCGCCACCGATCCGGCCGGAATTTTCACGCGCGGGCTTTTGCGGCGCGGCACATCAAAACCCGGATCATCACAGGTCATATAGGCAAAGCCGGGCGCAAAGCCGGTAAAGGCGACGGTATAGGTTGCGTTAGTATGGCGCTCAATGACCTCGTTGATCGTACAGCCAAGCATGGCTGCAACGTCGCCCAGATCTTCTCCATCATAGGTGACGGGTATTTCAAACATCTCGCCACTGCGGGTGCTGCGGATCGAAAGATCAAGCGCTGCAATCTGGCTCGTAAGCCTGGCACGATCTGTCAGCCAGCGATCAAAGCGAACCATAATCGTGCGCGCGCCGGGAATGACTTCGCACACACCTTCAAGCTTTGCTGCCTGCAAAACGTCGAGCAGCGTGAGCGTTATGGCAAGATCATCAAGCTCGACCAGAAAACTATCGCTGCCAGATGGCAGAAAGCGCAGGCGTTCACTCATGATGTGACATCAACGAAGGGCTTGAGTTCCACGCCGCGTGCTTCCAGGCGCTCACGCAATGCGGCGGCGATTGCAACAGCGGTCGGATTATCGCCATGCACACAGATCGACTGCGCATCGAGCGCAATATCGGTTCCATCAATGGCGGTTACGCGCTGCTCATTGACCATGCGCAGCATCCGCTCTGCAATCACTTCAGGGTCGTGGATGACGGAACCTTCAAGGCGGCGATTAACCAGACTGCCATCGACATTATAGGCGCGGTCGGCAAAGGCTTCGCACACGACACTCAAACCGGCTTTGCGGGCCTGTTCAACGATTGGCGCACCCGCCAGTGCCATCAGAATAAGCGAAGGGTCGATTGCTTTAATCCCTGTAATGACATCAGCTGCCTGCCGCGCATCATGCGCGATTGTGTTGTAAAGCGCGCCATGTGGTTTCACATAACGCACCTTTGTTCCGGCAGCCCGTGCCAGCCCCTGCAATGCGCCGATCTGGTAAATCGTATCGGCGATAAGTTCACTGCTCGAAGGATCCATGTTCCGACGGCCAAAGCCGACGAGATCACGATAGCCGATATGCGCACCAACCGACACGCCGCGTCGGGCAGCTTCGCGTAGCACAGTGAGAATTCCGGCAGGGTCGCCCGCATGAAAGCCACAAGCAATATTGGCGCTGGTCACGATCGCCAGCATTGCTGTGTCGTCTCCCATAGGCCATGGGCCGAAGCCTTCTCCAAGATCGCTGTTGAGATCGATAGCTGCCATGTCGCGCCCCTGTTGAACATAAATGTAATACGGGTTATTGTTGAATAACCTATTATGGATTGTTCAACAATATGAAATCGTATATTTGCAGGAATATGATGTGAAATAGCTGATACGGACAATGGTCAAGACGTGCAGTAATTCGAGTACGTTTGCTACAAACCACTTCCAGAACGCTATGGTTAGCATGGCTCTGAGAGTTTAGCCCGCAAAGCTGTCCTGAATTGACAGGGTTTTGAAGGATATTCATGACACGCGAAATCTTGCCGCCTGCAGATGATCAGACATTGGCGACCCAGACTGCTGCCAAAATTCGCGAGATGCTGATTACCGGCGAACTCTCGCCCGGCACCAAGCTTTCCGAACAGCAGATTTCAACGCAGTTTGGCATCTCGCGCAACACGCTTCGCGAAGTTTTTCGTCTGCTGACCAGTCAGAGCCTGCTGACTTATATTCCCAATCGTGGCGTGTTTGTTGCAACACCCGATGAGGCCACGGTCGTCGATATTTATCGTGTGCGGCGCGTCATCCAGAAGGGTGCTGTTCAGGTTGCCATCCCCGGCCATCCTGCATTGATCCGGATGAGAGCACTGCTGACACAAACGGCATCAGCACAGGAAGCCGGCGACTGGCGACAAGTCGGAACGATCAATATGGAGTTTCACCGTGCAATGGTGGAGCTTTGCGATAGCCCACGACTAAGTACGTGCTTTGATCTGGTGCTGGCTGAATTGCGTCTCGTCTTCGTGCAACTGGAAGACACAGCACATCTGCACGAACCTTACATCGCACAGAATGCGGAACTTCTGTCCTCTCTTGAAGCGGGTGATATCGGGACTGCAATCCAGCAACTCGATTCTTATCTCTTGCGTTCCGAACGCTCTGTGCTTGCAGCTTTGCAGCGTAGAATTCGTTAGGATAAAAACTTTATCACGGAGCCACACAGCATTCAGAAAAGCTATTTTAAGTAAATGATTCCGTTGGCGAGGGCAGTCGACTGTGCCTCGTTTACCGGCGTCAAGTCTGCATTTCTGGGTAAACACCGCCGTGGGATTTTGTAGCATAGTCTGGCGCGAACTTGTTGCGAGCCAAGTCATGCAAGTAAAGCGCCGAACTCTGCATGGCTCAATGATATCAGCCTATTCCGGATACATGGTCAATCATCTTTGTGCAAAGGCTGCACAAGCGGTCCCGACGTGTCAACAAATGCGCCACGAAGATTGATAGTTTGCACGAATACCGTAGCAATCTATGACTGCCTAGACTGACAGACCACGTCGCAGCTTTGCGAAAGAATATGCGCCTTCAAATTAGCTGGCCACGGGTGATGACTGTCGCGCACACTATAATCGACTGAGAGAGAATTCCTTTGGCGAGGGAGTTAAAGTTACATTTTGGGGCGGAAACGGTGTTTGATCTGATCGATGGTGAGGGAACGGCGGGTTCTCAGCAGGCTTACTTCTCCGAAACCAATGCATTTATTGGCACAATTGCGCAACAGACCAGTCTTTGGAGCAATCCATATCGCCAGATGGATGCGAATGCGAAACCGGATCGCGATTGCTTGGTAAAAGATCAAACCTGTGCGTCAAGCAGATGGCGCGGCTGGTTTTCGGGCTTCGGAAGCAGCACAAGTGTCGACGGTGATCCAACGGTTGTTGGCTCGGGTGATCTGCGAAGCCACAGCAAAGGCATGGCGGCTTGCTTTGATTATCAGCTCAGCCAGCAGGCACTGCTTGGCTTTGCAATCGGTGTTGGCGAAACAGACTTTAAAGTCACTGATCGCCTGACAAGCGGCGACATGCAGACGGAACGAAGCGCGATTTATGGCGCATATAAGCGGGATAATTTCTACATTGACGGTTTGCTTGGGTTGGATTGGTTCAATGTCAGTACCGGGCGTTTCGCAGCTATAGGAGCCACTGCATCCAATGCTGGGGTGCATGACTGGATGCAAAATGATTTTTCTGGCTATGGCTTTAACATGCGCCTGGAAGGCGGTTACCGTACATAGCTTGGAGGCGTTCAGTTTACCCCCTTTGCGGCGTTGCAATTGTCGTCGTTTCACATGAATGGCTCAACAGAACGTGCGGATGTGACAGATGGACGTCTCGCACTTTACTATAAAAACCGGACGATCAATTCTGTTCCTCTCACGCTCGGAGCTCAGTTCGATACGCGTGTACAACTGAGTGAAAATGCGTATTTCACGCCTTACATGCGTGCATCCTGGGTTCATGAATTCTCAAATAAACGCTCGGTTGAAGCAGGTTTCACAGCGGCTCCTGGCTATGAGTTCGTCGTGCATCGTGCGGAAGCGCCGCGCGACTCGGCACAACTCCCGGCAGGCTTCAATGTGCAGATCGAGACGGGATTGTCTCTCTACGGCAAAGTGACAGGCAACCTTTCCAGATCGTCAAACGATATATCTCGCTCGGGTGGTTTCCGGTTACGATGGTAAAAGGGCAGTATGTGATTATGCAAATACGAATGAAAACCCTTTGTTTAATAGTTATGGGCCTATCGGCGACAATCATTGTTTCGGCCAGAGCGCAAAACGAACAGTCAGCTGCGGCATCCAACACGCAGCAGACCCTTGAACTTAAGACGAGCGGCTGGCAGAGCAAGTGTGTTGCCAGAGATCGTCAGGCTCCGTTAGAATGTGTCATTGAAGCGAGTGCCGTGCTTAGCAACAATGGACAGCTTTTGACGGATTTTTCTATTCGTATTCCTGATGCAAAAGCGCAACCGCTTATGTTGGTGCGTGTTCCTCTGGAAGTAGCATTAACTGCGGGTCTCAATCTGAAGGTGGACGATGGTAAAACGTCCAGCTATCCGTTACAGACCTGCAATAATGATGGCTGCTTTGTTGGTGAAGCCATCGATAAAGACCAGCTTGCAGCGATGATCAAGGGCGCAAATGTTGAGGTGTCCTTCAAGGATACAGCGCAAAATGATATTCGCCTGAAGTTACCGCTTAAAGGCTTCGGCGATGCTTACAAAGGGGTCAAGTAACAAACAATGTTGATATTCATTACAAGTGATATCGTGTGAGCGGATATGATGGGGACTAATAGCCTGCTGTTAATCAGAGCGGTTGTAACTTAATTCGACTGATCAGTGATTTTCTCACTGTGTCTTGCCAAAAAAGGAAACTCAGATGTCTCTGAGCACATTTGCAGTCGATATAGCTTTACCTGCGCCAGTTCTTCTCGTTGAAGATGATCTGGCAGTCCGTCGCAGGCTTGAGGGAATACTTCTGCAATTTGGCTATAAGATTGAGGCTATTATCTTTGTGGCATCTTTGGCGGAGGCGCGCGCTTATCTGGCCGAAGAACCAGTTTCTCTGGCGCTTGTTGATTTGGGCCTGCCTGATGGCAATGGCGTGGATCTGATTAAAGAATTACATGTTAGTGAGCCGGCACTGCCGATTTTGGTAATTTCCGCTTGGTGCACACAGGACGTCATTCTTTCTGCGTTGAGAGCAGGTGCAATTGGTTATGTGTTAAAGGAGCGAGATGATATCGAAGTCGCTCTGGCAATACGCAGTGTCTTGCGCGGTGGAGCACCGATAGATCCATTTGTGGCGAAACGGATCATTGAAGAGCTGCCAGCTGAAACGCAGGAGCGCCCCGAACCGCAAAGTTCCATGGAGGCGCTGACTGCACGAGAAAGCCAAATATTGTCGTTGGTTGCTGAAGGGCTGGGAAACAAAGATATTGCTGACACGCTGTGTCTGTCCCGCTATACGGTGGAATGCCATATCAAGCGGATCTATCGCAAACTCGCTGTTTCTTCACGTACCCGCGCCATTCATACTGCGCGGCAGCGCGGTTTGTTGGCGTGAGATGGCTGTTAATCGTTTTATTCTTGTGTGGTCTTGGCCCATCCGCCTGGGCTAAGGAAGCCAGCGATGTCCCGGTCTGCCCCGTTCAGATTGTTAGTATTCAGGCAGCTCAATCACTTGAAAATGGTCAAAGGCCCGATGATACGGGGCAATGGGAAAACGTTACTTTACCCGATGACTGGAATTGGCGCCACAAGGAGCAGGCAGATAATATCTGGTATCGTATAAGCTGGGGTCAAGATTGCGAGCCTGCACCGGAAGAGCGTATTGCACTGCTGTTGCGTTCAATCATCATGGCCGGTGAAATTTATATCAATGATCATTTTCTTTGGCGCGATGAGCATTTGGTTGAGCCACTATCACGCAGCATGAATATGCCGCGTTATTGGGTTTTGCCAGATGCCTGGCTCCAGGACGGTACCAACACAATTTGGATCAGGGTTGTAGGTGTCAAAGGACAAATGCTGGGTCTCGGACCAATTGCTGTGGGCGAGGCCACTTCTCTCTATCCGCAATACGAAAACCTATGGTGGCGCAACCGCACATTATATATCGCCAATATTATCGTTTCTGGTGTTATTGGGATCTTGTTCTTTTGTATCTGGTTCGTTCGGCGCGATCATTCGGCTTATGGCTGGTACGCCTTTTCGTCCTTATTCTGGGTTGTGTTTATATCGAATACTCTTGTTACGACGCCATGGCCATGGCCTGACACATTGACCGCATCCCGGGTCAACGTCGTTGCTTTGATGTTATGTGTGGCATGCTTTTGTATGTTTGTTATGCGTTTCGGAGAGCTTTTTCCCAGGCTGTATGAGCGAACGCTTTGGGTTTTTGTAGCCATATTAGTCTTTGCGTCGCTTTTTATGCCGCAAGCCTTTTTTGTTTATATTCAAATAGCTGGTGTCATCATTGCCGCCGTTTTCTTTTTATTCAATTGTATTCATTTTCCGCTTTATGCATGGCAAACGAAAAAGCCAGAACACCTTATGCTTGGTGGCTGCCTGCTTGTGCTCATCTTAACAATATTGCATGATATCGTTATGGTTTTTGGGCCTATTCCGGGAGATTTTACGGTGTTGCCCTATTCCAACATTGTCATTACTTTGAGTTTGTCAGGCATATTAGGTCTCCGTCATGCTCATAATGTTCGCCGTATTGAGCAGTTCAATGTCGAGCTTGCTGAAAGCATAGACAGTGCCCGCTCCGAACTCGCAACAACACTTGAACGTGAATATTCACTCGCACTTTCCAATACCCGTTTAAAAGATCGGTTGGAAATTGCCCATGACCTTCATGATGGTTTAGGCGGCGCGCTGGTTCATATGATGGCGTCAATTGAGCAGGGGAGCGGGCCCGTAAACCGTTCGCAAGTTGTTTCGATGCTGAAGCTGATAAGGGATGACTTGCGTCAGACAATTGATAGCAATTCAAGCCCAAGTATCAAGGTTCCTGCAACGCCGATCGAGTGGGCAGCTCCACTCAGACACCGTTTCACTGCACTTTTTGATGAATTGGATATTGCTGCTGAATGGAGTTTTCCCGCTCGCTGGCAAAAGTCTCCAACGACATTGCAATGTTTGGCATTGGCGCGTGTCGTTGAAGAAGCTTTGACGAATGTCATTAAACATAGTCGCGCGAAGCACGTGATCGTGCGTCTTAAACAGCCTGCAACCAATGAACTGACATTGGAGGTCGAAGATGACGGTGCTGGCTTTGATGTTTCGGCTGTTCAATTGGCGAGTATGAGCATCGGTACCCGCAGTATGTCGATGCGCATTATGCGTATCGGCGGACGTTTCAGTATAACATCCTGTCCCGGAAAAACGACAGTGTTGGCAACATTTACATTATAGAGTTATCACTTGTTTTGGTCCCATGGCGTTCCGCTTGCCCATTCTTTGCGAATGGCTTCGATGAAACGTCTTACTTTTGGCGAAACATGGCGCCGCGTAGGATAAACAGCAGTAATGGGCAGTTCTTCGTGACGTAAATGTGTGAGGATTGGTATCAGGCGCCCCTTTTTAATATCATCTCCAACCAGAAAAGCGCCGAGCTGCACAATTCCAAGGTTATTCAAAGCCGCATCGCGGATTGCTTCCGTGTTGTTGAGTTTCAGGCGTCCTTCGACAGAAATGTATCGAACCTCACCACCAATTTGGTAACGCCATGGCATTGGCGAGTTGGCATAGGTAAACACAATTTTATTGTGGTTTTGCAGATCATCAAGGCTTTGTGGCATGCCATGATGTTCCAGATAGGCAGGTGTTGCACAGGTGAAAAAACTGTGGGGTGCCAGAACCTGCCGGATCAAACCGCTGTTGGTTGGTCCACCAATGCGAACTGCGACATCAATTCCATCTGAGACAAGATCGCAATAGTCATCAGAGAATGTCACATCCGCCTCCAGTTCAGGCCATTCGGCTAGAAACTTTTGTAATACGGGCATGACGTGCAGACGACCGAACGCTGTTGGAATATCAATGCGAAGTCGCCCCTTAGGCGCCTGATTGCGCATAGCCAGTGTCGCTTCTGCGTCATCGACTTCACAAATGATACGCAAAGCGTGGTCGTAAAATAATTTTCCCTCCTCTGTGAGGCTCACGCTTCGTGTCGTGCGATGAACCAGACGTGTGGCGAGATTTTCTTCGAGCCGGGCGATACTCTTTCCGACAGCCGAACGTGTAATCCCTAACTTCGTCGCTGCTTGAGTAAAACTCCCGGTATCTGCAACGCGCACGAAAGCCAGAATGTCTCCGAAATGATCAACCATTGGTTCCAATTTGTCCCATCTGATGCGGTCCTGAGCTACTTTATCAATTTTTTGGACCTGGTAAAGACTGCCGAATGATTGAGGTGAATCTCAAAAAGCTTCGCAATAAAAGGCAGTCCAATGGCACAGATCACGGAATTAAGACAAAGCGCTCAGCATACGGATTGGTCGGCGGTTTATGTTGTGGGCCTTACGACTTTTGCAGTTGTGACAACTGAAATGTTGCCGATAGGCATGATGATGCCAATTGCAAAGGAACTGGATATTTCGCTTGGCACTGCTGGTTTAGTTATTTCAGTTCCCGCACTGTTTGCCGCTTTTTTCGCACCCATGGTTGTTCTCATGGCAGGTGAAATTGATAGACGTCGAGTTCTAGTCGGGCTGCTTATGCTCCTGACCGTCGCCAATCTCGCTACGGCCTTGTCACCATCATATGAATGGCTGCTTGTAGCGAGAGTTATTGTAGGATTTTGCATGGGCGGGATATGGGCAGTCGCTGGCGGACTGGCCCCGAAGTTGGTTCCCACGCAATCGGTAGGAGTGGCGACAGCAATTATTTTTGGCGGGGTTGCTGCCGCGTCAGTCGTGGGGGTGCCGCTTGGCGTGATGATTTCCGACATTGCAGAATGGCGAGGGGCATTTGCAGTCATGGCAGGATTTAGCCTGATTGTCTTCGGGCTTGGTTTTCGTCTCTTGCCAGCCTTGCGTGTCAATCAGTCTGTCCGGGCAAGCCAGATGATCGGCGAATTGAAAAGACCTCGTGTTCAGGCGGGACTGTTCCTTACACTGTTGCTCGTTACGGGGCATTTCATCGCCTATACATTTGTGGGCTCAATTTTAGAGGTTATATCTGGTGTTAAGACGGAATGGATCGGCATGTTGCTGTTCATTTACGGCGCTGCAGGAATTATTGGGAATTTTCTGGCAGGCAGGTTCGCTTCAGCAAGACTCGGAATGACACTGGGAACGATTATTTTCAGCCTTTTGATAGCAATTCCTGGGTTCGCCTTTGTTGGGGAAGGGACTATCTCAGCGGTTGAAATCCTCATCTTGTGGGGCGGGGCATATGGTGGAGTTTCGGTCACTCTGCAAATATGGATGATGAAAGCGGCATCAACCTCCATTGAGATTACGACAGCGCTTTTTGTGTCGGTCTTTAATAGTGCTATCGCTTTAGGGGCATTGATTGGTGGGCAAGTCACCGACCGCTTTGATTTACATACCACCCTAACTGTCGCGGCAATTTTTGCGGCATTAGCCCTATCGTTTTTGCTTCTCATTCTGCGGAGAAATTAAAATGGGTCATGATATCTTTGACTTAGGCGATATCCAACTTCAATCAAAACAATATATCCGTAATGCGCAGCTTGCATACAAAACATATGGTCGGTTCAATAATGAGAGAGAAAACGTCATTATTTATCCTACATCTTTTGCGGCCACGCACGATGATGCTGCCTGGTTGATTGGTCAGGGGCGTGCTCTTGATCCCGATAAGTACTTCATCATTGTTCCAGATATGTTTGGTAATGGTGTATCCAGCTCCCCGAGTAATATGCCATCGTGCATCGATGCTGGGAAATTCCCCCGTGTGACGATCCATGACAATGTTAAGCAACAGCATCGGCTCTTGACCGAAAGGTTCAAAACTCAAAAAATAAAACTAGCTATAGGCTGGTCTTTAGGCGGAGCACAAGCATTTGATTGGGCATCGTCCTTTCCAGACATGGTTGAGCGCCTGTTCACTTTTCAGAGCGCGGCGCGCACCTCACGACACTTCTATTTGTTCTTTGATAGCGTGCGAGCCGCTATTGAACTTGATGCAAATTTTGAACACGGTTTCTATACGAAGCAACCGCTTTGCGGCCTTCGTGTTGCCGCGCGTATTTATGCAGCATGGGGTTTTTCGCAGGCGTTTTTTCGAGAGAAGCTCGATGAGCGCGCGCTCGGTTATAAGTCGCTTGACGATTTTCTCGTAAATTTCTGGGAAGATTGGTTTTTGAAGCGCGATGCGAATAATATTCTCGCGCACCTATGGACCGGCCAACATGCAGACATAAGCGCTAACGAAAAATATCTTGGTGACCTTGATCAGGCGCTGGCTGCAATAAAAGCTGACACAATGATCATGCCTGCGTCGAGTGACCTGTATTTTCCGGTCAAAGATGCCGCTTGGGAAGCTTCCCGTATTGCGAAAGCCGAGCTGCGTATTTTGGAAACCGTATGGGGACATGTTGCTGGCGAAGGTTTGAATGATGCTGATACCAAAACCATTGAGACTGCAATATTTGAACTACTGCAACGATGATACAAACTACACATTATTCAATCGCAGCAGATATGAACAATAGTGTGCCAGCTAAAGATTGGCATTAGCAAAAACGCGGAGTTCTGGTTTTTCGACATATGAAAAATCAGAATTTTCGACGCCGAGTTCTGTAAGGGCTGCCTTCAACGCCCAACGTGCTTGCTTTTCAGGATCTTGATCGAGAACAAAATCTAAAATGCGTTCCCTGATTAAAGCTTCATGCGCATCATTGCGCTCATGGCCAATCCAGATTGGCTTCCGATCAAGTTTTCTTAGTATAGTCGCAATTTCGCCACCAGAGTCGGCAGTTTCATAAATTGCATCGGGCAAGCGGCCGTACTTTGCCAATTCTGCCAAATGGCCCCAAGATGCATTTGGGGCCTCGTGAGTGACAAAGACATCGCTCTTATGGTTTGTATGCAACTCTGCTCTGAAGCCCTCCACTCTGTCGCGGTGCGATTGTAAGGTCGTATTTGCCTGGAGGATCAGAACTTTGGCTGGCCTTTCACGCAGTGCGAAATTTATCAGGGATGCTGCCAGACGTCCCGCAGCCATATTGTTGACCCCACTAAATGCATGAGCTGGCAAGCCGGGAATACGTGTTGATACAAAGATAAGGATTTCACCCTTCTCCATGACGCCCGCCAGGCTTTTTGCAACTTCGCTGTCCAGTTCTGCTGCAACGATCAGAGCGCTGCGTTTTAACTGCGATGCATTAATCGCGCGGATCATTGCCTGCGGATCGTTTTCCGGCACAAAAGTGCGATGAAGCATTATGCCGCGCGGCAGTAGTTTTGCTGCGTTCTTAAAACCGTTTGAAAGCCTGGCCCAATATGGCGTTGGATTCGTTGGGAGGATCACCTCTATCCTCAGGTTTCCGTAGTCGGGAAGAGGCAAAACACGTCTAAGACCCAGCTGTGAGGCCGCGTGTAAAACTTTTTCCCGTGTTTTTGGGGATACGCTGCCGCGCTCGTTCAGGACCCGCTCAACTGTTGTGATGCTTACCTTAGCAAATTCAGCGACGTCCCGAAATCCGGGGTTTTTGGACGCGTCAATCAAAATGGCCTCTTTATGATTCACTTGTCCTCCCGAAGAGAGCGATTAACACACGCTGGCAATTTAGAACATAATAAAATGTCAATAGCTCAGATGACGTGAATCCGTCCAAACGGTGCCTGGTGACGACTTGTCGCACTTTTTAACGCGCCATATAAGAGCGCTTTCCTCCGAAGGAAAGCTCAACTGTGTTGCATATCCGATCCTAAGTCTGGCTCAATCAGGACGAGGGCATGTGCGCACAGTTGTGCGTTATTGACTGGTTGCTGAATAGAGATTTCAGCGATCCAAATATGGAGCAGCTTCAGATGCGCGATGCGGATCTCGTAAGAGTTTTCAGGCTATGCAAACGCCCAAACCAAAAGCTTTATCGCAATCGTACTGCCATTTTGAAAAGCATCTGAAGTTCCTGTAGTTCAAATGGATTATTCAACATGAACAATGTTTTAACATGGATACTCCGTGTTCTGGGGGTGGTCGTTGCACTGCTCGGACTCGGCCTCGTCTGGGGAGGGGTTAAACTTCTCTCGCTGGGCGGTTCGTGGTTTTATCTCGTTGCAGGTATCGCCATGTTGGCGATTGGCTATTTTGCATTTCGCAAACGTGGCGCAACGTTGTGGATCGCACTTGCTCTTTTCGTTGCAAGCGTCATCTGGGGTGTGTGGGAAGTCCGCTTCGATTTCTGGCAGCTCGTTCCACGCACTCTAACGTTCCTCGTCATCGCGCTCGCCACCTCTGTCATTTCACCGGCTCTGGTACGCAAGTCAGGCCGCGCAGCGCTGTCGTGTAAATCTTCGGCTGGTTTGTCAGTTGTGCTTGCCGCAGCTTTTGTCGCTACGCTTTTTGGCATGTTCCGTCCGCATCCAACGGTCGTTGCGGCGGGCGATGGCCCAGCACCTGTCATAAATGCTGATGCAGGCAAAGATAGCGGCAATGACTGGCCAGCTTATGGCCGGAACACGGGTGGTAACCGTTTTGTTCAGTTCGACCAGATTAACAAGTCGAACGTAAAAGATCTGAAAGTTGCCTGGACCTATCGCACCGGCGACCTTGCCGTCGATGGTAAGGAATATCAGGTTACGCCGCTTAAGATTGACGACACGGTTTATCTTTGCACGCCGTCCAACATAGTCATTGCAATTGATGCGACGACTGGACAGGAACGCTGGAAGTTTAACCCACAGGCAACTGTCTTTGAAAGCACGAAGGGCTGGCGTCGTTGCCGTGGTGTTGGCTACGCTGATCTCACAGCGCTTCCAGCACCTGTGAGCGAAAACGCGAATGTCAATGCAAACGCCATTCAGGCATCTGCACCTGCTGTTTGTCGTAAGCGCATATTTACATCGACCATTGATGCACGCCTTCTCGCAATCGATGCCAATACCGGCAAGCTTTGCGAAGATTTTGGTGTGAATGGCGCTGTCGATCTGAGTGTCGGCCTGACGCCCGATCCGGTTGGTGGTCAGCAGGGCTCTTACAACGTGACATCCGCACCTCTGGTTGCCGATGGCGTTGTGATGGTTGGCGGTCGACTGAACGACAATCTGACCGTCGGCGAGCCTTCGGGTGTTGTGCGTGGCTTTGATGCGCGTACAGGAAAAATCCTGTGGGCCTGGGATGCCGCTCGCGGCGCAACCGATAGCACGCCTCTGCCAGAAGGCCAGACCTACGCGCCAGAAACACCAAATTTCTGGGGCACGGCTGCCTACGATCCAGAGCTTGGCCTCGCATTCTTCCCAACGGGAAATCAGACGCCTGACTTCTGGACTGGAAATCGTCATCCGTATTCGGATGAATATAATGATGCAATTGTTGCTGTCGATATGAAGACAGGCAAAGAGCGCTGGCATTTCCGAACCGCAAATATTGATCAGTTTGACTACGATGTTTCATCGCAGCCAATTCTCTACGATCTTCCACGTGCCGATGGCACAAAAACACCGGTCATCATTCAGCTTACCAAGCGTGGTCAGATTTTTGTTCTCGACCGTCGCACGGGTGAACCTGTTGTGCCGGTTGAAGAACGTCCGGTGTCAACAGATTCCATGCCAGGCATGAATGTTGCACCAACGCAGCCATATTCCGCGATTTCAGTTGGCACTGACAAGCTGACTGAGCGGGATATGTGGGGCGCAACAATCTTTGATCAGTTGTATTGCCGCATTGAGTTTAAGGATATGCGTTGGGAAGGTGAGTTTACACCGCTCTCCGACAAGCAGCGTACTCTGATCTATCCGGGCTATTATGGTGGCTTTAACTGGGGTGGCGGTGCCATTGACGCAGCGACAGGTACGCTCATCGTCAATGATATTCGCATGGCTCAGTGGGGTCGCTTTATCAAGCAGGATGAAGCCAAGCGCATCGGACTGACACCTTCAACTGAAGGGGAATATTCTGAACAACTTGGCACCCCTTGGGGTGTAGAACGCTCGATGTTCGTCTCACCGCTAGGCATTCCGTGCTTTAAGCCACCATTTGGCACTATGACAGCCATTGACCTCGAAAGCGGAAAGACAAAGTGGCAGGTTCCTATGGGATCGATCCAGGACGCGCCGGTTCGCGGTATCGTTCCGGGCGTTCTCATTCCACTCGGTATGCCAACGATGGGTGGACCATTGGTCACGAAGGGCGGCCTGACATTCTTCCACGGTACACTGGATTACTATACACGTGCGCTTGACAGTGACACGGGTGAGGAACTCTGGCGTGGACGTCTTCCCGTTGGTGGTCAGGGCGCGCCGATGAGCTATGTCGGAAAAGATGGCAAGCAGTATATCGTTGTTGTTGCTGGTGGTGCCACACGTACCGGTACCAATGACAATCGCGGTGACTATGTCATTGCCTATGCGTTGCCTGACTAAAGGCATCAACGAACATGGCCGACGAAAATCGGCCATGTCACGCACATAATTTTGATCACACTGATTCAAATTTTGTGCGAAATAATGTTATGTGAATGAATTATAACTTTTGTGTGAGGCTTTGCCCAAAACGCAATCTAAGCCTTATAATAAATACGAGCAGTGGTATCTGCTTTTGAATAAGGAGTATCGAAATGAAGTGGTCTGCACCAAAATTCGTTGAAGTTACCTGCGGAATGGAAATCAATCGCTATGCTCCGGCTGACGGCGATGAACCGATCCTGTTCTAATCATAGAAGCATGGTTTTTGCCGCTTGCAGCAAGACCATTTGAGAAATAATTTTGTTGGTGGCAATCGTCCGCGTCACATTGGTTGCGGGTTACGGTTGCCATCAACATTTTGAGTTATCGCGCATCGGCGCGACCGAGTTATTCCGACATGTATATGACAACTCGGACAAGGAATTAGATTTCATGAGCAGCCTGCGTTTTCTCGTGCTCGGCGCCGCCGCAGGTGGTGGCCTTCCACAATGGAATTGCAATTGTGCCAATTGCGCTGCCGCACGCGATCCCAGATCAGGGGTAACTCCACAAACGCAATCATCACTTGCTGTAAGCGTCGATGGCGAAAACTGGGCAGTGTTCAATGCGTCGCCCGATATTCGGCAGCAGTTGATACAAACCAAGGCACTGCATCCAAGAGCCTTACGTGATAGCCCTGTCAAAAGCATCGTTATTACCAATGCTGATGTGGACCATATTGGCGGATTGCTAACGGTACGTGAGAAGCAACCCTTCCGGTTGCTGGCAACATCCGCTATTCAGAAAGTCCTGAGCGAAAACCCGGTTTTTAAAGTGCTTGATCCTGACTTCGTAGAGCGAAAAACTTTTCAGCTTGATGAAGAGTTTACACCGCTGGAAGGACTGACAGCGCGCATTTTTGCTGTGCCGGGAAAGGTTGCACTTTTTCAGGAAGAGGGCGAGCCGGAACTCGGCGTCGAGGGCGAGCAAACTATCGGCATTGAATTTATCGCAGGCACCAAACGCGCATATTATATCCCCGGATGTGCGGAACTACCCGATTGGCTGGCAGAGCGCATTCGCGGTGCGGACCTTGTGTTTTTTGATGGCACATTGTTCACTGATGACGAAATGATTACGGCCGGAACCGGTCTCAAAACCGGGCAACGTATGGGGCATATGTCGATTTCCGGGCCCGATGGCAGTCTGGCACTGTTGTGCGCTCTCAACATTGCTCAGGTGGTTTATGTCCATATCAACAATACCAACCCGATCTGGCTGTCGGGACCAGAGCGCGCAACCGTAGAGGCAGCTGGAATGGCCGTTGCATTTGACGGCATGGAGATTGATCTTGACTGAAGCTCAAAACAGAACTGATTTCGAAGCACGCTTGCGTGCAATCGGTGATGCCCGCTATCACGACAAGCACCCTTTTCACGATATGCTGCATGGCGGACGGTGCAACATCACGCAGGTTCGTGCCTGGGTCATCAACCGTTTCTATTATCAGAGCCGTATCCCGTTAAAGGACGCTGCTTTTATGTCCCGCTGCGAAGACGTGTCGATACGGCGCGCATGGCGCAAGCGCATTGAAGACCATGATGGTGGTGTAGAAGAGGGTGGCGGTATTCGACGCTGGCTCAAGCTCGCGGAGGCTGTGGGTCTTGATCCGGATTATGTCGCCTCAAATCGTGGTGTTCTTCCCGGCACGCGTTTTGCCTGCGATGCATATGTACGTTTTGTGCGCGATATGCCGATGCTGGATGCGGTCGCAGCCTCGCTGACTGAACTCTTCGCCCCTGCCATTCATAAAAACCGCATCGCTGGTTTGATTGAACATTATGCTTTCGCTAACGAGCAGGCTCTTTCCTATTTTCGTAAACGTCTGGATGAAGCGCCCGTCGATGTGGCTTTCGGTCTGAACTATGTGCTCAATCATGCTGACACGAAAGAAAAGCAGGACGCGGCTGCCGCAGCGCTGACGTTTAAGACCGATGTGCTTTGGGCGCAGCTGGATGCTCTGCATCAGGCATATGTAGCGCCAGCCTTGTTGCCGCCCGGTGGTTGGGATGGGCGCGAAGGTGTAATTGGCCAACTCGACCAGCCTGCTCGCAAGCTGGAAGTTGAGGGAGCGGCGCAATGACAGAACCCACAGCCGTTATCGTATCGGGTGGTACAATAGCCAAGCTCGCGCGGGGCGTGCGTTTGCGCCAGGATCCGGTACGCGCTCAGAATGTGTTATTGGCACCTGAGCGCGCGCTGGCTTTGGATGAAATTGCGGTGATGATCGTGAATGCGCTTGATGGTGAGCGCACGCTGGATGAAATCGCCGGTGAATTTGCGGTTAAATTTGAAGCGCCCAAGGATCAGATCCTCAGTGACGTTATTGCTTTTGTGGATGAGTTTTCAAAACGCAGGATGCTGGAGTTGAAGTCTTGAACGAGCATGTAAGTGTCAGGCCGACAAGCGAATGGAATGGGGGACGTATTCGTATTCCTGCTCCCATCGCTATGCTTGCGGAGTTGACACACCGCTGCCCGCTTGCCTGCCCATATTGCTCAAATCCTCTTGAGCTTGAAGGTGTTAAAACTGAGCTTTCTACCGAGGAATGGATTAAAGCCTTCCAGCAAGCGGCGACTTTAGGCGTATTACATTTGCACCTTTCAGGTGGAGAGCCTGCGGCACGTCGGGATCTTGTGGAACTGACGGCGGCTGCCGCTAAAGCCGGTCTTTACACCAATCTTATTACATCCGGCATTGGCCTTACGGAAAAGCGTATTACAGAACTATCCGATGCAGGGCTCGACCATTTGCAACTTTCAATTCAGGGATCGACACCTGAACGAGCCGACCGTGTTGGCGGATATAAGGGTGGCTATCAACGCAAAATTGCCGTTGCCGAATGGACTCATGCGGCTGGTATTCCCCTTACGGTCAATGCCGTCTGTCATAAGCAGAACATGGACCAGATGGATGAAATGCTGGAACTTGCAGTTAAGCTTGGGGCGCGACGCATCGAGATTGCGACGGTTCAGTTTCATGGCTGGGCCGACAAAAACCGTAAAGCTTTGATGCCGACAAAAGAGCAATTTCTGAAAGCAAATGCATTTGTTGAAAGCGCGCGGAAACGTCTCGAAGGGATCATTGTCATCGACTATGTTGGCGCAGATCATCATGCATCTTATCCAAAGGCCTGTATGGGTGGCTGGGCGCGCACAGGTCTGAACATTACGCCTTCGGGTAAAGCATTACCGTGCCATGCCGCAGAAACAATCCCGACACTGCAATTTGACAATGTGCGCGACAAAGACCTCGAAACGATCTGGTATGAGGGGCAGGCGTTTAACGCTTTTCGCGGTGATAGCTGGATGCCGGAACTCTGCCGCAGTTGCGATCGCAAGGCGATAGATTTTGGTGGTTGCCGCTGTCAGGCAATGGCGCTTGCGGGCGATGCTTCTGCAACCGACCCTGTCTGTATTCGCTCTCCGTTGCGTCAACTCCTGGCAGAGCAAGCTGAAGCGGATAGCCTTGCTGAGCCACCACCCTTTGTTTATCGCGGTCGATAGGGCCGCTGCACAGAAACCTTTTGTGCTCAATTCACAGGTTTAAAAGGATAATGCAGGCGAGCGTATGTCGGCGTAATATCCTGTCAGATAGCTGTTTTTTGATATTCGAATTAATAATCAAAAATTTGTGACCGTTCTGCCTATAGCATTAAACCACGATATGATTGATGCCGGGTTCAGTATTCAGTCGGATTGGAGTGAGTTCCATGTTAACTCGTATAGGCGGTTTAATAACTGCTTTATTAGGCGCTGCCATTTTATATTATGGTGCGCAGCTGGCAATTATTGGCGGCAGTTTTTTCTATGTCATTATGGCTTTAGGGCTTCTGATTTCAGGCGTACAGCTTTTTCGGCTACGTCAGAATGGGCTTGTATTCTACGCATTAACACTTGTTGTGACCTTCATATGGACACTTTATGAAGTTGGGATGGACAAGTGGCAGTGGATACCACGTGGTGCGCTCATAATCTTCTTAGGCCTGCTACTTTCGTTGCCCTTTATTGTGCGCGGGCTTCGTGACAAGCCTGTAAAGCTTTGGTCGCCCGGCCTTGCGAATGGCCCGTTTATTTTACGTTCTGTCGTGGGTCTGGTTGCAACGATGGCGCTTGTTGCATGGTTTATCGATCCCATCGAAAAACAGGGGACATTGCAAACAGTCGCTGGTGCTAAAGAGGCGAGTATTGATCCAAGTGGCGTCCCTTATCCAGCAAATGACTGGGTTGCTTATGGTGGAACGAACCTTGGTCAGCGTTATTCGTCGCTAAAAGATATCAATAGTGACAATGTCGGAAAACTGAAAGTCGCGTGGGAGCATCACACAGGTGATCTGCGTGAAGGTGATGCCGTCGATTCAAAAGAATACACTTTTGAAGCGACCCCAATTAAAGTGAATGGTCTTCTTTATTTCTGTACGCCACATAATATCGTACAGGCATTGGAGCCGGAAACAGGCAAACTGGCCTGGTCCTTTGATCCGAAGATGCAACGCGACAACCAATACCAGCATCAGACATGCCGTGGCGTTTCTTATAATGATTCATCAGAGTATGTCGTTCCCGCAGATACTGATCCTGTAAAGGCCGAAGCAATAAAGGCTGCAATTTTGCAATGCCCGCGCCGCATAATTGCTTCTTCCGTCGATGCACGCCTTTATGTTTTGAACGCCGACAATGGTGAATTGTGCACAAGCTTTGGCGATAATGGTTATGTCGATCTTAAAGCGCAGATGCCAAACATGGAACGCGCAACTTATCAGCAAACCTCTGCACCGCTGGTAACTGCTGATCTGATTATTCTTGGGAGCGCCATCGCCGATAATTATTACGAGAATAACCCGTCAGGTGTTATTCGCGCTTATGATGTACGCACTGGCGATATCGTTTGGAAGTTTGATGCGGGTAAGCCAGATGAAACCGCCCCACTCGCGAGTGACGAGCTTTACGAGCCCAATTCGGCTGTTGCCTGGACGCAGCTTTCGGCAGATGAGAAGCTTGGCTTGGTTTATGTCCCATTTGGAAATAAATCACCCGACCAGGTCGGTGTATCAAGGTCTGAAGCAGACCAGAAGATGGTAGATTCGCTCGCCGCACTCGACCTCAGGACGGGCCGTTTGGTTTGGAATTTTCAGACAACCCATCATGACCTTTGGGACCGCGATATTCCTTCACAGCCTGTGTTGCTGAACTTGCCGCATGACGGGCAGGATGTTCCTGCAATTCTCGTTCCTACAAAAATCGGTAACATCTGGGTTTTAGATCGTCGCACTGGCGATCCAATCATGCCCGTTCATGAAATGAATGTTTCGACAAAGACAGACATTCCAAATGAAAAGCTGTCGCCGACACAACCAATGTCCGCCCTATCTTTCACTCCAGCGCCATTAACTGAAGCTGACATGTGGGGCACAACGCCATTTGATCAGATCGCCTGTCGCATTACCTACCGTCAGGCGCGTTATGACGGAAATCCTTTTACTCCACCGCAGACAGAAGGTCTTTCGCTCGTATGGCCGGGAAATATCGGTGTCTTTAACTGGGGTTCGGTGGCTGTAGATCCTGTCAACGGATGGATGATTGCAACACCTCAGTACCTTCCTTACCTTTACCGGCTGTATAAACGGCCTGAAGGTGAACCTGATAAACGCATGTTTGGAAATGCGGGCGACGCAGGTGGAGAATCCAAGCCGGGCAACGAAAATCTCGGCGGACCCTATGCCGTTTCAATTAGTCACATGCGTTCTGCCCTGGGCGTACCATGCAATACTCCACCGTGGGGCGTTCGTGTTGGTGTCAACCTCGCAGACGGCACGACAGCTTGGAAATATCGTAATGGTACGGTAGCGGGTCAAAAAATTGCCGGTATTCAGTTCCCCATACCATTCGAAATGGGTATGCTCGCACATGGTGGAACACTAACTACAGCTGGTGGCATTGCCTTTACTGGGGCAGCTCTTGATGACATCATTCGCGGTTACGATATGAAAACTGGCGAAACACTGTGGTCCCATAAACTTCCAGCCGGGGGGCAGGCAACTCCTATGACGTATCGTGGTAAAGATGGAAAGCAGTATGTCGTTATTGCTGCTGGAGGCCACGGTTCTCTGGGAACAACTCCTGGGGACTCCGTGATCGCATATACAGTTGACTAACCTACACTACGCTATAGCGATAGCAGCACCGCAGGGTGCTGCTATCGACGCGATGGTATCTATCTGGTGAGAATAAATGCCAATAATATTCTCAAATGGCGAGGGGCTTGTTTGGCATAAAGATGGGCTTTTAAATGAACCAACGGAGAGATAAATAGATTTTACCAAAGCATGAATGTATTTAAATAATAATTTCTGTAGGATTTTACTATATTAGCTATATATAATATTATTAATATGGCATCTGCAAATTGATTTGCTCAAAGATGAAGGCTTTTTGCATAATTTGATGGAATGCAAAGATGAAGAATACCTCAAATATTGGCTCTAAGCCTCTGGTCGAATATCCGTCTCTTTTGTCACCCCTTCCTGAAGCAGACCTGGATGATTATAAGCGTGAAGAGGCCTTTATCCGCTATGCTTTAGATAGTGCCGCAATAGTTGCCATAACAGACGTTAAGGGCACGATCACATATGTAAATAGTAAATTTTGTGAGATAAGCGGCTATCGGCGGGATGAATTAGTTGGCCAGAACCATAGGTTGCTCAAATCGGGTCTCCACGAGTTAAAAATCTTTAAAGACATGTATCATCAGATCGGGAATGGCCATGTCTGGCATGGCGAAATTTGCAACAAAGCCAAAGACGGTAGCCATTACTGGGTTGATACCACAATAGTCCCCCATCGCAGTACTGACGGGAAAATCGATAGCTATACGGCAATTAGATTTGATATATCCCATCAAAAAGCGGTTGAGGCCGAATTACGTAACAATGAGACTGAGCTGGATAAACTCGCGAATAGTGATGCGCTGACCGGGTTAGGCAACAGGCGAAGTTTTCAGGCGCAGATGAATAAAGCACTGGTAGTTTGCAAAGCAAACAGGTCAGAATTGACGCTGGCATTGTTCGATATCGACTCGTTCAAATATGTAAATGACTCATATGGCCACGACGCTGGTGATATTTTATTGGCGAAAATTTCAAGAACACTGAGAGAAAGTCTCGAGCAATCAACATTTGTGGCGCGTTTGGGCGGAGACGAGTTTGGATTGGTTTTCGCGAATGATAATCAACAAGAGACACTTGCGACTTTAAATAACCTACTGGAAAAAATAAGAGCTATCCCAACAAGTGGTATTAACTCCAGGCATTGTAGTGCAAGCATAGGTATCTCTCATTACCCTGATGACGGACAAGACCTGACATCTTTGTTTAAAGCGGCAGACATCGCACTTTATTGTGCTAAGTCAACGGGGCGAAATCAAGTCTCGGTCTTTGAAAAGCAATTTCTGGTTCATCTGAATGCGCGTGTTTCCCTGTTAGAAGAGGTGAAAATAGGATTAGCGAATGGGCAGTTTGAATTGTTCTATCAACCCATTGTCTCGCTTTTAGCTGACAGAGAAATCTCTTTTGAGGCTTTGCTACGCTGGAACCATCCAAGTGGAAAGATACTCACTCCGGAGCATTTTGAAGCCGCATTGGAAGACGATCAAACCTCTGAGCTAATCGGTCAGTTTGTCCTTGAGAGAGTATTTTTCGATGCAATCGAATTGCGAACACTTGGCATTGAAACCGACTTCATCGCTATAAACATTACGAATTCGGACCTAAAATCAGACGTTTATATTAAACGCTTTATAGAACTCTTGAGGTTAACTGGCCTGCCTGCTTCCCGTTTTTGTATCGAGATTACGGAGCGTATGCTTTTAAGTCGAGATCGAGAGCATGTTTATGACGGGCTAAAGAAGTTTCATGAGTTTGGTGTCAAGGTCGCATTCGACGACTTTGGAACCGGCTACGCCTCTCTGTCTCATTTGCGAACAATATCGATTGATCATATTAAAATCGATCGCTCCTTTGTGCAGAATATTGAGACATCTTTCGCAGATCAGGCAATTGTCGAAGGCATAATCCATATTTCACATAGGATGGGAAAACGCGTTGTTGCCGAAGGTATTGAAACCAAAGAACAACTGATAAAATTGCATCATATGAAATGTGATGACTTTCAAGGCTGGTTTTTCTCAAAACCGAAACCGATCAGAGAGTTAAAAGGTGCGGTTGAAGTAATAAAGCGCACGTTGGTCGGTAATCTGTGCAACCTTTTCTAAAGGGCATATACTTTGAAAATGCTATGGGTGAGTTGCTTCATCCAATATAGTTTCGATTGGATTGCGATATGGACTATAGGGCGGTGAATACCTCACATGCGAAGCTTACCGCTGAATGTAGTTTTTTGCCAGTGTCCACGTGGAATGCCAACATGTCAGGTTTCGCCGCGTTGAGAGGGTCTCCGCAGTCTCGAAATCTTCGCATTCAGGCCGTTGGGCAAGCACTCGATTCACTGGATTGTTTGCTTTCCAACTTACCGTCAAACAATACGAGACGTTCAGGATCAGGCTCAAGTTTATGTTCAAATCAATCTTAACGTCGGTTGATCAAGACATGTCACTCCTGCGCCACTGCAAGTGCTGCCTTATTTAAAATCTAAAGCAACGCGCCAGAAGCCAAATACTTAAAGCACTTCGTACAATCTGAACGCTACGGTCTTTAGCCAGCTGCGCAACTATCCCGTTAAGTGTTATATTTTTGCGGCCTTCGATCATTCTCAGAATGAAATCTTTGTGCACGTCAAGCCTTGAACCACGCTCCATCGGATTGCTATTGCTGCCGATACCCCAAACCAAATACCGGCGCTGCGGGCCGATGATTTTCTCTGCCAGCCTGCAAAGCGCATGACCGTAGGTCGCCACTTAACACACGTCCCATCTGCCGGTTCCGTAGCTCGAAACTTTTAAACAGGCATACCATAAACCGTTGCTTCACAATCGATTCAACTTCTGCTGACGTTTATGGTGTTAGCTTTGCGTGTAGTTCATAGCTGAGATGCACAAAAAATAGATGCTTTATGATAATTATTTAGGCATAAGCACGTCAGCTGTGACGCACTCCTCCCATTTTGCGTCCAGCTGTTCCCCTCTGAAGGTTTAACCTTCTAAATTTAAAGGGCCTCGGTTTCCGATGGCCCTCTTTTTTTGCCCTTAATTAAGATCCGAATTGCGCTGCGAATGTCTTGTCGATTTTGCTGCACCGAGCAGCGAGCCGTGCTGATCATACTTTTGCTGTCCAATCATAATTATTGAAATTTTATAAATGTTAATCTTTGTTGACTTATATAAAGAATCGCGCAAAAAGTGTAGAAGTGGAGCTTGAGGAAGTCACAGGAGCTTGGGATGTTAGGCTCAGGACTCATTGGTTTCCGAGCCAGAAGATGACGGCTGCTGCGAGATCTATTGCTGCTCGGAACACAATCGGGCAGCGATCATAACGGGTGGCAATTCTGCGCCAGTCTTTCAGTCTTCCAAACATGATTTCGATACGATTGCGCCGCTTGTATCGGCGTTTATCATACTTGATAGGCTTCTTGCGGTTTTTGCGCCCCGGGATGCATGGCTTTATCTCTTTGTCTTTTAACCGTTTTCTAAACCAGTCGGCATCATAGCCTCTGTCAGCAAGCAGCCAGTCGACCTTCGGTAACGTCTCGATTAAGACTGCAGCTCCGGTATAGTCGCTGATTTGTCCCGCCGTGACGTGTAACCTGATAGGACGCCCCTGCGTGTCGGTGACGGCGTGCAATTTGGTATTCATGCCACCTTTCGTCCGACCGATCAGGCGTCCATCGCCCCCTTTTTTAACCGTAGGCTTGAAGCCGTGCGGCGTGCTTTCAAATAGGTCGCATCTATCATGACGGTCTTTCCAACCGGCGACTTGGAAGACAGGCCTTCCAATATTTGAGCAAATATCCCCTTGTGACACCAACGGTTCCAACGATTATAGAGCGTTTTACAAGGCCCGTATTCCCGAGGGGCATCACACCACCGTAACCCATTGCGAAGAATGAATATAATTCCACTCAAGACACGCCTGTCATCAACGCGCGGACGTCCATGACTTTTAGGGAAAAAGGGGCGAAGGCGTGACATTTGTCCTTCGCTCAGCCAGTAAAGATTACTCATCGATCAGTCTCCTCAAGCGAAACTGAATCATCTCACCATTCTGAAATCAATGGGTCCTGAGCCTAATCATAAAGCCGCTGCCGATACTTCTGTGATGAAGCGCGGGGCGCCAGCGGCAAGAACTTCGTGTTCCATAGCCGACAAGCACTGGGCAATTAAGACGTTTGCGGACACGATGTTTTTCGCCGATTAAAATTTCTTCGGCATCTCCGTCTAGTAGAAAGCCACAGGAGAGTGCTGTGTCAACGTTGACGATAACCTCTTCATCCGTGAGGTAGGTGACGTCACTTGCTGTAACAGTCAATCCGGGCTGCACTTCTCTTACAAGGAGCTGTCCGGAGAAAAACGGCGTTTCCATAACAGTTGCTGAAATATCGGAAGGTTCCACTTCAAGCGACAGAGACGCACTATGTTGCAGAATATCACGCGCTGTGAAATTACTTACCGGAAGGGCGGCGCTCATGGTGAGTTGTGTCCGTACTGGCCAGCATTGACTTCGCTGTCTTGCCGGCAAGAAAATTTTATTAAGACCACGAGTGTTCAAAAACTTGATTGTTAAATTCAATTTATAGCGCTGGAATAGAAAAGGAAATGCCTTGGATCAAAAATAGTAAGGAGCTCAATGTGCGCCCTGAATTTTCAATGTTTTCGCTCAACACGCATTCTCCCCGGTCAAAGATCAGCGGTGGAAATTAGCCGATCTGAAAGCTTAATCGGACGGGTGCGATCAAACTAGCCGCTATCACCAGCAACCAGTTCCATAGGCCAGATAATATGCTGCTCTTGTCTGTTATAAATATCTGCGTAAGCTGGCATAGTTGATAATAAGACCTGGCCGACAGATATTCCCAATTCGTGGAGAGACAATCTGAAGCTCGTTAATTGTGGCTGCATGAAGCGTCCACGAGGCTCTTCCCGAAAGCCGATCACGGCAACATCGCGACCTGGCACAATTCCCACTTCTTCAAGTCGCCGATACAAGCCGAGCGCCATTAACTCATAGATCAAAACCACGGCGGTCGGACGAGGGCTCATTTGTAGAAGCTCACTGCCAGCGTGGTAGCCGCCTTGTTCACTCGAACGCGCCCTGATGATCAAAGAGGGGTCGAATGGAATGCCGTTTTCTTGAAGAGCTTTTTTATAGCCATCCATAAAAAGATAGCCAAGATTCATATCATTGTCTGGTATGGCGATTGCGATGCGACGGTGCCCGTTGGTGACAAACCGATTAACCGCTTGCCGCGCGACACCTTCAAAATCGAGATCAATCCACGTGTGAGCGCCGCCAGATTGAGACCGGCCCAGAGCTATAAATGGCAGGCGGGCACGGATCAGAAAATCAATGCGTCGATCAATGCGTTTTGTTGAAGAGATTATCATAGCATCCACCATGCGACGCGCTACCATGCGCTTTAGATATTCTTCGCTGTCTTCATCCTCGGGGCAAGGAAGAATAACAAGGTCAAGGTTGTGCTGAGTCAGTACGCTCTGCAGCCCGTCTGTCAGGCCTGTAAAAAAATTATCAGCATTTTCGACTGTTTCGGGCGTACTTCCAGTCATGAGCCCAATGACGTTGGTTGTTCCTTGTCGAAGGCTGCGCCCTGACTGGTTGGCGACATAACCAAGGGTTTCAGCAGCTTCCAGAACGCGCTGGCGCGTTTCTTCGTTCACATCAGGTTTGCCATTGAGCGCCCTGGAAACAGTGCCAATGGAAATATTCAGATGCTCGGCAAGCTGACGAATGCCCTTCATGATTCACTCCCCAAGCGATTTTTTTGGTTCGGCTTTTTACAGGTCTTGACACATATAGCATTAATCGCATAGCGTCGTAAACGTTTACGGAATATGCGCGTTAAGGAGAACGTGCACTGTAACCGGGAGGAAATCGTGACATTGAATGCCGTTATATGCGGTTGCGGAGCTATGGCCAAAGGTTGGTTGCGCGCAATCGCATCGTCTCCAGAACTGTCTTCATCGCTGCGTATCGTTGGGCTTGTGGATCTCAATCATGAGGCAGCGGAGGCTTTGGCGCAGGAGTTTGGCCTCACCAATGCTCTGATTGGTTCAGATCTTGATCAGGTGCTCAAAGCAACACATGCAGATGTCCTATTTGACATCGTTGTTCCTGCCGCACGCTTTGCAGTTGTATCGACAGGTTTGGCCGCTGGCTGTCATGTATTAAGCGAAAAGCCGATGGCCTCTTCTATCGAAGAAGGGCGAAAGCTTATATCTTTGGCTAAAGAAGCCGGTAAAGTGCATGCTATTGTACAAAATAGACGCTTTGTTGCTGGTATCCGGCGTTTGAGGCGCGCTGTTAAAGAAGGCCTTATTGGCGATCTTTCTGCGATACATTGTGATTTTTTCTTAGCGCCACACTTTGGCGGCTTCCGCGAAGAAATGCGTAATGTTCTTCTTCTTGATATGGCAATTCACACCTTTGACGCCGCGCGTTTTGTAGCTGGTGAAGTTCCAAATGCCGTTTATTGCCTTGAAACCAATCCCAAGGGATCATGGTATAGCCATGGTGCAGCGGCAAATGCCGTTTTTGAATTTTCTAACAATGTCGTTTTCACGTATCGCGGCTCTTGGTGCGCAGAAGGTGAGCGTACGAGTTGGGAAAGTGCATGGCGGTTGGTTGGCTCCAAAGGCATGATTACCTGGGACGGAGAAGATAGCTTAAAGGCATCCTTAGCCGGCATGGATGCTGGGCTGCTTCATGGATCTGATTTCGTAAACGTTTCTGGACCCGAAAATGATGCAGAAACACACGGGCATGCGAGTGTTCTGTCTTCTTTCTTGGATGCTATCAAAAGTGGAAATTCTCCGGAAACAGCGTCTTACGACAATATTAACAGTCTGGCGATGGTGGTTGGTGCGATTGAAAGTGCCAATCTTCGTCAACGTGTAACAATTGCAGCATGAGGGTTAGACATTGAGCAATCCGGCAAAATCTATTCGCATGGGAACGATGGTCAGAGGAACTAAGGAAGATGCGGCGCAACGCATCAGTCAGATAGCTGACCTGGGCTTTGAGAGTTTCGAGCCATTTTTCTGGCAGACTACAAATGGCCAGGATCTTGCAGACTTGGGCAAGCGATGCGTAGAGGCAATTGGTGATCGTGATATTACGATTTCGACACTCGGCATGTTTGGCAATCCGTTGGAAACGACCGACATTGATCTCGAAACGCTTCAAGGTTGGAAAGATTGCATTGATAATGCGCATCATTTTGGCGCTACCTGTGTTGCAGGTTTTACGGGGCGTGTACGGGGCAAGCCGCTGACAGATAGTCTGCCACGGTACAAAGAGGTGTGGAGTGAGCTTGCTAAGCGTGCCGCTGACAAAGGTATCAAAATCGCGTTCGAAAACTGCGCTATGGATGGTAATTGGGCGACAGGTGACTGGAATATTGCGCATAATCCAGATGCATGGGAATTGATTTTCAACGCAACGCCAGATGATCATATTGGTATTGAATGGGAGCCATGCCATCAAATGGTTTATCTCATCGATCCCATCCCGCAAATTCGCAAATGGGCAAGTAAGATTTTCCACGTTCATGGAAAAGATGCGACAATCCGTTGGGATGTGATCAAAGAGCATGGAATCTTTGGCAAAGAGCCATTCGTATTCATGCGTACCCCGGGCTTCGGGGATACCAACTGGACTGATGTGATTTCAGAACTACGTCTGGCTGGCTGGTCCGGTTCAATAGACATCGAAGGTTGGCATGATCCCGTTTACCGTGGTGATCTTGAAATGACCGGTCAGGTTCATGGACTAAATTATCTAAAAAAATGCCGGGGCGGAGAGTTTGTTAACTATCCGGCTTGAGTGAAAAAATAAACGGCCGGGGGAGCGGCCGTTTATTAAGATTTGGCAAGCGATAACCAAGGAGGAGGAGACTATGGGAATCGTAAAGAACCTAACTGTGGGTGTGCTGGCGTTGGCGAGTGTTTCGGCCACCGCGGTTTCAGCATATGCCGAAGACGTAACAATTACTGTTTGGGCTGTGGATCGTGAGATTCAGCCTGTGCCAAACATGACCAAGGAATTTAATAAGCTCAATAATGGCATTCATGTTGAATTTCGGCAGGTTCAGTTTGATGATCTCGTGAGCGAAGCAATGCGGGCGTATTCGACCGGTAATGCCCCTGACATTATTGCGATCGATAATCCAAATCATGCCATGTTTGCAGCGCGCAATGCATTTCTTGATCTTACCGATAAGATTGCGGCATCTGACGTTGTGAAGCCAGACAACTATTTTCCGGGCCCACTTAAGTCGACAATGTGGGATGACAAGTATTTTGGCATTCCAAAAGCAACCAACACGATTGCACTTTATTATAATAAGGACATGTTTAAATCAGCAGGGCTTGATCCTGAAAGTCCCCCAACAACATGGGATGAGTTGGTTTCAGCCGCCCGCAAGCTGACAGATCCGTCCAAAAATGTTTATGGACTTGCCTTCTCCGCCAAAGCGAACGAGGAGGGGACTTTCCAGTTCTTGCCGTGGGTGCAGATGGCTGGTGCCTCATATAAAGACATTAATGCTGATGGCGCAGTTAAAGCGCTGGATACGTGGAAAACAATTATTGATGAGAAACTTGCGTCTCCCGATACGTTGACGCGCAGTCAGTGGGATGCGACCGCGACATTTAATGCCGGCAATGCTGGCATGGCAATCTCAGGGCCCTGGGAAATTGATCGAATGATCACCGATGCCAAGTTTGACTGGGGTGTGGCTTTGTTGCCAGTGCCAAGTGCAGATGCTCCAAGATCGTCGGCGATGGGAGATTATAACTGGGCAATTTTCTCCAACAGCAAACATCCTGATGAAGCCTTTAAAGTGCTTGAATATTTTGTGTCTCAGGACAAGGATATGTTCAAAAATTTTGGACAACTACCCGCTCGTGCCGACATCGCTGCACCTTTAACCGGCAATCAGACGAAGGACGATGCTCTGAAGGTGTTTGTGGAGCAGTTGCAATATGCGCAGCCACGTGGCCCCTCGCCAGAATGGCCCAAAATCTCCAAAGCGATTCAAGATGCCGTCCAGGCCACTTTGACAGGTCAGATGTCTGCGAAAGAAGCGCTTGATCAGGCTGCGGAGAAAATCAAACTTACTGAAGGTTAATTAAGACGCTGGCTTGTTATCAAGCGTCTAAGGCTTTCAAAAACCGACCTTATCCTCCCCGGGCAGGGCTGTCTGTCGCTTATCGATGGGCAGCCCGATCCGAACAAATGGGTGTTTGATGAAGAAGTTGTTTTCCAGCATGAGAGATGGTCGCGGTTTCGACATTATGTTGATCGCCGTACCGTTTCTATTTTTGTTCGTGCTGGCTGGCTTGCCGCTGATTTATAATGTGATCATGAGTTTTCAGGAAGTCGACATGTTCAGTCTTGGCACGTTTGTCAGGCCTTTTGTTGGCTTTAAAAATTATATCGATCTCTTTCGTCAGCCCGAAACTCTTCCGATTTTGACGAATACAGTTGTATTTGTTGTCGCTTCAATCGCGGGACAGTTTCTGATCGGGTTTGGATTGGCACTCTTTTTCTGGACAAATTTTCCGGGTTCGACATGGCTTCGTGGTTTGTTCCTCGTATCCTGGGTGATGCCAGGACTTGTGGTTGGAGCAGTTTGGAACTGGATACTTTCAGGCGATTTTGGAGTTCTGAATTTTTTTCTGCGTGAGGGAGGTATTATTAATGCCAACATTTTTTGGCGCTCAGATCCGTCATTCTCGCTATGGGCTGTGATAATAGCCAATGTTTGGTTAGGCACGTCCTTCAATATGATCCTGTTGTCGGTTGGATTGGCTGCG
Source organism: Ochrobactrum sp. MYb379 (assembly GCF_037479515.1). NCBI lineage: Bacteria > Pseudomonadati > Pseudomonadota > Alphaproteobacteria > Hyphomicrobiales > Brucellaceae > Ochrobactrum > Ochrobactrum sp. MYb379. The sequence goes on from NZ_JBBGYW010000006.1 coordinate 87,936, forward strand.
ATCCCGGATGATCTTTATGAAGCCGCTGAGCTTGACGGCGCGAATGCATGGCAGCGCTTTTATACAATAACATTGCCAATGATGCGGTCCACGATTGGCGCAATCATTGCACTTGGATTGATCTTTACGCTCCAGCAATTTGATCTTTTTGCAGCCATTACCGATGGCGGGCCGAATAATACGTCAAATGTTGCACAATATTGGGCATGGGATCTGTCGTTCCGACAATATGACTTCGGTAAAGGTGCGACTATCTCTGTCATCATGATTGTTTTCGTCATGCTGGCTTCGGTCGTGTATGTGCGTTCAACACGACATGAGGTACGCGGATGAACATGAAAACCCGCAACCGTCTCATGCTGGCAATTGCCCTCGTTTTAGCAGCTATTTATCTCTTTCCGCTTTACTGGATGTATATAACATCTCTCAAAAGCGGGTCGGAAATGTTTGCGAATCCACCAACTCTATTGCCTCATTCCGCTCAATGGGACACGTATTCCAATGTATGGCAAAGCCGGAATATGGGCCGATATTTGTGGAATTCTGTGGTCATAGCATTGGGGGCCGTCAGCCTCATCAGCATACTCGGTGTTGGCTGTGCTTATGTGCTCGCCCGCTATCGCAATGTCTGGGTTGATATTGGATTGTTCCTGATCCTGATGCTTCAGGTGCTGCCTGCCTCATTGATGATTACGCCAATTTTTGTTGGCTTTTCTCAGTTCGGCTTGCTCGATTATCCGCGCTTTGCCGTTATCTTAGCTATTGCTGCCAAAAGCATGCCGTTCTTTGTTGTGCTGGTGCGGGCGACTTTCATGGCTGTTCCGCAGGAACTGGAAGAAGCTGCACTTGTAGATGGTAATTCGAGAGTGGGGGCATTTTTTCACATCGTATTGCCGCTAGCCCGCAATGGTATTCTTGTTAGTGCTATCTTGATTTTCATGCAGGCCTTTGGAGAATTCGTTTATTCTAAGTCCATCATTCAGGCTGTGGAGTTTCAACCGGCAAGTGTTGGACTGAACTCCTTTATGGGGCCAAATACAAGTGAATGGAACAACATCATGGCTTACGCGACCATGTATGTAACGCCCATTCTCGCTCTGTTCATTCTCTTGCAGCGCCGCATTGTGTCCGGCCTAACCTCGGGAGCGCTCAAATGAGCCTGCAAATCGAACTGTCCAACGTTAATAAACATTATGGTAATTTCCACGCACTCAAAGATATCAATCTGGCAATCAAGAAAGGTACCTTTGTCGCTCTCGTTGGCCCATCTGGCTGCGGGAAATCCACGTTGCTCCGTTCGCTTGCCGGGCTTGAAACGATATCGGGCGGAGATATGCGGATTGCGGGGGCGCTGATGAATGGTGTGCCACCACGCAAGCGTGACGTAGCGATGGTCTTTCAGTCTTATGCACTTTATCCGCATATGACAGTAGAACAGAACCTGACATATTCCCTGAGAATACGTGGCGTTAACAAAGCCGAAGCTCGGAAAGCGGCAGAAGAGGTTGCAGCGACAACCGGGCTTTCCCATCTTATGAAGCGTTACCCGCGCGAGTTGTCAGGCGGTCAGCGTCAGCGTGTTGCAATGAGCCGAGCTATTATCAGGCACCCGCAGGCGTTTTTATTTGATGAGCCGCTTTCCAATCTCGACGCTGCATTGCGCGTTCATATGCGAAAGGAGATCCGAGCACTGCACGATCGCCTTCATGCGACATCAGTTTATGTGACCCATGATCAGATAGAGGCTATGACAATGGCCGATCATGTCGTGGTCATGCGCGATGGCATGATTGAGCAGCAAGGATCGCCGGTAGAACTATATGACAAACCGGTGAACCGTTTCGTAGCCGGTTTTATTGGTTCGCCTGCGATGAATTTCATACCTGCAAGTGTGGGCGCTGATGGGCAGGCGCTTATGCTGGAGATCGGAACAATTGTGACGAAGCCATTGCGTTCGCCGCAGACTTTGGAGGCCGGCCGACGTGTTATTACGGGCCTGCGACCTGAGCATATTAGCGTCGTGCCATTCGGAGATGGGCGCTTGAATCTTGAAGTTGCAGCAGTTGAGACAACCGGTTCATCAACGTTCATATCGTTGAAGACTGAACCTGAAATTTCATTTGTGCTGCAAGGACGAAGTGATGTACAGGCAGGTGATCAGATTGGACTCTCATTCGATTTGTCTGCACTCCACCTGTTTGATGAGAAAACGGGCCATCGTATTTGAAGGTTAAGGTCCTCCTTGTAAAAAATAGGGATTTGATGCGATGAATATTCATGAAATCCTATCGTCATAGGTCGCAACCTTCTGGAAAAGTCGGATTAGATCTCGCTAATTACTCAAGAACAGTTTTGCGTTTACCGCAGGATGCCTTTCGATACTTATGCCGAAATTAACCGGCATCATGTTCATCATTCTGTGGTCAAAGCATAGGCCAGATCCATTGTTTAGTTTCATATGGCGTATATTGCCCCTCCAGAAGTTCGATTAATTTTTCATGCCGATCGTGAAACAAACTTCAAAGCTGGATTTATAATTTTCGATATGAATATTACAACTGCAGTACCTAATATGAACCCAAAAACTCCATCAGCAAAAGCCGTAGCAATCCAATTTATCATGCTTGCAAGATTTATGGTTACCTGGCCGGACAGCATAGCTGCTAAAGTAGAGATACCTTCAAAGGGTTGGTGAATGCCAAATTCGTGGAGACTATGTATAAAGATGTTACCACCAACCCAAAGCATTGCTGCCGTTCCAATGATGGTCAAAAGGTGCAGTAATTTTGGTACTCCATGCACTGTCAATCGGCCGATGGTTCGCGTTACCGAAAAACGCCCCTTTCTAGCCAATAAGACACCGAAATCATCAAGTTTCACGATGACTGCGACAACGCCATAAACTAAAACGGTAATCATGATACCGACCGTAATCAGGGTTCCAATCTCGACCCAGATAGAATTTGTTTCGATCATGGAGAGCGCCAGCGTCATGATTTCAGCAGAAAGAATAAGGTCGGTTTTAATGGCACCTGCGACGCGCTTCTCTTCAAGTGCGGTAGGGTCTTTATCGAGACTTCCTTCAGCATTTGCGTGGTCGTGACTAGGAAATATCTTGTGCCAGACTTTTTCAGCGCCCTCAAAACAAAGATAAGCACCACCGATCATCAAAAGTGCGGTGATTGCTATCGGCATGAAATAATCTAGCAATAAAAGCGCAGGGATCAGCAAAGCCTTGTTACGCAAGCTCCCGAGCGCGATTTTTCCGACCATTGGTAATTCGCGCGCAGCCGTTATGCCAACGACATAATTCGGTGTAACAGCGGCGTCATCAATCAAAACGCCAATCGTCTTCGTGCCAGCCTTTGCAGCATTTGCCGCTATATCATCAACAGAAGCCGCTGCAATTTTAGTAATCGCGGCGACATCGTCTAGAAGGGCCAAAAAGCCACTCATCCTATTCGTTTCCTTATTAACCGATGGCACAAGGATTAGCACATCAAGAGATAATTTGCTTTGAGTATCACAACTGATCGTAAAAAGCTCGAATCTTACCACTAAGATTAATTGATATCCGTATTGCAACAAATGAGATAAATAAGCTTAGTCAGATTGACATTCGCCTTATCTGGTCGAAGTCCTCGCGAAACTGTGCTAGCGCATCGTTGCGTTTTCCACTGTCTGGTATTCGTAAAATATAAGAAGGATGGACGGTCACAAGAAGTGTTCGTTTATCTTGAATAGCTATTGTCTGACCACGTATATCCTCCAATTTATCTTTCTGGCCGGTGAGAGAAAATAATGCGGTGGAACCCATCGCTACGATTAGCTTTGGCTGCACAATATTTATTTCCTGTGTCAACCACCAGCGACAGTGCTCAATCTCAGTGGTATTTGGCCGCTGGTGGATGCGTCGCTTCCCGCGCGGTTCATACTTAAAATGTTTAACTGCGTTGGTAAGGTATAGCGTATTTCGATCTAAACCCGCTGCCGAAAGGGCTTCATTCAAGACGCGCCCGGCAGGTCCGACAAATGGCTGCCCTGCAAGATCTTCCTGATCACCCGGTTGTTCGCCGACAATCATGACACGCGCACTGGTTGGACCTTCGCCAAACACCGTTTGTGTGGCACGGCAATGAAGATCGCACCGATTACAATATCGCGCACTTTTCTTAAGAGCGTCAATCGTATTGACCTCATCGACCGGCGCGGTCGGAATACGGACAGCACCTTTTTGTAGGCGATCATGGAATGGCAATGGGTTAGTGGCTTGCTTCTGCCCCATCTCAACCACCCTGGCTTCGGCACCTGCAATCAGGCCAGGAATGAGGTCTGCCTCTGGAAGGTTCTTCCAATATTTCTTCGGCATTTCCGTCATCATCATCTTTACCTTCAATCGCGCTGGGTTGAAGGTAGATGCATAGTAAGTACGCCAAAGTTGCTCCGTTTCATCATTAATGTCTGGCTTGATAGCTGGCTTAGATGAATAACGCAGGTTTTGACCATCCCAGGAAGCGGATCCGTGGGGGGTAGTGATTATCCAATCCATATCATTGAAACGACGCTGGAAAAACGGAGCAACTCTCTCAACAATGAAATGATCTGGTTCAAACCATGCCATAAATCGCCTACGACCTACGACGTCTATTGGAAGAGCTATTTCCTTAAACCGAACGAAGGCTGTCATTTTATGATAATCACGACTAACAGATTTTAGCATGCGATGTGCAACCGCAACGTCTGCGTCCGACTTCAAATCCAATAAATGTCGTTCTGACCCTAAGCGGTAGAGAAGCTTATATAACAACCCAAAGCGACTAGGGTCGGAATGACAAATCACGGCTTCCGCTAGCCGAACAAATGCCAGAGGAACATTGATTGCGGCAGCGCCACTCTGCTGAGCAGTTTCACCAAATTTTGAGTTGTTATCCTGATCAAACAATCCCTGACGTTCATCTCGGAGTCGCCAGTCAATATGTCTCGGTTGAACATTCGCGAGAAGAAACTGTCTCGCAGCATCCCGCCACTCGGAAAAATCCCCACGCCCCTCAAGGAAGCAGGTTTTTATCATAGCAGCGACAATTGCTGCGGCTTAGGCATGAACATTGACCTTAGATCTGTTCGATCAATCAGCCGATGTGGAGACCAGCCTTCGGCTAAAATAAAGGTCTGTACCTTTTTCAAAGATACGCCGAGCCGGCCTATATCTTCGAGCCGCAAGCGTTTGAAACGTCGTGATGATACTATAGAGTTTACCGTTTTCGTGCCGAAGCCTGGCACACGAAGCAGAGCCTCTTTCTCAGCACGATTTACATCTACTGGAAAACTTTCACGGTGGCCAAGTGCCCAGGCCAATTTGGGATCTATATCCAAATCGAGCATTCCATCGGCCGATGAAGAGGTAATTTCGCTGATATCGAACCCATAAAACCGATATAGCCAGTCGGCTTGATATAGCCGATGCTCCCGCATGAGAGGAGGCTTGATCAACGGTAAGTTTTTTGAAGAATCCGGGATCGGACTGAATGCTGAATAGTAAACGCGCTTCAATCCGTAACTACCATAGAGCCGAGCACTTGTACCAAGGATGGTCGCATCGTTTGCAGAATCAGCACCGATAATCATTTGCGTGCTTTGACCTGCCGGCGCAAATCTACGCCGCCGCTTGGTTTGTAGGCTCGGTTCAGCCATATCCTCAATTTTCATACGCAGATTTCCCATTGATCTGCGAATGTTTTCTGGCCGCTTTTCAGGTGCGAACTTGCTGATACCTGCGTCCGTTGGCAATTCGATATTAATCGACAAACGATCCGCATATAGCCCCGCCTCATCGATCAGTTGCGGCGAGGCTTCCGGAATGGATTTAAGATGAATATATCCCCTAAAATTATGCGTGGTGCGGAGCTCTCGGGCGATGCGCACCATTTCTTCCATGGTGTAATCAGAAGAACGAATAATACCCGACGAAAGAAACAAGCCTTCGATGTAGTTGCGTCGATAAAATTCCAGCGTCAACCACACGACTTCTTCAGCGGTAAACCTCGCACGCTCGACATTGCTCGATGATCTGTTGATGCAATAAGCACAGTCGTAAATGCAAAAATTTGTCATCAAAATTTTCAGAAGCGAAATACATCGGCCATCTGGCGCGTAAGCATGGCAGATGCCGGAGCCTTCTGTCGAACCAAGTCCGCCAGATGATGCGGAATTTCGTTTAACAGTGCCACTCGACGCGCAAGAAGCATCGTACTTTGCAGCGTCAGACAGAATGGCCAAGCGTTCTTTAAAAGACTTTTTCATCAATTTGTTCACTATCTGTTCCGATATAAAATGTCAAGACTAGCGCCGCGCTCGTTTGAAGAGATCCGATAAATACAGGGTCATTTTTTCCGGAATTGCTGTGCTGGTTCAATTTAAACGGTTGGGCTCTGTTAGTCATGAAACGATCTATCAGTTTTTGTATGCTGCTGATAATCGGTAGTGGATAGGGTGGTTAGGGTACTACAACCTGTGCCAAATGGTCCGCCGATCAATCACCTCTGATCGTGGTACTAAGTTCACAGAATGGTCTTATCTGCAGAATGGGATTGGGTCGCAAACATGGTTCTGTAATTAACAGCCACACTTGCAGAAAGGCGCTGTTGAGAACACCAATAGGCGCACAAGACGCTGGCTTTCCCGTAACCTTGATCCGCTCGCTCTCAGTCATCGAGATCTCGCATTCATCTGTCATCGCCTCAACAATACGCTGCGCAAACATTTGCCCTATAAAATAACTGCACAAATCTTTCCGAAAAAAAACTAATCGTAAACAAGCATCGTTGTGCATAAATTAGAACGGCAAAAAATCGCGCTTCAGCATGACTTTCCATTAATCGCCAATAAAAATGACAGGAGCTTCAATATATGTCTCAACAACTTGTTATATACCAGAAAAAGACCAAATTAATTATCGGCGGCTTAGTTATGGCAGCTATGGCGGTTGGCATGGTTGTTATGCTCTGGATCGGCCCCAATCCTGATTCAATCTTTCGCTTTTACCGTTCACCTCTAATGGTCTACGGACTTGGATGTGTTGGCTTACTACTGTCTCTCTGGTTACTCTGGTTTGCTATGAAGAGCCTGGGTAAACCAAAACCGAGGGTAATAATTTCGGATGACGGCTTAATTGTTGACGGTTTCACAGGGCGTTTTGCTGGAAGATGGAGCGATTTCACTGGTTACACGATAAAGAACAAATCTATTTTCATTATTTTACACAAGGATTTAGATACATACATTGCATCTCTTCCATCTGGCCGACCGAAACAAACTGCAGAGGCACTCGCAAGACGGTTTGGAAGTCCTTTTATTATAGAAACATCAATTCTCGAAACCGAGATGAGTACGGTCGAAAAACATTTGCAGAACCATCTCAGGAGCACAGACTGATCTGTACCTCGTAATACAGCGACAAAGGGAGATCGCTCCTTTGGAAGAAAAGGGGTTCTTCAAGCTCGCACGATAAGGGCCAACACCGCGGCGGCTCTTATCGTGCCAACGTCCGTAAACTCCCCCTTAATTCAAAACTCTCTCACAATAACAACTTTGGCTAAAGCAATTTACAAGTGCTCGCTCGTCTATCTGTTATGGATATAATAAGACTTGTAATCATTCTGGTGTTTGATTTTGCTTCGTGCATAAAAAGGGGAATAGCAATGCTTAAAAAATTATCTTATTTGGCTATCTCATTTTTACTTTTTTGGACACCAAATGTTTCTCTTGCTCAAGATAACGTTAACTCAGAGTTTCGCGGCAAGTACAATCATTCCCTGCAGTGTGGCGCCTATATGGGAAACTTCACAATTCTAGCCCAAAAAATTGACGACCAAAAACTGGCGGTAGCTTTTGAAGCCGCTACTGAACGTTATATGTATGAGATTGTGAACTATGGCGGCAAGCTGGGTATGACAAAAGATGATGCCGTTGACGAATTGAAGAAGCTGGCTGCCTCGCTTGAAAAAGGCCGATCTGGTTACAGCGAGAAAGACATTGCAAACATGACGAAATTTTGCGCGCCTGAAATTCTTCCGCTGCTTGAATAATTTGCTGCTAGGCGCTGAACCTTGTCAGAATAACCCTTTCCTGCAAAATATAACTTAGTCGCTAAGCACTCGCTGAAGCTTCAAAGTCAGCAAAGGGGCCGCGAGCGGGTTGGCAATTTTAGAAGCTTCCGTTCTTCCGGCGACCTCAAATAACACCTTACAGCTATAAGTATTATGCCTAGGGTGGCGATGGCCTCAGTTCAGCCAACCCGAAATCGGCTTCCGAAATTGACGGTTAAAAGGAGGCTGACATAAGCGGCGATCGCTGCTTTGATCAAATCGCCTGGTACAAAGATCAGATTGCCTATAGTTGCCTCTGCGAGTGTCAGACCTGCCGCAAAAGCAAGCCAGGCGATCCCGAAAGCGTGATCGATAACAACACCCAGGGCTGCTGCAACGAAAAAGCCGAAGGCCAGTTGCCCGCGGCCAGTGATGCGATGAGCCACCTTGTCAGAAAACCAGCCCGTTACAAACGCGGCCGGCAGGAAGCCGACAAGATAGCCGGCTGTCGGGCTGAGAAATACTACCAGACCGCCTCGTCCTCCAGATAAGACTGGCAGGCCGACTGCGACAAGCACCCAAAGCAGAAGCACGGTCAAGGCACCCCCGCGGGCGCCCAGCACGGTTCCGGCCAAGAGTACACCCATGCTTTGCGCATGAATGGGGACGGGAAAAAAACCGATCATGATGGGCGGGATCAGCCCCAAAACGACGATGATTGCTGTAAACAGAGCGATGAGAACCAGGGACCGGGTGGACATTCTTTGAACCTCTATTTGCGCTTTGGTGCGGTAGTGCGAATATTACGGGCGTCAATGGCATTGGCGATTTCGTCGGCGCTCATGATCGTAGCGATGATGATTGGCCCGATGATAGTGGATGGGCGCAGCTTAAGCCCTCTGGCGCGATGCGCATCGACGACATTCCGGTAGCGCGCGTGGATTTCGGGCACGAAGCGGACGACGAGGCCTATGGCCAATCCGATGTCTCTTGCATTGGCAATGCCGAGCTTTTCCAGTGGACGGGCGAGGCTTGTAATGGTGTCTATAAACTGTCCGGCTGTCGTGGTTACGGTGACGACAGTAGCAAACAGGCTGAGCGACCCCAGCCGAAGCAATATGATCGAGGTTGCTTCCGGACCTCGAGTAAACAGTGTCCAGATGCCCAACGCGACAATGGTGAGGAGGAGTGGCCAAGCCTTGATCCACTGTACAAACGCGGGGCGGCAGCACAGCAGCGTTACTGCGACCAGCGCTCCAGCCAGCCAGGCCAAGACGAGAGGGGAGGCCAGCGCGAACAGCAGTACGCTAAACGCGAAAAGCGCAAAGAGCTTGGCTTCCGGTGAAATTCGGTGGATCAGACTTTTATCCGAGGTGTTCAAGATCATCACGCAGCGAGCTTCAGATAACGGCCGACAGTTTCTGCGGCGGAGCCATCATGAACGAGAGTACCTTCGTGAAAGAGGAGCACGCGCGGGAAATCCGCAACAAGCGCCAGATCATGGGTTACGACGATGACATCCTCGTCGAGGGTTTGGATCGTCCGCTCGACAAGGTTTCGGTTGCGAAGATCAAGTTGATTGGTGGGTTCATCCATGATGATAATGTCAGGAGCAGTCGCGAGTACTGCCGCGAGGGCCGCAAGTTGCACTTCCCCGCCCGACAACTCATGCGCTCGTCGCTCCAAAAGGTGAACTATACCGACACGCTCAAGCGCATCCAATACGGCTTGATCGATCTCAGCCCTGACAAGACAGCGCGACTGGAGGCTAAGTGCAATGTCCTCCTTTATTAGGGGCAGCACGATCTGATTTGCCGGGTTCTGAAATATGTAGCCAACTGCTGCACGGGCTTGGGCGGCATTCGTTGACGTATCATGGCCGTTCGTGATGACGCGGCCAGATGACGGCAGCAGAAGCCCGTTAATAAGCCGTGAGAATGTACTTTTCCCAGAGCCGTTTAAGCCAATGATGCCAATGCGCCTCTCGGTCAATCTCAACGACAGCGGCTGTAGCACCACGCGCCGATCAAAAGTCACCTTGGCGTGATCAAATACAATGTCCATTGTCGGAACCCAATTGTTGCGTGAGTGACCTCGCTTGTCGTGGTAAAAAAGTCAAGGTTCATGTGCGGGCCAGCTTTGGAAAAGCTATCCCAGGTGCATCATGCCTGTGGTGAGGGTATCTGATTAGGCTGCATCCTCCGGCCATGCTGGAGAGCGAGCGCCGTGATGTTTGCGGTCAAGGCCGCTTCATCATCCGGGGGGCTTGGCGATCTTGCGCTGAGGAAAACGATGCTGGTCAAGAACTCGGCATGCCCGACGTTCACGAACCTTCAGTTCAGCAATCACATCATCAACGCAAGCGCGGCGAGGGGCGGGGCTTAGAAGTTTTCCTTCGCGACCGCGGCGAAAATCAGCTTGTCGCCCTCAGCCCATTGTACTCTTACCGCCACCGGTAGTATGTAGCTTTCGTCACACCTATTAACAAGCTCGAACTAGCCATTGATTTTCCTTGCGTATTCAGCACGTCAACCTGACGGAATTTCGTAACCATCTCTTACGCTTTTTGTCTTTTCACTGCCATTTCCATATCCTTCTGAGGCTTATAAGCCATACGTCATGAAAGATCACTTCGCAGTGGCAGACCGCTGGCGGAACCGATCTGGGAGCGGCTTGCCATGAGCCTCGACATCGTGCAGGCGCGAAGGACACCCGATAAATCAGACCATTCAGAACTGGAATTTTCAACTTATGATCTCTTATCTGGGAGAAGAAGAGTTCCATGAAAAGCATCGAAGTTGTCAGAAGCACAGATTGCGTTCGTATTGAAGCAAGCAGAGGATGGCACGCCTATTGATGAGGTCTGTCGTAAGGCCGATATTTCTTGCCATCGCATTTTTTTGCCGTGGCAGTGCAAAAAACAGTGCCGTCAAACGTCTTAGTAATAGAGAGCTGATTTCCGAGCCAAATTGGCAGAAATATCTGCTCGCTACGAGGGACAAACGACATGACTGATGCTGTCATACAGGGGCACCTGGTTAACCTGCTTCGCGCTGCAAGCCTTAAAGTGCACGCGATGCTTAGTGACGAGCGTTCTGCGATGCTTGTAAAAAAGCAGTACCAGTTTCATCGAGACAGTGATGCTCTTTATCAAGATGCGGAGTTTGCATTTTGCAGCATTCATGCTTTGGCGAACGAAAAACTCTCATGACCGTATCAGATCTAACCGCGAATGATACCAGTGTGCCTCAGTCGACATATCCCAATGATCGCCAACGCGCAGGCTATCTCTCATTGGGGCTTCTATCGGTAGTAGCAGCATTAATTGGCCAGAGACTGCCTTTGATGCCGTCTGCCATTTTTGCCTTTTATGCTTTGCTTTGCTTTTTGCAGCTTTCACCCAAAATATTAGCTTGGGTTCGAGCGACAAGTATTACGCGTCGTATCATGAATGCATGGAAAGCCTTGAACGCTTTGCCTTCGGCATTCAGGTGCTCCCTGCTTGCAATCGTCGTCCTGATTTGTCTTACAGGGTTGGCTTTTGACCCGCGTATGGCTGGGCTTGAACTTTCGATGAATGGGCTTCTATGCGCTGTTCTCATACTATTTATGGGGCCGAAGGATAGTAATATAAGAGACGATACAGAGTAATATGTTTACGATGAAATTTGCCAGAAATGTTGAGTTTTTAATTGAGATCCTCGTTCTTTGCGCATGGGCAGGCGCTTATAATGCCGTGAAAACGCATAAGGTGGCGCTGGCGACCAGCGCCACGAAAAATCATGCAGCGCAGATCGTGATGAAGCTAATCCGCCATGGATTTCTCGTTGACGCATGCGGACGTAGTAATCTTCTGGAGCGTCCGGTAGATTCAGGGGAGGGCGCATAATGACCGGTGGTGACGATAGCGTACAAACCGTCAGCCGGGCTGCATATATCGCTCTTTGGGTGGGAGCAGGGCTGATCGTGTTGTCTGTGCATATTGGAATAGCGATGTGGTTGTTGCGCGAGCCTGAAATGCTGGCTGCTGATAACACGCCGCCCGCTGCCATTATGATTGAGCTCGCCGACACTCCGGAAGCGGCCATGACCGAAGAGAATGAAATCTCGCCTGATCAGGAAACTTCGGATGCTAGCGCTCCCGCTGAAAAAGTTGAGGAACCTATTGATGAGCCGGTTGAACAGGAAGTCGTTGAGGACGAACCGGAGCTTGTTGACCAAGAAGAGCCTGAGCAGGAATTGACGCAGCTTGATAACGTCCAGGTTCCGCTTCCAGTTGCTAAACCAAAGCCACCTGAACCAAAAAAAGAAATCGATAAAAAAGAAAAGCCGGTAAAAAAACGCCAGAAACAGCAAGTCGCTTCAAAGCAGGCCGTGCAGGCGCAAGCACAGGTCACCCAATCAAACCGCAATGCGGCACGGCAAACGGCCTCTGGATTGTTTGCATCTTCCGTGACACCGGCGCGTTGGCAATCCCGCCTTATGGCGCATCTTGAACGCAGAAAGAAATATCCTTCCGGTGCGAAATCACGTCGTGAAGAGGGGGTGGTATATGTTCGCTTTCGTATAGACGACACTGGCAAGGTCTTATCGACTTCGCTGGCTAGATCCTCGGGCTGGCCGGAATTGGATAACGAAGTTCTTTCGCTGGTACAGCGCGCTTCACCCGTTCCTGCGCCACCGCCAGGCGTGAACAAGACTATCACTGCCCCCGTTCGCTTCAACAGGAGATAAGAGGCTTTTTGCGTAAACTGGTATTGATAAAGTCGTGACGTAGTAGCCCGCCGCTTTCCCTTCAGCAATGCATGCGAGAGGATTCGGACATATGGGCATGAAGTTAATCGAAGGTTGAATTGGCTGTCTCAGAATGGGTGAATTGTTGTTAAGCGGCTCAGCCATTCAAAACATCGTATGACAGCGCGGTCGGGATGACGAAAAATCTTAAGTGAAAGACATAGACATAATTCGTATATAAAGAAGCCAAAGCCTTGCGATTTATACCTAGGCGCTCAGCAAAAAAAGGCGTACTTATACACCAACGCCTTATCCGGCTGGTTTTTACCCCTTCTTAAAACTTTCAAAAACGGCACGTTCAGAAAGTTCAAATTATAAGTTGAGTTAATTGGTATTGTATTGCGAAGTTCATTCGTTTGGATTATGAGCGATGCTGGTTGTGATAATCCTCATCCAAGGCATCTCGTACAAATGAAGCTAGATTCAACAGACAGCGCGGAAGAGCTTATTTCGGTTTATTTCCGTCAGTTGAAATGGCTGCGTGATGCACTCAAAAGGCGAATAAGTTCGCATGAGTTGACGGAAGATGCGTTGCAGGAAACCTGGTTGAGGCTCGCATCATTAAAAAGCAAGCCACCAGAAATTCGTGACCAGCGCGCGTTTATCCTCAGAATTGCTGGCAATATCGCAATTGATTTGCTCCGCAAAGACAGGCGCCACAATGCTGTATGTATTAGCGACGAGGACGTGCTGGCGGCGATAGCTGATAGCTATCCATCGCCTGAAACGTTTGCTTTAGATCGTGACAATCTTCGACAACTTGTAATCGCGCTTATGCAGATATCGCAAAAGGCACGTTCGGCTTTGCTTCTCGCTCGTTGTGATGGGCTGTCTCATCGGGAAATTGCTGAGCAGCTTGGTGTTTCTGAAAGTATGGTTGCTCGCTATCTTGCACAGGCGCTTCGTCATTGCCGTGATCATTTCAGAAATCTGCAATAATTTATCCCTCCTCTGTGTAAGATTGCTCTTTGTGTTTCGTCTTATAAAGGTAAGTTCATGCGACCGCTTTCCAAACTCTTTGGCAGCGTCGGTTTTTAGAGCGCTGATCAATTGATGAATTCTGCTAGAAAAAAATTTGATACTGATATTGGTCTCAGTGACACCGCGATTGATTGGGTGGTGAAGCTCAGTTCCGGACGTGCGACGACAGAGGACAGAGTACAATTTGATTTATGGCGACAGCAGAGCGATGAACACGAATTGGCAGCACTGGAGGCCGAAAGCCTTTGGTATGGTATAGGTTCAACGGGTAGCCATATACGCAAGACCGAACGCAATACCAGAATTACGCGCCGGACCATCCTGGGCGCTGCAGTGCTTGGCGCTACTGGCATAGCGTTTGAGCGTGTCGGTATTGTTGGCCCACGCCTATATGCCGATTATGTAACAAGCTCAGCCGAACAGAAAACCGTACTACTATCCGATGGCTCGACCGTGTTTATGAATGGAAATACCGCGTTTTCAGCGCGCCTAACCGGGTCCGAACGCCGACTTTTCTTATTTGAAGGGCAAGCCTTGTTTAAGGTGGCGAAAGATGCGTCGCGTCCGTTTATCGTTGAAGCTGGTGGCGGCGAGACGCGTGCTATTGGAACAGAGTTTGATATCGATATCCGCCCTGAAAACGTTGCCGTGACTGTTACAGAAGGAATTGTTAGCGTTTCCAATAGTTCGAAGCCTATTGAACAAGATAGTGATCGTGTCCGAGCAGTGGCAAATCAGCGTGTTACGTATCGGCCTGACAACGTGCCTTCGGTGCCGGAGGATATTGATGCGGAAATGGAAACGGCTTGGCTTCGCGGCAAGCTGATATTCAATTCAAAGCCCTTGGGTGAAGTTGTCGCTGCATTGTCGCGCTATCAGTACGGTAAGATTTTCATCGCCAATGGTCGGCTTCGATCGCTCAATGTCACCGGCGTTTTTGATTTAACACAGCCTGACACAGTGCTCGATACGGTTGAGAAAACATTGCCTGTTACAGTGACACGCATGCCTTTTGTCACGATCCTTCGATAAAAATTTAAAGCTATGAAATTAGATGATTATAATAATCAACTTTTTTGAGATTTGCGGTGTAAGATTCAGAAATTGATTTCGTCCTTGAAACTGAGAGGGCTGTTGAAGATGCGCAAGCACCGGATATCAGCTGAGAATAATGATCAGGACGGGCGAAATTTTATGCGCAGTGTATCAACCACAAATAATAAGCGGTCTCTTTCAAGAGCTGTAATTAAAGCTGGCCTATTCGCGTCAGTTGCAATCATTGGCACAACTCCAATGGCCCAGCTTGGTGCCGCATATGCTCAACAAGCTTCTGCACAAACAATTGCGTTTAACATTCGTTCGCAAAGCATGGGCGGTGCTTTGACTGCCTTTGCGGATCGCGCCGGTCTGAAATTGCTGCTGCAATCGAGTGTGGTTGCAGGAAAAACAAGTCCGAGTGTCCAGGGTAACTTTACAGCAGAGCAGGCACTTTCGCGGCTGCTTACTGGGTCTGGTCTCAACTATCGTATTAACGGAACAACAGTGACGATTGCTGACCCGGCTGGTGAAACTCAGCTTGCGCCGGATGTTTTGAACACCACTCTGCTCGATACAATAACGGTGAGCGGCGGCAACGGCATTTCCGCTGTCGACGCGCCTTATTATACGGCTGCACCAACGGCATTTATCTCTGAGCAGTCTATCGAGCGTTTCAGAGGTTCAAGTCCTGCGGATATTTTTCGGGGCACAGTTGGCGTGATGTCTGCGGAAGCGCGCAATGGTGCAGGTTCCATTGATGTGAACATCCGCGGCATGCAAGGCATGGGTCGCGTTAAGACGACAATTGATGGCGCGGAGAATGCAATCAATATTTATCAGGGTTATCAGGGTGTTTCGAACCGCACCTTTGTCGACCCAGATCTTCTTGCAGGCGTTGAAATCCAGAAAGGTTCAGATGCTGCATCAAGCGGTATAGCCGGTACAGTTGCTATGCGCACAGTTGAGGCGGGTGACATTGTTAAAGAAGGCAATCGTTTTGGCATTCGGGTTAAAGGCGGCTTCGGCACCAATTCAAGCAAGCCTGTTGCTGGTGAAAAGGCCGGTTATGAACTTATCAATAAAGGCTACTCTGGCCCGCAAATGAATGATCCTGATTTGCCGGATTATGATAGCCTTTTCCCGCCTGTTATAAATGCGAGTGATGCCACAATGGATAGACCGGCATTTCTCAAGCCAACAAACGGCTCCGGTAGCATTGTTGCTGCAATGAAAGATGAGCAGTACGAGTTTCTGGCAGGCTACGCGTATCGCAAACGTGGCAATTATCATGCGGGAAAGAATGGGCCTGCGTCAGAGCTGATTAATCATGGCGGGCAGTCCATCTGCAGATATTCGTGTGATACGATCCCTAATGACCCATACAATTCGTATTGGTATCCCCAATATATGGAGCAGAGCGGACTAACAAATTATCGCGCAGGTGAGCAGGTTCTCAATACGCAACTTGAGACAAAGTCATGGCTGGTCAAAGGGAAGGTCAACTTTGGAGATGGTCATAGCGTGCAGCTTGGATACACTGGTTTCCAGAGCATTTCAGGTGATCGTATTGCTTCTAATCTTAATGGAAGAACAGTGCGTGCTGAACAGCAGAGTTTGACGACCGATGCCGATATCCATACTGGCACATTCAAATATCGCTGGAACCCCGAAGATAATGACCTGATAAACGTCAAATCAAACATATGGGTTACACGTCTTGAGCAGCGCAGCCCGCCTGCTTATGAACTTTGGTTTTCCGATCCTAGCAAGAAGCCACCGGCTGGTTTCAAACCTGGTCCGGATCTTTGGACTTGGGGAGCGGATGTGAGTAATGAATCACGCCACGTAACTGCCTATGGTGACATCGATCTCACTTATGGTGTCTCTTATAAGCTTGAAGACACATCCCCAGGTGATGGCACAGCCGAATGGGATTATATGATCGACTTACGTGATGGCAAACGTGAAGAAGTCGCCACTTACGTCAAGGCAGTATATAAGCCAGTGGATTGGCTTACACTGAATGGCGGACTTCGTTATTCCCATATGTGGTCACAAGACCGAAGCAATCCAACGAACAGGCTACCCGAAATTGATTATGGATCAGCAACCTTCAAGGAAGGCGGCTTTAGCCCATCTATAAGTGTGACGGTTGAACCAGTCAAAGGCACCCAGCTTTACGCAAATTACTCAAGCACTCTTCGTGCACCGAGCATTATGGAGTCGGTCTCTGCATTTAATATGAGCGTCAATACAAATACGAAATCAGAGCGATCCAACAATTGGGAAGTTGGTGTGAATTTCGTGGAAGAAAGCCTTCTTGCCAAGGCCGATCAAGCGATGGTGAAATTCGGTTACTTCAACTGGGATGTACAGGATTATATTGCTCGTGAGTGGTATAAAGACCCAGCTAAAGTCTACCAGAATATGCGTATCTTCAACATTGATCGCGCTAAATTCTCAGGCCTTGAGTTTTCCACACGCTATGATCTTGGTGGATTTAGCGCAGAGCTTGCAGCCAATTATTATCTGAACGTGGAGTTCTGCCGTACCGCTGACACTTGCGAAAATAAGTCACTTTATGCGGATTATGCAACCAATGCCGTCCCTCCGAAATATGGCATTGATCTGACCTTGTCCCAGAAGTTATTGGAAGATGCTCTGACTATAGGGGGGCGTCTGTCTTATGTTTCCAATCGCGCGATTGGCCATGGTGACGCAACTGCAGTGGGTGCGTCGCAATTTATCAAACTGATTGAATGGGAGCCATACACACTTGTTGATGTATTTGCGGAGTATAAACTCAATGAGAACTACACGGCCACTGTGCGGGTAGAGAACCTGACGGATAGGTACTACGTTGATCCACTGAGCCTTTTTATGCAGCCAGGACCGGGGCGCACATTCTACGCATCATTGACTGCCAGCTTCTAAATTAACTAAAGCCGGACTTCCGCGCACGATTGCGCGGAAGTTCGCTGTGAGGTGGACGAGGTAGGCTTCGTCTTTCAAGCAGTTTACTATTTATGGTCAAATCTGGTTAGAGGTTTGAGGGAAAATCATTTGAACGAAGGATAATCCTCTTAAGAGGCAACGGCGCTCTTAAACTGCTGATATTCTGCGGGCTTACCGATTCTGGTGCCTCAAAGTGCTGTCGTCCGGCGCTGTGGCAATCCTTTCTATATCATGGCTTGCTTGACTAAAATAAACATGATTAAAGAAGTTAACTTTAGAAGATAGGATTGCCAAAAAAGGTGCAGTCGTTATCCCATCTTGTATTTTTGGTCGTTTGGCTCAGAGTGTAGAAATGAATAATTGGAGCCATCGACTAACGCTTCTCTTTCAAGATCATCGCAAAAGATTGGAAGCCATTGTCACGCGAATGACGCGCGACAAGGAAGCTGCCGCTGATATCGTTCAGGATGTTTTTTCAAAAATAGTCGATGGTGGATCTGATAAAAGTCATGATGAAAACGTTAAAATACTCTATGTAGCAACGCGAAATGCCAGCATTGATCACATAAGAACATCCCTTCGGCGCCGTGAAATTATGGAATTAATTGTTCCCGAGCAGATCAGTGGGTCTGTATTGTCACCCGAGACGATTCTTGAGGGACGCCAGTCCCTTGAAAAACTCGATGCTATATTAATGGAATTGGGGAAAATTTCGCGTGATATATTTCTACTCCGTCGTGTCAATAACATGTCGAATTCCGAAATCGCCCAGCGATATGGTATTTCGATCAGTTCAGTAGAGAAGCATATCGCCAAAGCGATGAGGCATTGCCAAAAACGAATGTCCAATTTTGACAAGTAAATTTCCTGCTATGCAAATGAGGAATTCATCTCGTGAAACGTTTCTAAATATAGAAACATCTTTATAAACGGCTTTTACGGGTCGAAAAAGATAGCCATTCAAAAAAGGTCAGCCAGCGGATAATGTCGCAGAGCCAGCAACCATCTGAAAAGCAACGCGATATGGCAGCAATGTGGCTCGCTAAGCGTACTGGCGGTCATTTGTCGACCAGCGATCTCAATGAGCTTGAAGAATGGCTGAATGCAGATCGCCTCAACCGTCTCGCATGGGATGAGATGCGGGTGCTTTGGGCGCATCTTGAAGAACCATCAAAGCGAGTGGCACGCCTGTCTCCGCCCAGCACTTCTGTTGCAAGACATCTTACGAGGTCTCGAAACTGGATAACAGTCGCTGGAGCGGGCATCGCCGCCACACTCGCAGTCTGGATAATTGACCCCAGTTTCATCCAGAATTTTCAGGCTGACATTGTATCAGGTCGTGATTATGTGACTTCACAAACACTTCCAGATGGTACGGTGGTCAAAATGGGGGCAGATACAGCCATTTCATTCGAGATTGACCATAACCAAAGGCATGTGAAGCTGCTGCGCGGTGAAGCCTTTTTTGAAGTTGTTCCGGGGTCAGCCCCCGACTTCCAGATTGATGTCAATGGAGACCTAATTCGTGTCATCGGAACACGTTTCAACGTCGACCATGTATCCAATTCCACAACCGTCAGTGTATCAGAAGGTATCGTTTCTGTGAAAGGTGCCTACGATGAGAAGCCTGATCGGTTGGTTGCGGGTGAGCAAATAAAGGTATCTGCTGGCTCAGCAGGAAGTGTGCAACCGGCCAATACAGATGAGACGATGACCTGGATGTCAGGACGTCTGGTGGTCAATCAAGCCGAGGTCGCTGACGTCGTATCCACCCTTTCACGTCACAGTACTAGAAAATTCTTCTTACGCGGAAGCTTCGCCGGCAAGACCATTTCGGGCAGCTTTTCATTGACCGACATTGATGGTTCGGTTGATACCTTGGCTGCTGCGCTCAATGCAAATGTTGTGCGTAGCGTTCCTTTTGTCACACTGATTTTTTAACATGACTTTTTTTGTAATAATTTTGTAAATGCGATGAGGTTCGTCCGCACTCGCTCGTTTACTGAAATAAGAGACAGCCAGTCTCGCTCAGGACGGAGAGTTAACAGATGGCGCGGCCACTTCATAAAAAGCATCAAAATAAACTGGCAATGACTTTGCTGTGTACCACAGCAGCTTTGGTTCATGTGCCCTTTGTAGTGGCATCACATGCGCAGACAGTTGCTGAAGCGGGTACATTTAGCTTTAATATTCCAGCTAAGCCGCTTGCATCGGCAATTGCAGATGTTGGAGCGGTCAGTGGGTGGCGCATCGCGTACGCGTTTAGCCTCCCAAAGTCTGCTTTCAGTTCCGCCGTTGTTGGTAACATGGCACCCGAACAAGCAATTTCACGCCTCTTGCAGGGCACGAATGTGACCTATCGTGTGACAGGCGCTCGTTCAATCATTCTTGAACAGAAAATGGCAACGACAACTGGTGATGTCGTGGGGGCTGGCACAACGGTTCTCGATACGATCACCGTTACATCAGGCGCTGGCGTGAACCCGGCAAATGTGCCTTATGAAACACCGGGTTCGAGTGTTTACCTGTCGGCTGAACAAATCGAGCGCAACCGAGGCACCTCACCCGGCGATATGTTTACAGGCATCGCGGGCGTTATGAATGCCGAAACGCGCAATTCGGGCGGCGTCGATATTAATATTCGCGGCATTCAAGGACAGGGTCGCGCTCCTGTGGTTGTTGATGGCGCGACGCAAGAAACGACAGTTTATCGCGGGTATAACGGCGCTCAGTCGCGCTCTTACATTGATCCAGATTTTATCAGCTCTATGTCAATCGAAAAAGGTTCAAGCACGGGTGCTGATGCCAATGGTGCGATTGGTGGCGTCGTGCGTATGACCACGATCAACGCGGATGATATTCTGATACCCGGACAAACCACAGGCGTTCGTGTCAAAGGCGGCTTCAATACGAATAGTGCACCTGTACCGGCACTGGGTACTTTGGCTGGTCAACGTGGAATTGGTACATTCGGCAATTCCGAAATTCCTACAACGTTCGGCGGCAGCGCAGGCATGGATCGCCCTGGATTTCTGACACCGACCGGAGGATCGGGTAGCGTCGCAATTGCTGCAAAGACGGACAATTTCGAGATTGTCGCAGCACAAGCGCGGCGAAAGAACGGCAATTATTATGCCGGTGCCAAAGGCAATGATGCCGCCAATCCGGTCTATACATCACTAGGCGATGGAACGACAAATATAACCAATGGTGGACTCAATCAGCATCGCGCTGGTGAAGAAGTCCTCAACACATCAAACAGCAACGACAGCCTATTGCTGAAAGGCAAAGTAAAGAGTGACGATGGTCATACGCTGGAGTTGGGATATAACAGCTATAGAAGTACCTATGGTGAAATCATGCCAACGCAGATTTGGACCACCTTCGGCAGTGGCCCCTATCAGGGTTTCCTTCACAATATTTCGCTCGATACCTACACCGCTCAATATCGCTGGAACCCAGACGACAACGACCTGATCGATCTCGAGGTCAATGCCTATTATACCGATCTTCAGCTGAAGATGAATGCAGCCACGATGAACGGCTCATCGGTCAATCCGATTAAGTGGTACAGCGCGAATAAGCGCAAAGGCATAACGGCTGAAAACACCTCAAAGTTTGATACAGCCCTTGGCGGAATCTCGTTCAACTATGGTGCGGGATTTCTGCGGGAAGATATGGGCTTTCCTGACGGTTATGATTACAAACTAAGTGACAATGATGGTTTTGGTCCTTCACGCGAAGGCAATCGCAAAGAATGGAATGTCTTTGCATCTTCCGAATGGAAGCCAACAGACTGGCTGACATTCTCACCAGGTATCCGTTACTCCCACTATAATTCTTTCGATCGCAACTCGGGCATCACATATGGCGATAATGGGATGGAAGTTACTTATGGTGATCCTATAGAAAGCGAGGGTGGAGGCTGGTCTCCTACTGCGACACTAACTGTTGAACCAGTGGACGGATGGCTCGTCTACGGTAAGGCAGGCAGCGTTTTACGCTCGCCAAGTGGTTTCGAAACACTCAAAGGCTTTTCAGTCGCAACGACATTGCAGGAAGTTGCAATTGAGCCCGAACGTAACAAGAGTTTTGAGCTGGGTACGAGCTATCTTGGCAAAGATGTTTTCCTGGCAGGTGACACACTCCGCCTCCATGGCGCGTATTTCGATAATCATATCGATAATTTCATCTCGCGTGTCGGCAAATCGACCCAAATTTTTCCGGGCTTCTATGCCGAGACAATCACCATGGTCAATCTTGACTATGTGAAAACACGCGGTCTTGAATTGAATGCCGATTACGATACCGGAAAATATTTTGCAGGCATTTCTTGGAACCATTATCTGGAAACGCTCTATTGCGCGAAGCCGGGAACATTGAAATCTACCCGGTCCCAATGCGCGGAAGGTGGACTTTACAACAGTTATACCCTGCAGCAAGTCCCACCCAAAGACACCATCACGGTTAATCTTGGGGCGCGTTTCCTGGATGAAAAGCTGACCGTTGGCGGGCGCGTTATGTATGTCGGCAAGCGTAACGTAAAAGATATCGGCGATGGTAGCGATGATGCCTATATGGGCGGACAGATTAATCCCTCGATATGGAACCCATATACGCTGGTAGATCTTTATCTTAATTACAAACCCAACGAAAGCTGGGAATTCAACGTCGGGATCGACAATCTGACGGACCGCTACTACATGGATGCACTGAACGCATCGTTGATGCCTGCTCCCGGCAGAACCTTCCGTTTTGATGCGACGACAAAATTCGGCAGTAACGCTCCTTTGTTCTCAACGGATATGTGGTCGGACTTGTTGCATTCTAGAAAGAGTAAGCACAACTGGAGCGGTTTCTATTTCGGCGGCAACATCGGTTATGATATGGGCCGAAGCGGCGGCACTACAACAGCTTCTGATGGCTCGACAAATGGCAATACGTTGGATGAATCGGCCAACTTTAAAGCTGAAAATGCATCATTTGGTTTGCAGGGCGGCTACAATTATCAGCTGAGCAACGGATTGGTTGCTGGTTTTGAAGCCGATGTTTCACGACCAAATCTTACGTCTTCGACGCGTTCATTTACCGATGGTTCAGAGCGCTCAACGGGACAACTCCAGTCAATCACGCAATATAACTATGACTGGTCAGCTGGCATTAAGGGTCGGTTGGGCTACTCCTTCAACAACGTGTTGATTTATGGCAGTGCGGGACTAGCGCTTCTGAACGAGCAACAGGTTCGCAGCCAATATAAGGGCTTTGATGCAAACCTTACGCGCCCAGCGGGTAATGTTACTCAATTCTCATTCTCGGAACAGGACGAAAAGCTACGTACGGGTCTCTTGTTGGGTGGCGGTGTTGAATACGCGTTAAGTGACAAATGGTCAGTACGTGCTGATTACGGATACACGCGTTTCGGGCGATCAAAATTCGAATTCAAAGGAGCCCGAGAAGGCACAACTCCAGAATTCGATGACAGTATTTTCTGTACAGATGGCGACAGGCCAGAGGGTTGCCCAGCAACCGGTCACTCGTTCCTGCCGATTCATGTCGATGGAACTTACAAAAACGTTAATGGCAGACAAGCTTCAAACTGGATGGATTTCCATTCGGTGAAGATCGGGTTGAATTATCATTTCTAATCGTCCTTAATATTACATAACCGGCTGCGCATTGAAAACGCTCAGCCGGTTATGTGAACCTAAAGCATCAACTGCTCGTAATGATCGCTGACATTTTAAATGGAATGTTATTCGTTAGATTTGTTGGCTTTGAGTTAGATAATAATCGTTATTCCATGCATATGATTAGATAAAGAAAGGCGCGATTTTCATTTAATGCGCTCGATTATTGCGTAAGCGCGCAATGTTCGTGTTGCTCATTCATCAAATCTAGCGTTTCTCTCGCTAACATAAATGCAATTAAAATGATTAGTTGTTATGTGCAAAAAACTGTGATCATAAAGAGTATTGTCGCACAACAAGATATCATTCCTTTGTCAGGTGCGGTTTTGGAGATCTTCCTGACATCTATCCAAAACGGAATAAACACAGTTTCGGAGTTAGGGTTGGACCAGATATTTGTAGCCTATCAGTTCTGGTCTGAGCAGGATTGTGTCGATGAACCAACAACTGATTGGCCGTATTACTGCGCTATGGAGTTGCTTAAACACCCCGTAGATACCGCTATTTCTGAGTATTTGAATTTTGTTGGCAATGCATCGCACTCGGACCGGGCATGGATGATAGAATACGGAAAGGATATGCTGCGGTTTCGTAACACACATGAGTGGTGTCGTGGAGGTACGACATCATTTCTTGAAGAATTACAGGAAGCTCCCACAACACTTATCGGATGGCTGCATCGGCACCTGATGGATGGCAAAGCCGTCGCTGTTAATGATATACATGGCTTGCCGCGTGTAGCACGCACAATTCAGGTCGAATTTTTACGGCAGGGAAACAAGAGCATACTGAGCATTCCGATTAGCCATCAGGGACGCCTAAGGGGTATTATTGGCTTCGATATGACCCGCGAGTATCGCCGGTGGTCAGGTGCTCAAATCAAGGCGATGTTCCAATGCGCCAGGTTGATCGCTCAAGCTAAGTACGGCAAGAGCACCAATCAGGTTGCGAATATTCCGGAGGATGAAACAACGCCGGTAGTTTATCTGCGAAAACGCGGCGTTGTGCGCGGTGTCGCACCTGAAACTATCGTTGGCGTCCGTTCGGCGGGAAATTATAGTGAAATTTGGCTTAACGATGGTTCCATGGTACTCGATTCACGCCCGCTTGGCATCTGGCTAAGCATATTACCGGAAAGCTATTTCTTTCGTGTTCACCGCACGGCTTTCGTCAATGCGCTGCATGTCTCAGACGTGGACCGCAGCAAACCAGACAGATGGCTGATCAAGATGCGTGCAATCAAGCAATCCTGGCCAGTTTCGCGTGTTTATCGGAAACCCCTGCGCGAACGACTTGGCGTTTAATACAACCCAAATCCTTGATGCCCAAAATTTATGGTCACTCATCCAACGGGTAGGTTGATTCATCCTTCTGGCATTGCTCAAGGCGGTGCTTGTTTTCAAATGCTTGCAACATCAAAATAGTAACGCCAGTCTGTGTACAGGGGATCGAGATGCGTTCGAGCCAATCGTTTGACTATCGTACTTCAAGCATTATTCGCGCTTTGCTGATATCGAGCAGTTTGGTCGTCATGGCGACCCAGCAATCCAGTGCCGAGGACCTTGCTTTAAAAGACGCCGTCTCGATGACTGGTATGGCACTGTTTCTCAATTCCGGCGCGCCAGCACTCACCATCGCAGTGGTTCGCGGTGACGAAAGTATCGTACAAGGTTTTGGCGAGACCGTGCCTGGCAACGATACGGAGCCAAATGGGAAATCAATATTTCGATTGGGTTCTATCTCGAAGGTATTCGCAACCGATGTGCTTACCTCGCTGGCAGCCGATGGTACAGTGAAGCTGACAGACCCGCTCGCAAAATACGCTCCAGACGGTTCAACCGTGAAGCAGACGGGTCGGCCAATTACATTACTTGATCTTGCCACGCATTCTGCAGGTTTGCCACGCGAGCTTGCAGATCCAGGAGCAAAACCCTCCGACAATCCGTTTGATGGCTTTAATCGCGACTATTACTGGAAATGGATCGCATCAAATGCGCCCGCTTATGCACCCGGCACGACCACGCTCTATTCCAATTTCGGTTATGGACTTATGGGGGACGCACTCGCCAAAGCAGACAATAGCAGCTTTGCCGACCTGCTGAAGAGGAGAGTATTTGAAGCTGCAAGCATGGATGACACAACAACGGCGCTGAACGACGAGCAGAAAAAGCGCATGATGGTTGGTCTTGATCCATTCAATAAGAATGATCCGAACAACATCGTACCAGACATCATGTACGCCAGTGCCGGTGTTTATTCGACAGCCGAGGATATGGTGAAGTGGATGCAATGGCATCTCAATCCAACCGCTGCAACAATGGAAGCACATACGCTCGATCATACAATGTGGCTGCCTTACGACGGTCTAGAACGTGTCGTTGGCACGGAAGTGACCGGCGGGGAAGGAATGGGCCTCGGCTGGGTTGTAACGATGCCGCGCAATGGTACACCTATGCTTCTCGGTAAAAGCGGCGGCCTCGGCGGTTTCATGACTTATGTGGTACTTTCACCCAACCGTAAACTCGGTATTTTCGTCGTCGCAAACCGCGTTAATTTTGGGATGTTCAATGATATTCGCTCAAGCGTTCACGAACTTGCTGCAGAGCTTGGGCCACAATAGCCCGGGCTCTTATTCTTACCATTTGTAACGAATCACGCCTTTGCCAGCATAATTGGCGCTGGAACCTGAAAACTCGGCATCAAAAGCTGCTCCGAGTGAAAGGCCACTGGTCCAGCTCATCTCGGCTGAAATGCTGGCAAGTCCAACATCTTTGGGCTGCGATGCGCCATTGACCCCAAATCCCGCTCCGGGCAGGGCGTTTATTGCAGCGAAAACATTACGCTCATTGTTGAAATTGCGGGCCCAAGCAAGGCGTCCACGGGTTGTAAACACACCGTCCGAGAGTGCGGTAGACTTGTCGAGGCTCAAGCCCAGTTCGCTGCGTCCAACCGTCTCCTTTTGAGAAGAATAGGTAAGCGCATAGGTGTCGCTGCCTTCGTATGCTTTTTCCGAATAGGATGGCAGGTCGAAACTCACAAACTGGCCCGCCGCATAAGGCGTTATGCCGAGCCATGGCGTTTCAAAGCGATAGCCAGCCTCAAGTCGCCCCGACCATGAATTGGCACGATAGCTGCCATTGAGCTGATCCGTTTCGTGGAATGAAACCGTACGTTCGGTATCAACGCTCTGCCAGCCATAAGCCAGCGCACCAGTGATATAGGCATTAGCGATGTTGTGTCTGCCGTAAATACCCGCCTGAAACAGATCAGAGTCACCGCTACCCATGCCATCTGCGAGGCTGAATTTGGTGCCGCCCCCAGCAACTGCGAAGCCGATAATCGTATCGGGCGAAACCAGATAGTCCGCGCCAACAGCGACGCCATAAACGCGACCGCGAGCATCATGCGAACCTATTCTCGCATTGCCATCGGTGGAACGAGCACTACCGTAGCCAGCACCCCAAACACTCCAGCGATTTTCAAATGCTTTCGCATCCGTGACTTGCGATGCTGTGATACGTCCGGCTCGACCCGTCACCAGCGGATCGGCAAGCGTATTCATAAACTGGCTCATAGCATCAACGGTGGTTTGCTGCGCTGCTGTTGCAAGTTCTCCGGAAACCGCGCTCAGTCCATCCGCGTCCAATGCTCCGAAGGCGACAGGAATTTGACCATTCTCATCGAAGAAGTTGACGAGCGCTGTCGAAACATTTTGCTGGTTTACATTCAAACCACCAATGCTCATTTCGAGATCAAGATAAACATTATTGGCATCATATCGCAGAAGCGAGGCGAAATTCTCTGGCAGATCTGTTGTCACTTCTTCGCCAAAGGTCGTGCCTGAAAGGCCTCCATCCGCGGAGAGAATATTGTAACGCTTCATTATGTAAGCGCCCGGGTCAAACATCGCGTGGACGGTGGCACCGCCCAAATCCGCCTGGCCTGAAACATTGACCTTATCTGAATTGGTCTGTGAAACCTCAACCTGATAAGTGGATGATGCTGTAAGTTGCAGATCACCTGCTACGTTTAAGGTGCCGATTGAATTGCCGGGTGCAAGTGTGCCGCCATCGACAAAGGTCTGGCTGACAATACCGTTGCCGCCAAGCTCTGCGCCTTCGTACACTGTTGTCAGTATCGAAGAACCGATGGAACCATTAACGGCAAGTCGCCCGGCCAGCACATCGGTTGCACCTGTGTAACTGCTATCTGCTGTGAGAATGACAGCGCCTTCGCCCTTCTGCTGAAAGTCGCCGGCTCCGCTGATTTTCCCTGCGAATTCAAATGCATCAGAGCGATTAAAGGCCAGCGTTCCATTATTGGCAACATCGCCTGTGATCCAGCCTGATTTGCCGCCGCTGCCGATCTGAAGCGTACCGCTCTCGATGCTCGTGCCACTAGTATAGTAATTATCGGCATCTAGGATGAGTGTGCCGGACCCTGCCTGCACCACTGCACCGGTGCCGACGATCATGCCTGAAAAAGTATAATCATCGCTGCGATTGAATGCGAGCGTACCATCATTGAGCACGTAGCCGCCGATCGATCCGGTTTCGCCGCCGTTGCCGACCTCTAATGTACCTGAAGTGATGAATGTGTTGCCGGTATAGCTGTGATCGCCGGTCAGGATGGTTGTCCCCGAGCCTGCCTGAAGAACCGCGCCTTCTCCGGAAATGATGCCGTTGTAAGTATAGGTGTTTGAACGATCAAAGGTCAGCAGACTGTTATTGACGATATTGGCTGTAAGGGAGCCGGTCGTGCCGCCATTACCAATTTGCAATATGCCGCCAGCAACTACCGTTCCCTGACCATAGCTGCCATTGCCAGAGATGATGAGCCGTCCGGCGCCATCCTTGTAGAGCGTGCCCAAAGATCCGGTTACTGGGCCGCTTAATTCGAGTGTTGTGCCGAAGATTGTATTGATTGTGGCATTTCCAACCAAAGTCACCTGACGATTAAGTTCGATATCGGCAAGAGTTATCAGCGCAGTGTTATTATTTATCTCAAGTCTGGAAAAGCCAGAGTTCAGACCGATGTTCTGTGCATCGGAGATCGCAAGCGAACCACCGTAAATTGTGGTACTGCCGTAATAAGAATTATTGCCAGTAAGCACGAGCATTCCGCTGCCGGTCTTGATCAGATTGCTGTCAAAGTTATTACCGGTTATTCTTCCAGCGAAAAAAGTATCGGTATCCTGCGCGATTGTGAGGGTGGACGCATTAATCGAAATTTGACCGTCACTTCCGATCAGCGAACGCATCCGCAGATCCATACCATTGAGGTCGAGCAAGCCGCCCGTGACCACATAATCGGAGTTGTATGCGATAGCTGAATAGTTATTTTCTTCGATGCGCAACGTACCGTCGTTAATCCAGGTACCACCGGACCAGCTGTTAGCTCCACTAAGCAGAAGCGTACCGCCGCCATCCTTGAACAGCATGCCATCGCCGGTAACGCCACCCGAAAGCTTCATTTCTTCGCCAAGGAGAACATTAATCGTCGACACGCCGCCAAGCGTTATGGCCTGGGTCATGTCAAAGCTGTTCGCAGTTCGCAGCATAGCATTGTCGATAATGAGAGTATTGCTGGATGCGCCAAGGTTCTGCATCGAGGCTATTTGAAGTATGCCACCGCTAACGTACGTATTACCGCTATATGTATTGTTTCCCCATAGAACGAGCAGGCCATCTCCGGTTTTTTCAAGGCCTGATGTGCCGGTCATGTTGGCGCTGATCACAGCCCCTTCATTGTTGAGGACACGTATCTCTGGTACATCGATTTCAAGACCGGGACCGCTGTAGCCCACCAGATTAAGCGTTGCACCCGCACTGCCATCAATTCGGTAATTGCCACCCGCAAACTGCAAGCCGACCGCTGATTGAGTTCCTTCAATCGTGACCAGACCACCAAGCCCACGGAAGATGGCATAGCCATGGCCCCATGTGGTGTCAGCCGTACCGCCAATTGGGTCTGACCAATTCTGATTTGCAGTGTTCCATGTGCCATCCTGATTATTTCCATCAGGAATACCGCCATCCCACAGCTGAAGAATATTCAGCCCCTGAGGACTGACAAGCAGATCAACTGCCCGCGAAACGGAAGTGTCGACGGTGTAATTGTAGCCAAAAGGCGTGGTATCAGGCGTTGAACCGATATTCAGCCCGCCATTTTCCTGCGTCAGGCTTCCGGTATAGGAAATCAAACGATGATAACCGATTGCTGGATCACCTGAGATATTGAGTGTTGTACCATTCAAAGCAACGTTACCGTTAACGACAGTTGTTGCGCTGGTTGCTGTTCCACCAACGGCGAGATTATAATTATAAACCCCGCTGCCATTAAACGTCGCCTTGCCGTTCACGATGAGCGATGCGGCATCGCTCGGCAAGAATGTCCCGCCAGAATTCAGTGTGAGGTCACCATTGATGCTCATCGACCGCGTGCCGGTTGGTGCGAGAGTGCCACCTGCATCAATGATTGTCGTTCCAACCTGACCTGAACCCTCCAGCCGTCCGGCATTGCTGACAGTCAGCGTGCCTCCAAGTTTTGCTCTTTCGGCCATGTCTAAGGTACTGTTGGTGACAGTCGCATTACCATTGAAAAGCGAGCTGTCGCCAGTCAGCTTGGTTGTTCCTGAAAGAAATTTGAGGTTCGCAAAACCCGATATCGAAGCATCAAAACTATAGTCAGTCGCATTATGATTAAAGACTGCATCGGTAAATGGTGCGAGCATGAAATCGTTTCCGACGAAAAAGCCGGGTGCCACCGCATCCTCTCCTTCAGCAGCACCAATATTCACAACCCCGTAAGCTCCGTTGTCACCAACATCTATATAGCCACGCGGAGCACCGACAGTCGCACCATCTGAAATAGTCAGTGAGCCATGTCCGCCGTCATTATCAGCATTGCCTCCGCTGACGTATATTTCCTGCGCTGTCCATTTTGTTCCTGTACCCGTGACAACAACAGAACCCGTTGAACCGGCGTTTCGACCGATGGCAACTTTACCGGACTGAACCTGTGCGCCGTCAGAAACAGTCATTGTTCCCTGACCGGAATTGCCGACAATTAACATGCCATCTACAGTGAGTTTCGACTGCGGGCCTGTAATGCTGGCCATACCCGAGACCAAGCTGTTCTCGCCAATCAGCAGATCTTTTCCAACTTTGACAGTGCCGCCATCGGAAATCTCAAGGTTGCCCGTATTGATAATGCCAACAAGAAGAGACTGATCCACAGTCCATTTCGCAGAATCTGCAGTGCCGTTTCCCTTGACGGCAACTTCACCCCCATCAATGAAACCGATGTCGGATAATAAATCAGACTGGTTTCCAAGCACCAATCGGCCAGCGCTCACGCTCACATCTGCAAAGCGCGAGCTCGCTTTTCCGCTTAGCGTCCAAGTGCCTTCATCCTGCTTCATCAGGTGGTTCAAACCCAGATACTGGGTTCCGATATTCGTGAGATCAAAGATTGCATTCTCACTGCCTGCCAAAGATAGCAAAGCGTCTGTACCCAGATTGACGCCACCGATAAATTGATAACCATTGCGAAGCTGGAGAACATTAGTGGTTCCGTTGATGGAAACAGCCGCCGCGCGTGTTTCATCAGAACCAAGCCCGCCGGAAATCATTCCTGCAACATTGACGATCGATTGAGATGCAGAGCCTTCAATCCCAATGCCACCAGTCGCACCGTCTCCGCCCTGAATAACCGCGCTCGCACCGACTTCTATTCGTAGGTCTGTGCCAGAGTCGAGCCATATGCCCTGACCGCCTTTGCCTGCGAGACCTGGTTGTCCGTTGCTGGGTGACATATTGCCTTTGTAAACGGCTCCCCGACTTCCACGTGGTCCCTGTCCTCCACCATGTCCGCCTCTTACGCTTGCGCCTTCGCCAAGTATAACGTGGCTATGATCCGCATTCTGTCCACCCAATACGATACCAATTCCACCGTCTCCGCCCTTACCGCCATCGCCACCATTGCCGAAATTAGAATTGTTAGCGTAATCGCTGTTACCACCCCAGCCACCCTGACCACCTTTTCCGCCGTTGCCGCCGAAAACGGAAGTGTTCGGTGTCAGGTAAATGGACGTTAGAAAGCCTTCAGCAAGAATGCCTGCGCCGCCATTACCGCCGTTTCCGCCTGTGCCACCATTGCCACCAAAGGCATTATTCAGGCTGGCATCGGTTACTCCCGCGCCTCCGTCGCCACCATAACCGCCATCACCACCGTTGCCAGCGCTGATATTGGCCGAAATGTTCGCGGCAATCTGATCGATGGGGAGTAAGCCCGTGTTCGATGAGGTGAAGGCTAATCCTGCACCGCCGCCACCGCCGCCGCCGCCACCGCCGCCGCCGCCACCTGCTCCATCCCAATGAAAAGTGAACGGGTAAATTGCTGCTGAATATCCAATGCCGCCTATGGCGCCATTGCCACCCCTGCCACCGCTAACGCCGATAATAGGAGTTGAAATGTTATAGAGTGAACCAGAAGAGAAGGTGTTCGTTGCCCAGCCACCACCACCGCCCCCGCCGCTACCACCATCATGTCCATTGTTGAACGGAATAGGAACCCATCCTTTTCCGGCCCCATTCGCTCCTTTTGTGCCATCCGCGCCAGGATAGTTTGCTTGGCCGCCCAAACCACCGCCCCAGGCATGTGGGCCACTTCCTCCCCGCCCTCCGGTTTCTGCGTTTGCAGATGTGGAGTTTCTGCCGCCACCGCCGCCGCCGCCGCCGCCATTGAGATGAGACGCAGCGCCGGAGCTGCCATTAAGAGGTGAGCTGCTGGCATGTTTTCCGCCTGTGCCACCATGGCCCGACGTTTGCTGGGCAAGCGCAGGGCTTGATGAAAACAGAAAGCCGGATAATAGGGCCGAACCGATCATTGCAGGAAGTATGCGTGCCATCGCTGTCGAAGCAGACAGAGACTTCGTTCGCTTTTGCCTGCTCTGCCTTACTTTTGAGGGTTGTCGATTGTTAAATCCGACAGTCAAAATGAAAGTTTGGAACCCCAAATCAAGAAATGTCATCCGGTTCGCCCAGCGCCGAGTTTAAAAACAGATACACAGTTCATCTTTGGTTTTTGAAAATCAGCAATCGCTTTAGGACCAATCGACATACGGGTTCGATGAACCAACAATTATAGCCTGCTAATTCATCGTAAATTTGGACGTAACTCAAGACGCTGCGTATCTTTCAAACATCATTTAGATGTCGCGTCTGAGGTTATGCTGAAGTGCGACTTTCGCAGTTTGGGCTTACGCATAACCGATTCAAGTAATTTTGAAGTTGAGTTCATAGTTTTCTGGCAAAAGTGCTTTTCCGACGCGACTATTTGATCTCTAGGTTTGCCCCACTTGTATCGTTTAGGGCCTCGGTTGGGGAATCTGGTAAAGGCATTGATGCCGGTTTCGAATTTCGCAATGGGGCGATATATGCCGCGCTGCAATTAGTGTCGCGTCGGCTCGGTGAAGCACAGTTCGACCTGATTTATCCAGGATACCGACGTTAGCAAGACAGCTAGAGGAAGCCCACGGCTTCACTAAGCCTGTGGTTTTTTAGCAACGACTGACCGCAGCTCCTATTGGCTATCAGCGAACGAAAAAAGGCTACGTTTATTTCTATGACAATAGGAAGCATTTTTCCACTTCGAAGCACACCGAAGGTTTCAGTTTAAAACCGCTTCAAAAAAATGCAGGAACTGAAAACCTGGCACAGATTGCATGCGAAGACTAAAAGTTGTCGGGTCTGTATTCATTTTTGAATTATGTAATTACAAATGATACGGTGGACATGTTTTCCGAATGCATTTGATTTTTTGTAAATATTACTAAATGATACAATTAGGACGTATACATAACATGGGGGGATGTATGCCAAATTCTGCAGGAAATTTGGTTTCATTTCATAATATAAGTTCCGTTGAAGCTATTGAAATTATAAAGACAAGCGCTGGAAATGGATGGGCGAACCTGCACGCTTTCACTGTTAAAGTGCAGCCCTTCAGTTCTTCATTTACTGCTGTTGATTCGCTGCTTGTTTCTATGGTTCTTAAGGGGCATGCGCGAGGCAAATGGAAAGTAGATGGGGTGGTATCGGAAATACTCCTTCAGCCGGGGTCGTTAATAATTCTTCCTCCTGATAAATGTGTCGAGATTGATATTAAAGATCCTGTTGAGTTTATAAATATTTATGTATCTAAAAGGCTTCTCAGTGACATCATCATAGAATTTTCTTCCGCGGGCAGTGGCCTCTTGCGATTAGATCACAGCTTGTCGGTTTTTGACGATTTTCTTGAGCAGACAATAAGCTCTCTAAAAGAAATACTTTACTTTGGCGGGCGGTTCTCTGCGATAGAAGTGCAATATATAGCACGTGTTATAGTGGCGCGTGTTGTTTCAAAATATTCAACAAATACAACCGAAGAATTGAACACGGAAGTGGGGTTGTCTGTTTCTGTTCTGCAGAAAACTTTCGACTTCATTGATCAAAATCTGCACCGTCGGATTGTTATCGAGCGATTGGCTGAAACATCTGGTGTCGGTGCTGCACAGTTTGCGCGATTGTTTAAGCGTGCCACCAATGTGACGCTGCATCAATATATTATAAAACGTAGGGTGGAGCGTGCAAGCGAGCTTCTTTCTGAAACGCAGATGCCAATAGCTGAGATTGCGCATGAGTGCGGATTTGCGGATCAAGTTCATTTAACGCGCTTTTTCGGCCGTATTATTGGAACTAGCCCCGCATCTTTTAGAAAAAAGGAGCGTCGATCAAATTGAGACGTAGCTACATTAATAAAAAAAATTGCAATTATCAGACAAAAGCCGTCGATATCAGCATAGACAAAACATTGCCTATAGATAAATTCTAAAATGGATAGTTATCGTATTTGAGGGGGTGATTCAGCAATAATTATGAAATGAACATTGCTCACTTTATTATAGACGATAATTCTTTATGTCGGTAGTTATGTGTAATTATTTTGCCATAATTCCGATGGCAGCTTATTTGCTACGGTTCATCTTTCTGTAACCAGTACTGCGACATATGCTGTTACTCTTGGCAATGGTCAAAATGTGACTGTGACGCAAACCGATGCGGCTGGCAATGTGTCCGAAGCAACGTCTTCAAAACTACCCGATACGCTAGTGCCTGATGCGCTCTTGGGTGGTATTGACAAAGTCTTCCTGTTTTCGAGAGTGGACGCGTTAGCGTCACAACTAGCTAATAAAAATTCACTTAATCCAATGAACTCACGGTTTTCATAAAGAGATCTGGCATTATTTGGCGATTTTTTTATTAATTGCAGTAAATTTAGAACGATAGGTTAATTTCATGTTGATGAGATTAATTAATATTTTCGTCAAATAATATTGACATTCTGTTAGTGTTGGCGAATATTATTATAAGAGCTGGTCTAATATATTATTTTATTAGAGGGGTGGATAATTTCGTGCAAAAAAGCGCAATTTTATACAAAATTGGTCTTGGTGCGGTTTTGATATATTCGTCTTTATATCCCGCTACTGTCGAAGCCCAAACCAATATCAATGGTAATCTTAGTGTTCAAATAACCATTCAAAATGAATGCTCGCTCGGTGCTATTGCGGGTGTAAATTTTGGAACTACGGGTTTACTAGCTACAGAAAAAGCGCAGACGGGCCAAATTACTGTAACTTGTACGAAGGGTGCTAATTTTACGCTTACTTTGGATAAGGGTTTGGGAACGGGTTCCACAGAAGCGTTGCGGCTTATGACGAAGTCGGGTGGTACTGATACAATACAATATTCGCTATATCGCGATGCGCAGCATACTCTACTCTGGGGGACGACGACGAACGGTTACTCCGGGTCGGGCACTGGGACATCACAACAGCTGAATGTTTATGGTCGTGTTCCGCCTCAGGATACTCCTTCGGCTGGTGTTTATCAGGATACAGTTCAAGTCACATTGACGTATTAACACGCGTCGCGTTTTGCTCAAGTTAACGCGTCGAGAGATTGTATTTCATAACGCATGTTTCAATCTTCGACGCTCCTTGCTTCGCATTAGAATGTATTGACGGATGTATATTATGAAATGGTTTATCCAGGCGTTCTTTGTAGCGCTGCTATCTTCTGTTGTGTGTGTCAAAGTTAGTTTTGCAGCTAACCTGCATGTCACCCCCGTCGGATTGAACTTAGCAGCACCCGTTGGTGCGGGTCTCGTAACTATCCGTAATGATGGGAAAGCACCAATTACTGTTCAATTGCGCGTCTTTAAGTGGGACCAAAAAACCGGTGAAGACGTATATCTTCCGACCAAAGATGTTGTTGCAAGCCCACCAATGGTGAAATTGGCTCCGGGTGCGCAGCAAGCAGTCAGGGTTGTTCGGACGACAAAGGGTATAAAGGGCCAGGAGACCTACAGATTATTAGTAGACGAGCTTCCAACGGCTTCAAATGCAACGCAAAGTGGCGTTCGTTTTCTTGTCAGGCAGTCAATTCCGGTTTTCTTTAACGACACGTCGGTATCCGGTTCAAAAGTCAAATGGACCGCATCATCTAATGGGCGACAATTGATATTGTCAGCACAGAATAGTGGGGCGGACCGTCTCAAAGTTAGTCAGCTTCTTCTGAAAGATCATAACGGTAAAGGAGTCGCACGCATTGATGGCCTTGCTGGCTATGTTTTGGGTGGTCGCACAAAAAAATGGGTCTTCGCCATTCCTGCGGGTCTTGCCGTTCCGGGGCGTAAATTCACTTTGACAGCAGAAGATGACAAGGGACCAATCCGTGCCAGTGTCTCGATTAGTTCGGGTGGCTAGTTTCATTTGCTTGTTTACTTCATTCTGGGCGTGCCCTGCTAAGTCGGCGCCCCCAGAGATAACTCAAGGCGATGCTAGCGCCGAGATTTCGACCCAAGATCTCTATCTTGAGGTCTATGTTAATGGTGCGTCCACCGAAATGGTCGCAGCCGTTCGTAAAGCGCCTGATGGTATGCTGTCTATGCCAGCCGATCAGTTGAACGGTGTTGGGCTTCAGGCTGGCGAGGGTGCCAAACAATCAGATAACTATGTCGCGCTGGATGATCTAAAAGACGTAACCTACCGAGTGGACGATGCCACTCAGTCAATCTATTTCGATGCAGCGGATGATGCGCGTGTTGCACGGAAAATTGGTGATACTTCAGAGAATACCGAAGCCTTGAAGCTTAAGCGCGATTTTGGTGGTCTCCTTAACTATTCAGTTTTTGGTAATTTCTCTGGTGACAATAAGTTCGGTTCGCCCCAATATCAGGGACTCTCTGCCTCGTTTGACGCGCGGATGTTCTCTGCATTTGGTCTTGTGGAAAGTGGCTTTATTGTTACGTCGGCCCCCAATGAGACCTACGCTTCGAGACGGTTGGCGACGAGTTGGAGTTATTCTGATCCTGAACGCTTAATGACGTATGCAGCCGGTGATATCATTACCGGAGGCCTGTCATGGACACGTCCGGTACGTCTTGGCGGGGTGCAGATCCGCAGAAGTTTTAATCTTCGTCCAGACTTAGTGACTATGCCGATGCCGGAGTTGACTGGCAGTGCGGCAGTCCCATCAACGGTTGAAGTCTATGCAAACAATCTGCGACGGTTCACAGGAGAAGTGGGTACAGGTCCATTTCAGGTGACAGGCGTACCATTTGTCAGTGGCCCTGGCACTGTACAGGTCATTGTTAAAGATCAGTTTGGCCGTGAAACAGTAAAAGAAATGCCTTTTTTCGTTTCATCGCGCATGCTGGCGAAAGGCCTGATCGACTTTAGTTTCGAGGGCGGTTTTGCGCGCCGTGATTTTGGGTTGAGAACAGACAATTATGATGATCGCTTTGTCGGTTCTGGCAGCATACGTTATGGGCTTACGCAGCGCCTGACACTTGAAGCCCATGCGGAGGGTGGTGCCGGTTTGATTTCCGGGGGTGCAGCTGCGCTTTTCAATGTTGGCTCATTTGGCATCGTATCGATGAATGCCGCCGCAAGCCATGCTGATGGTGTTATCGGATATCGTGTAGGCGGTTCATTGGAAGCGTCGTTTTACGACTGGCGATTTTTTGCCAGTACCCAAAGAACCATAGGCGACTACAACGATATTGCTTCTATTACATCGAGGATCAAGAACCTTTCCGAGTTGACAACTATTCAAAACCCTCGCTCTGTCGATCAGGTAACGCTATCACCGCCGATATTTCGAGACGGTTCTTCGCTTAATCTGAACTTTGCCCATCTCAAGGACTTTGATGGGCAAAGTTCAAGTATCTTGGGTCTGTCGTATAGCCGTCCCTTTGTCGGGAAAAGTACGCTTTATGCGAATGGTTATATGGATGTTGCCCAATCTGGTTCCTTTGGAATGTTTGTCGGCCTCTCGATGCCACTAGGCGGGGGCTCCGTCTCCTCTGGTGTAGAAACGACGGATCAAGGCACGCGGCTTCTCACAGATTACAGCTATCCACTTGGACCTGACCCGTGGAGCGTTGGATGGCGGCTTCAGGACTCAGAAGGATATTTCAATGAGAGGCAGGCTGGTGTCACAGTGCGTACCCCTGTTGCACGTGTGGAGGCGACAGGCCGTCAATATGATTCCGGGAGTGGCGGTACATTGGAAGTCTCAGGTGCTATCGCTTCCGCCGGCGGGGGTGTATTTCTGTCAGATCGAATTTATGATGCTTTCGCTGTCGTCGATGCTGGTGCACCAGATGTTCCTGTAACGGTTCACAACCGATCTGCTGGTAAGACAGGTAGAAATGGGAAGCTCCTCGTCCCCGATCTGCTCTCATTGCAAACAAATCTTATTGAGATCGATCCAAGCAACCTTCCAGTTGATATTGATATCCCCGCGACACGAGCGGAAGTGACACCAGCGGAAAAAGGAGGTGTTGTCGTTCGCTTTGGTATTAAGCCCGATAAAGCGACAGCACTGGTTACATTTGTCCGTTCAGATGGTTCGGCTATACCTGTTGGGGCAGAAGGTCGACTTGTGGGAGCAGATGAGCCATTTGTCGTTGGCTATGATGGGCAGAGTTATGTCCGCGGCTTAACTAACAGCAACAGTGTTGAAATTGAACTCCCGGATAGCGTTGACGGTAGCGTGACTTGTCGCGCAGACTTTCCGTTTCATGCGGTCAAAGGAAGCCAGGTCACTTTGGAGAACGTGGTATGCCGATGAAAATTATCATGAAAATCTGTATAATCGCTCTGCTCGGGATGCCAGCGTTGATGTTTTCTACCAATAACTCTGACGCATTGAGTTGCACAGCTACTATATCAAGTCCTATCAATTTTGGTATAGTTGATACATTGGGTAGTACTGCAACCAATACGCAGGGGTTGTTGACTGTGACCTGTTCGGTAACCGCGCTTGACCTGGGTAATTTGCTTCTTGGTATAGCTATTTGCCCCGGTGTTGGTAATGGGTCAGGTGGTGCATCAACTGGTACGCGCTTATTGACTGGACCAGGTGGCAGCCTCCGATATCAAATATATTCAGACGCAAACAGGCAGGTTCCGTGGGGAGGATATACAGGCGGTCTTTTGTTCGGTGATGCGCCCTTATTTCGCATGACGGCACAAGTGGGCACTGTATCACAAAGCTGGCCAATTTATGCATCTGTGCCGGGGCAACAAAACCTCACGCCAGGTCAGTATATCAGCACCTTTAGTGGAACTGCGGGCACTCAGATACGCTATGGTGCTTTGGGAAGTTTGCTCGGTTGCAGTTCGCTTGGTGCTACATTGTCGACGACTGCTAACTTTACTGTTCAAGCAACAGTTAGCCCGAAGTGCAATGTTCTTGCACCCGATAACATCAATTTTGGCACACGTGGGCTGCTGAAAAATAATGTCGCTGCGCAAGGAACGGTTCGTCTCTCCTGCACACAAACTACGAATTATGCAGTCGCTTTAGAAACAGGTGGTGTTTCACCAACCGCGCGACTTATGAAAAACGGAGCCAATAGTGTAATCTATGGACTGTACAAAGATAGCCAGCATCTACAGCCATGGGGAGATGCGGCGGGACAAACCTATAGTTCTGCGGGCACGGGAACCACAACGTCAATTCCCGTTTACGGGCTGGTTTTGCCACAGGCAACGCCACCTGCAGGTGTTTACACCGACACGGTTATTGTTCGGATAACTTACTAGGTGCGGCTGATGTGAAGATTGACTATGGTCTCCATGTTTAGATGAAGTTTACATATCTTCATTTGCATCATGGTTTGCTCGACTGCAAACCCTCATTCCACCCACGATTGGAGCAGAGATTAAAAAGCGTGAATC
The DNA here is from genome assembly GCF_037479515.1 of Ochrobactrum sp. MYb379. Classification (NCBI taxonomy): domain Bacteria; kingdom Pseudomonadati; phylum Pseudomonadota; class Alphaproteobacteria; order Hyphomicrobiales; family Brucellaceae; genus Ochrobactrum; species Ochrobactrum sp. MYb379. The sequence continues at coordinate 127,769 of NZ_JBBGYW010000006.1, forward strand.
GGTTTCGGACTAAGATGTGCGTTAGAATAAATATTTAAAGCGCCCGTCTGCTTCAGTCCGGCCAGTTGCCTATCAGCTCAACACGGCGCGCTTTCCATCTTATTGCGAACAGCTTTAATTTCGTCAGTAGCAAGATAAACGAGGCCTTGATTCAACAGCTTCATCGCGCTGACATTCTCAATGATGCACATAATTTCGCTTTTTGTTGGTGGTCTCAGAATGGGTGAGAGACATATCGCCACCACCATTGGGGTACAGGCGATTAAACTCTACCATATCCTTGAAACTGGAAATGACGGCTTCGGCTTCAAAAACAGTTCTGTACAGGAAGCAGAACGAGCAAAGAAAAAATGAAATTTGACCGTGATTGAAAACCTCAACAATACTTTAAAAGTGCATTGCTTTACAAACGCAATCAAAGATTGCGTTTGATGTAACAGGGAAACAGAGGTGCGGGATTAGCCGCTTCCACCTCTGAAAGTCGCAGGACACGTATCACCAACGTTTCAGTACGATCTCACCCGATGAAGTGTAAGCATAGAATCCTGCGGTGGGTCCATATGCATGTGTTGTTGCAAGAGCTACCGCAGCGCGGGCACCCTCTTCGGGCGAATGCCCGGGTCCGTTTCCGGTCATGTCAGTCGACGTTAGGCCAGGGTCTACTGCATTCACTTTAATTCCTTCCCGATCCAACTCCTTCGCGAGCTTGACAGTCAACATATTCAGTGCCGTCTTGGAGGCGCAGTACCCGCCAAAACCGACCGACCAGGTTTCGCTCCGCATGTCGAGTGCATCTGTCAAGGAACTAAGGCCACTGCTCATCATGACGATCCGAGCCGCCCTGGATTTGCGTAACAACGGCAAAAAGGCTTGAGTAACGCGCATTGCCCCTAACACGTTCGTATCGAACATTTGCTGCATCTCATCAATTGACTCCTCAGCAAGTGAAGAAGGTGAGCTGAACATGAGACCGGCATTGTTGACCAATACATCCAGACAACCGCTCTCGCTCTCGACCGTTTTGACGGCGGTGGAAACACTGGAACCGTCTGTAACGTCAAGTTGAAGGGGACGAGCATCAACCCCATCGCCACGCAGTGTGCGAGCTGCAATCTCACCGCGTGACATGTCGCGGCAACCCAGCCAAACGATATATCCGGCTTTACCTAATTGTTGCGCAATGGCGTAGCCGATCCCCTTGTTTGCTCCGGTGATGAGAGCGATAGGCGATGTATGAATCATCAGAATGTCCCTGATTGTTTTAGATTGCAGAGACATACTACGAATTTCGTATTATTCAAATATCGTATTTTGCGATTTGCTGCGTCAGTCGCAAAAAGTTCTCTTGATCAGCCGGATCGAGTGCCTCAAGCATTGCCTTGCAAGAGGCGCGATATCCATCAATATAGCCTGCAACGACTTGATGCCCCTTATCGGTCAGAGATAAGGCAACCGACCTGCGGTTCGTCTCGGGCCGCTGCCGTTCAATTATCTCCCGACGCACCAACCGGTCGACAGAAGACGACATTGTTGTGAGTGCCACTTGAAGATGCCGGGCAACATCGCCCAAATTACAGGCGGGATGCTCATCGATAAAAATGAGCGCCTGAATGTCGAGGGCATTGAGCGAGTTTTGCATCGCTGCCGCAGCCTCAGTGACCTTGAAGCGACGGGTAAAGCGCTCAAACGCAACAGCAAGTTGTTCGATCTGGTCGGGTGTCGGTTGTGTCATTTCTGCTATTAAGCATTTTCGGCCTTTGGATGTAAGCCGAATAGGCCAAAAATAGGCACTGAGTGAATTTGTGTAATTTCCGCCAATCAAGCGAACGTCGAGCCAAAACGACAATCTTGCGGTGCACATTTCCAGGGATGGACGCAGATAAGGTAATAAATCAAACGACTAAAGCGAGAATTTGAGTGGTTCATTTGTGACGTCAGATATAAGCTAAATATCAACTAACAATATCAGGCAGGCTACCCGTGGATCAGATTCTCGCCATTCGAACCTTTGTCCGCGTCGCGGAGGCAGGCTCTTTTGCCAAGGCAGCCGACACGCTGAACCTGCCGCGATCATCGGTGAGCAAGCTCGTGCAGGACCTTGAAGCACACCTTGGCACAAAGCTTGTTGAACGCACGACCCGCTCAGTCACCATGACAATAGAAGGCGTCGCTTATCATGAGCGTGCGCTTCGGCTTCTCGCCGATCTTGATGATATGGACGGCACTATCGCTGGCTCGCGCAGCGCACCAAAAGGAAAACTGCGCGTCGACATAGGCTCTGTACTGGCAAACCAGATCCTTATACCCGCACTCTCAGACTTTCAGCATCATTATCCTGATGTCGACCTCATGCTCGGCGTTAGCGATCGACCTGCGGACCTCGTCAGTGAGGGGATCGACTGCGTCATCCGTGGTGGGGCCCTGAGTGACTCGTCAATGAAGGCGCGAAAACTCTGTGAGTTAGATTACGTGCTTTGTGCCTCACCTGCTTATTTGGGTGGTCTGCATTTGCCGGAACGGCCTGATGATGTGGCCAAGCATCGGATCGTTAGCTACTTTTCCGCCTCGTCAGGAAAGAGGTTTCCATTACGCTTTCAACGCGGCGAAGAGCGAAGCGAATATCTGTCGACATCCAGCGGCATTTCCGTCAACGAAAGCACTGCACATCTCAATGCGCTGCTCGCAGGCCTCGGGATCGGGCAGAGCTTCGGCTTTCTCGCCAGACCACATATCGAAAACGGTCGATTGATCGAACTACTGCCCGACTGGAAGCCGGATAATCACAGCCTGCACCTCGTATACCCAGCCGATCGGTTTCCCAATCCGCGGCTTCGCGCCTTCACACAATGGGCAGAAAGAATATTCGAAGCAGTCGATGCGCGACGCAATGTGTTAGCGGAGACTATCCATCCACGTGGATAATGTCTCCACGCCGAGCGCCTTCTCACTCCTGAACCAATAAACTAAATTCTCCACATCGGACGGCTTAACGCTCAACAGCCAAGCCACTCCCCGAACAGTTTCAGAATTTTAACAGGCCGCACATTGGGGCTGAACCCTTTCGTGCGCCCGCAATCAGGAGAATATAATGACCAACAGACTTGAAAACAAAATCGCCGTTATCACCGGAGCAACCAGCGGCATCGGTCTTGCGACCGCCAGACTTTTTGCTGCAGAAGGTGCACGCGTCTATATCACCGGCAGGCGCAGAGATGCCCTCGACAAAGCAGTGGACGAAATTGGTCATGGCGCCATCGGTGTTCAAGCCGACTCCTCCAATAATGACGAACTGGAAAAGCTGTTCGCTCGGGTACAAGCAGAGCATGGGCGCCTTGATGCCCTGGTCGTTAATGCCGGTGGCGGCACCATGCTTCCCCTCGGTCAGATTACCGAAGAACAGATCGATGACACCTTTGGTCGCAACGTGAAAGCCGTCATCTTCACTGTCCAAAAAGCACTTCCATTACTCGTTAAAGGAGCATCGGTTGTATTGACCGGCTCAACGGCGGGCAGTGAGGGAACCGCGGCCTTCTCTGTCTATTCCGCTTCCAAGGCGGCGGTCCGCAATCTGGCGCGTTCCTGGGCGCTTGACCTCAAAGGCACTGGCATCCGCGTCAATGTCGTCTCCCCCGGCGCCACGCGTACACCCGGTCTGGTCGAGCTTGCTGGTGACGACAAGGAACAGCAGCAGGGTCTGCTCGATTATCTCGCTTCGCGCATCCCGTTGGGCCGGGTTGGTGAAGCTGAAGAGATTGCTAAGGCGACGTTGTTCCTCGCTTCTGATGACGCAAGTTTCGTTAACGGCACTGAACTCTTTGCGGATGGCGGTCAGGCCCAGGTCTAACCCTCTCACAGGAGCGGCCCACAGCCGCTCCCTTGCTCAAGGAGAACCATCAATGCGTGCTACAGTCTATTTCAAACATGGGAAGCCAGAGGAGGTTCTTCAGACTATTGAAGTTGAAGCTCCGAAGCCTCCGGCACTCAACGAGGTGCTGGTCCGTGTCCTTCTTCGTCCGGTTCACCACGGCGACCTTCTCGGTATATCGGGTCGCAACCCACCCGCAGCCGTAGTTTCCAAAGAGGGGGTGCGCGTCGGCTTCGAAGGCTACGGCCTCGTCGAGAAGGCCGGCGATGGTGTTGATCTGAAGCCCGGCACCCGCGTTGCTTTTTTCCCGGGCAAAGGCGCGTGGAGCGAAAAGGTCATCGTGCCAGTCGAATATGTCACCGAAATCCCGGATAATGTGGCGGATGAAGCAGCCGCGCAGCTTCACGTTAATCCGCTCACAACAGCGCTTCTCTTACGGGCCGTTGAGACATCCGGCGCGAAACCTGGTCGCGATGTCGTCGTTCTGACCGCCGCCGGATCCGCCGTCGCGAGACTGGTGGTAGGACTGCTTCTTGATCGCGGCTTCGACGTTGTTGGAATCGTCAGGCGAGAGGCTGGGGTAAACGAACTCAATGTCGTTTTCCCGGACCTGCCTGTGGTTTCCACGGAAGAACCGGGCTGGCAGGACAAAGTCATTTCCGCAGCGGACGGGCATCCGATTGGTGTCGTTCTCGACCCGGTAGGGGGAGAAATTGCGAGTGCGGCGGCAGGGCTTCTGGCTCAGGGTGGCAGCCTGGTATCTTACGGCGACCTTTCCGGACAACCAATCTCTGTTCCGGCGCTTTACTTTTCGACACGTGACATCCGCATCTCCGGCGTGACAGTCGGACGGTGGGCAGGCCTGCCCGCAGAAATTCGCAAGGCTGACCTCAAACTGGCGCTCGAACTCGCTGCCAGCAAGCCAGAACTGTTTCAGGTCGAAAAGACCTTCGATCTGGCAGATGCAGCCAAAGCGGCAGCGCTCGTCGAAAAGCCCGGCAAATCCGGTACGGTTCTGATTGCATCGCGCCTTTGATAATCTCTCATCATATCTTTGCCCGAACCTTTGGGTCCAAACAGCAACATAATCAAAAGCAGGAAAACCATGGCAGACCACAACAAAACCTTACCGACTGGCGTCGTCGTCAGTGCGTACTACCGCGTTCATCCTGATGACCGTCAGACTTTTATCGATGCCGTCATCCCGGAGATGACAGCAGCAGAAAAGATCGAAGGCTGTCGATTCTATGCGTTCGCACAGGACCTGGTCGACCCCAATACCTTTCACCTGATTGAAGGTTATGAGAACGAGCGCGCCTACGAAGAGCACGAGAACTCTGAGACGTTTCTCAAAGCACTTTCTCACGTCGTAAAAAACGTCCGAATACTTGACCGGCAGGGTGCGCGATATGACGTTGAAAAACTACATATCGACGATCCGCGCGGTCGCGTGTCCTAATAATCAGCAGGCGCACGCTTCCCTTCGGACGGGCGATGCATTTCTTTTAAAAGTTATCATACCGTGGCCAATTCAGGCCAATTACGACACAGGAAGGGTTTTGGCCACCTTCCTGTCGTTCCTTACCATTAAAGCTCATGAAAATTACAACTCATCAAAAAGAGAAATTGACTGCTTAAATTATTCTGCTACTGTACCAAACAGTAAAGACTTTACTGATTGGTACAGATTGTAATTTGTATAGGAAAATCCCTATGTCTCGTCCTCCTCTCCCGCCCTTTAACCGTGAAACAGCAATGGAAAAGGTCCGTCTCGCCGAAGATGGCTGGAACACACGCGACGCCGCCAAAGTCGCCCTCGCTTACACGCTCGATACCCGCTGGCGAAACCGCGTCGAATTCGCAAACAACCGCCAGGAAGCTGAGGCCTTTCTGACGCGCAAGTGGAATAAGGAGCATGAATATCGTCTCATTAAAGAGCTCTGGGCTTTCACCGGAAACCGCATTGCTGTACGTTACGCTTATGAATATCGCGACGACAGTGGGCAGTGGTTCCGCGCGTACGGGAATGAGAACTGGGAATTCGCAGAGGACGGCCTTATGGCGCACCGCCACGCATGCATCAACGAAATGCCAATAGCTGAGAGTGATCGACTCTACCATTGGCCTCTGGGTCGCCGTCCGGATGATCATCCTGGCCTGAGCGATCTGGGCCTCTGATCATGGCGCGCATGATCGCTGAGAGGTCCGACGCCATTGCTGCACTGGCCGAAGTATTCCGCGAACATGGATACGAAGGTGCCAGCCTTGCCTTGATTGGCAAGGCCACTGGTTTGGGTAAGGGCAGTCTGTACCACTTCTTCCCAAATGGAAAAGAGGAAATGGTGCGGGCGGTACTCAGCGAAATTGAGCAATGGTTTGAGCATTCCATCTATGTACCTCTGCGAGATGGGAGAGATCCCAATGCCGCCATCACCGCAATGCTGGATGAAACAGCAAAATATTTCAAGTCGGGCAGGCGTGTCTGTCTCGTCGGGGCTTTGGCTGTCTCCAACACCAGAGACCTCTTCGCGCAAGCCATCCGTCGGTATTTCGTAGCCTGGGTCGACGCGCTGCAGTCAGCACTCGTTCGGCGCGGTCACGATAGCGGACAGGCACGTGCACTTTCAGAGGATGCTGTCCTGGCAATTCAGGGAGCGATTGTTCTCTCGCGGGCAATCGACGATCCGGCAGTATTCCAGCGTGCCATCGACCAACTTCGTGGGCGACTGGGCGTTGAGGGCGGTATCGATAATGGTTCCGGCAGTAAAAGGCATTCGTGACGCTTGGTCCAAATAAAGTTTGAGCGCTCTGCTTTTAACCAGCATATCAGTTGTTGAGTTGTGATGATGCTATTTTCAAGACTGACGATATCAGATCTGATCGGCAGTGGATAAGCAATTGCCTGCCACTGCCTCAATCGCTTCGCGGCAATGACCAGATTTATGAACAAACAAATGTTCATGATTACGATGTAACGGGATTCCAGTTGTTGAGGATTTACTGCCTAAAACCGGTTTGAGAAGCATCAACAACGGAGGAGCTTGTAACAATAGGCTAACATCACTCTACGGGTGTTAATATGGCGCGGGGTTCCAGAAGCGCGTCGAGACCATAGGCTCCGATCTCCCGACCAAGACCTGATTGTCTGAAGCCGCCAAAAGGTGCTCGCGGATCATGCGGCGCTCCATTGATGACCACACGTCCGGCAAAAAGCCGCTCAGCAAAGTGCTGTGCATGTGAAGGATCGCTTCCCAGCACATATGCTTGCAAACCATATTCGCTGTCATTAGCGATTGCGGCTGCATCATCTTCATCTACGTAAGTAATGAGGCTCAGAACCGGCCCAAAAATCTCTTCTCTGGCAATGCGCATATCATTACGGACATTGGTGAAGATTGTTGGACGGACAAACCAGCCTTTTGAAAGCCCTTCAGGGCGATCAAGGCCGCCGGTCAGTACCTTCGCACCTTCTTCAAGACCAAGACGAATATAGGACTGCACGCGGTTCCATTGTGCGAGATTGGCCATTGGTCCAATTCGGACGGCCGCATCACGCGGATCGCCAACTTTAAATTTGGCAACTTCCTGCGTCAGGCGTGCTTCGACCTCTGAAAGACGCGCGCGTGGCACAAGAATGCGTGCGCCAGCAACACAGGCCTGACCACTGTTGGCAAAGCCGGACATCAGCGCAATCGGCAGTGCCTTATCCAGATCAGCATCGGGCAACACAATCGTTGCACCCTTGCCACCCAGTTCCAGTATCACCCTTTTCATACCGGCAATCGCAGCCGCCTGGATATGGTTTGCGGCGGATGTAGAGCCCGTGAAGCTGATCGTTGCCACATCCGGATGGCTTGTCAGGGATGCACCAACAACCGGCCCGGTCCCGTTGACGATGTTGATAACTCCCGCTGGCAAGCCAGCGTCATGCAGGCGTTCCACAAAAATCTGCGTTTGAATCGCGCTCTGTTCAGCTGGCTTGATAACCACCGTTGAGCCGGAGCCTATTGCATGCGCAAGTTTGCTCGCGATAAAGCCAAAGTTGCTGTTCCACGGTGTGATGGCTGCCACGACACCACGCGGCAGCATTGTCACACTGCTGCGTCCTGCAATACGATTAAATGCGTAATCTGCAACGGCTTCCGCCATAACGTTAAATGTGGCAGCGGCGTTCTGCGCCGAGAAACCGGTGAAATAATCCGGCGCACCATATTCTTCTCTCATCGCATCAACGAGCTGTTGCGGGCTTTTGAGCACCGCATCACCGAGGCTTTTCAGCATTTCGATGCGCTCAGCTTTGCTGGTTGCTGCCATCGCAGGAAAAGCGCGTTTTGCGGCCGCAATGGCGGTTTTCGCATCATTCTCGTTGCCAAGCTGCACGCTGCCAATAATCTCTTCAGTCGATGGATTGGTAAGATCCAGCCTTTCGTTGCCGTCAGGCGTGACGAAGGCACCGTCGATATAAATCTGATCAATCTTTTGCATGGTAATGGTCCTTGCTGGTTACTGGCCTAGAATTAAAACTCTGCTATTGATAAGTAAACGAGTGCGGAAGTTGTCGGACTGATGAGGAAAATTGATCAATGACCAATGCTACCCTTGCTGAATTGCAGGCTGTTGCTGCTGTGGCGCGCAACAAGGGATTTCGCGCTGCCGCGCGCGAGCTTGGTGTTTCATCTTCGGCGTTGAGCCATGCGGTTGCAGGCTTAGAGGAGCGCCTCAGCGTTAGGCTCTTCAACCGGTCCTCGCGCAGCGTCGCCCTCACAACGGCCGGTGAACGGCTGGTCGCCGAGTTGATACCGGCGCTCAACGCCATTGATATCGCCCTCGACAATATCAGCGAAGAAGGCCCTGAGCCGACAGGCGTTCTGCGGCTCAATATGGCAATCGGTGCCGCCCGTATGCTGATGAGACCGCTCATCCTTGAATATCTGCGGCTTTATCCGCGAATGGAGGTAGAACTGATAACCGAAGGTGGTCTGATCGACGTTATTGGTGAGGGCTTTGATGCTGGTATCCGCCTCAGAGAGGCTGTATCACCCGATATGATTGCTATCCCGATCATTCCAAAAATACGCTCGGTTGTTGTTGCTTCTCCCGATTATTTTGAAGGTCACGGCATACCTCTGCATCCGCTTGATCTGATGAAGCACCATTGCATTCGCGCCAGAATGGTCAGTGGTCGCTATTACCAATGGGAGTTCGAAAATCAGGGCGAGGAACTGCGCGTCGATGTTCCTGGTCAATTGGTTCTTGATGAAAGCGGCCTGATGCTCGAAGCTGCTCTTGCAGGTGCGGGACCTGCATATCTCTCTGAATTCGCGGTAGAACCCCACCTGAAAACGGGTAAACTTATTCAAGTCCTTAAAGAATGGACTCCACCTTATGATGGATTGTGTCTCTACTATCCCGGACGCAGGCATGTACCGGCTAAGCTTCGTGCATTTATCGAACTTGCCAGAAGCTATGCATCATCCTGTTAAATGAAAGAAAACGGCGCTGATTATGTATTTCGGCGCCGATATCTTTCAGGCATTTCGTTCTGAGATCAGCCTGCACCTGTCAGCAAGCTGAAAAAACCCGCTAGCGCTGAAGGTTCGTCAAAAGTCAGGTACCGCGCAGATTTCACCCCTGTCGAAAAGGCATTGTTACGTAAGGTTTAAGAGAAAATTGCCACTGGGCTTTAAAATCGCAATGGAAAGCTGGTTAATCTTGTGGGAATCCCAGAGTGCAAAAATACTCCAATTTGTGTCGTTGCGATCCAATATGAAAAGGAAGCGCTATAAACCAATTAGAAATGCCGTTAGTTTCAAATCAGAGTGCATGCTCTTAAATACTGCGAGTGCCTTAAATTTAGCTCTATGCCTATTTTCTAGGCATCTAAAGGCTGGCATGGCATCGTTGCGTAATTGGCGTTTAGCTATTCTTGCTTGCCCTTACCCAACTTGAAGCCATTTTTAGCAGCTAGTTTACTAAACCAGTTCGTGCTCATCAGAGAAGTGTGAAACTGGCACGACATTTGCTTTGTATGTTTCAGATGTAACGGCAGCCTCCAAAGCCGTCGTTAGACAGTTAATGATTTGATATAAAGAGACTAGGCGATGACCAAATATAAGCTCGAATACATATGGCTCGACGGCTTTACTCCGACACCTGGCTTGCGTGGCAAAACACAGGTGAAGGAATATGATGCGTTTCCAACGCTTGAACAATTGCCGTTTTGGGGTTTTGATGGCTCGTCGACCATGCAGGCAGAGGGGCGCAGCTCTGATTGTGTGCTAAAGCCTGTCGCCGTTTATCCCGATCCAGCACGGTCGAACGGTGTCCTTGTCATGTGCGAAGTCATGATGCCAGATGGCGTTACACCGCACGTTTCCAACAGTCGCGCGACAATTCTCGAAGATGAAGACGCATGGTTCGGTTTCGAACAGGAGTATTTTTTCTACCAGAACGGTCGCCCTCTTGGATTTCCTGAACAAGGTTATCCTGCTCCACAAGGGCCATACTATTGTGGTGTAGGATCCAACAGTGTTGGACCAATCGCGCGCCAGATCGTCGAAGAGCATTTAGATCTTTGCCTGGCCGCTGGGATTAATCATGAAGGCATCAATGCCGAAGTGGCTAAGGGTCAGTGGGAGTTTCAGATTTTTGGCAAGGGCTCGAAAAATGCGGCTGACCAGATGTGGATGGCTCGCTATTTGTTACAGCGTCTGACCGAGAAGTATGGCATCGATATTGAATACCACTGTAAGCCGCTCGGTGATACGGATTGGAATGGTTCGGGTATGCATTGCAACTTCTCAACGCAGCACATGCGTGAAGTTGGTGGCAAAGATTATTTTGAAGCCTTAATGAAGCAGTTCGAAAAAAACCTTAATGAGCATATTGAGGTTTATGGCCCGGATAATCACATGCGACTTACCGGCAAACACGAAACAGCTCCGTGGAATAAGTTTTCCTACGGCGTTGCAGATCGCGGCGCATCTATCCGTGTTCCTCACTCCTTTGTTAAGAACGATTATAGAGGTTATCTGGAGGACCGTCGCCCAAATTCACAGGGTTGCCCGTATCAGATAGCTTCGCAGGTTCTCAAAACTATTTCTGAAGTTCCAACACCTGAAGCTGAATCGTTGGCGGCTTAATTATATTCAATATTTTCTATGTGCATCAATGGTCAGTTGATGCACATAGTTCCGTTTCGACCGCGGCTGCATAAAAATTCACCCAGAAAGTGATAGATACACTGGTGTGAGCAGCCTTTGTTCCATCTAAAGATCTCGTCTTAAGCAGGCTTGCTCTGGTGCTGCTTTGATAGAGTGAAGCGGAAACGTTGCGTTGCGTTAGGGCAAGGAATGGCGCTGTAGTTCGTCAGCAGCGTTTCACGACAACTTTCCGAATACGAACCGTTGTGCCGCCTCGCGACGGAAGCGGTATTAAGTTATATGCAAGGCGGTATTAGAGCTGTTCCGTGATCCCGTTGCGGATGCGCTTGACGACCGTCACAATCAAAAGAAGACAAAGCACCGGCTGCACCCAGAATGTCCAATCTGGTAAAGCCCCATCAATAGCGACCCACGCGCCAAGCACGCCGAAAACTACAGCGCGGTCGCTCTTGCCCATCGGCCCATCATAACGGCGGCTTGATCCGAGTGAGGCTGCCGTCACGCCGACAAATTCACTCAGCGTGGCGATAAAGATAATCGCGAAAATCCAGAATGCGGAAAACGGTGCGATGATCGCAAAAGGTGCATAGAGCGCGGCATCAGAAATCACGTCGCCAATCTCGTTGAGATAAGCACCGAGCGTGGATTTTTGCACATGCTCGCGTGCCAGCATTCCATCAACCGCATTGAGCGCCATGCGCAGAAATAGCCAGACTGGCACCAGCGCGAACCAAATCGCATGTCCGATCAGCCCAAGAAAAGCACCAAGAACAATCGAAACCAGTGCAGCTGCAATCGTGACCTGATTGGCCGTCACACCCTGCTCTGCAAGCCGCACTACAAGCGGTCGCAACAAGTTCTGAAAGCGGGATTTCAATTGGTAGACAGACATAAGAAACCTTCGGAAATGAGGATTAATTAGAAATCAGCTATTTGCGACCAGCTTTAGCTCGTTTATTCAAATATTCTATTCTACTCAATAATTATTGGGGAGAATAAGTTAGAGGACTTGCTGAGAGGAGTGGGAATGAACCAGCGTGCAGGACTGACGGGGCATGAGGCAGCATCACATCGTGAGGCGCAGGAATCCCATTTCGTCACCCATGACGGCACTTCGCTGTTTTATCGTTTCTGGCCTGCGCTGTCTGAAAAGCCCAAAGGCGTGATTGTGCTGCTGCATCGCGGGCACGAGCATAGCGGAAGAGTGAAACATCTTGTTGATGAGCTTGGCCTTGATGATTACGCTTTCTATGCCTGGGATGCACGCGGCCACGGAAACTCGCCAGGCGTGCGCGGCTTTTCACCGTCCTTCGGTGCGTCGGTCCGCGATCTCGATAGTTTTGTTGCCTATATTCGTAATGAAACCGGCGTAAGAAACGAAGATCTGGCGTTGATTGCGCAGAGCGTTGGCGCGGTTCTTGCAGCCACATGGGTGCATGACTATGCGCCCAATATCCGTGCGCTTGTCATGGCGTCGCCAGCCTTCGACATCAAGCTTTATGTGCCTTTCGCCAAAGAGGGCATCGCGCTCTGGCAGAAACTCAAAGGCACATTCATCGTCAATTCGTACGTCAAACCGCAGTTTTTGACCCATGATCGGGAGCGGATTGAATCCTATCGCACTGATCCGCTGATTACCCGGCCCATCGCCTCGCATATTCTGCTTCAGCTTAATGAGGCGGCAAAGCGCGTGGTGGACGATGCGCGGGCGATTACAGTTCCGACACAACTTCTCATTTCTGGCAGCGATTTTGTCGTGCGGCCAACGCCGCAGCATCGCTTTTTTGAAAACCTCGGCAGCCGCATCAAAGAGCGCCATGTGCTCAAAGGCTTTTATCATGACACGCTGGGCGAACGCGACCGCAAATCAGCGCTCGCGCTGATCCATGATTTCATCGAGGCGCGTTTTGCAGAGGCGCCACAGCGCGCTGATCTGACGGATGCGCATATTGTAGGCCACACCCGCGACGAGGCCGACAAATTATCCAGCCCGCTGCCGCTGCTTTCACCACGCGGGTTTTACTGGGCATCAACGCGCGCCTCCATTGGCTTTGGCTCACTCTTGTCGAAGGGCCTGAGCGTCGGTCGCCGCACCGGTTTTGATTCCGGTTCCACGCTCGATTATATCTATGAAAACGAAGCGCGTGGCTTAGGCCCCGGCGGCAAACTCATCGATAAACAGTTTCTGGAAGCCATTGGCTGGCGCGGCATTCGCCAGCGCAAGGTGCATCTTGAGGAACTGATCCGACATGCGATCCGGCGGCTCGAAAGCGAAGGTCGATCAACCAATATCCTCGACATTGCCTGCGGTCATGGCCGCTATGTGATAGATGCAGTGGTGCGTGCCGGCGAATTGCCGAACAGCATTCATCTGCGTGATTACTCCCCGATCAATGTGCTGGCCGGGCGCAAGCTCATCAAAGAACGCGGACTTGAGGCCATCGCTCATATGGAAGAAGGCGACGCTTTTGACAACGAAAGCCTTGCAAGCATTGCGCCGCAACCAGATCTTGCAATTGTTTCGGGGCTTTATGAGCTTTTTGCGGATAATACGCTGATCAACCGTTCGCTTTCGGGTCTCGCCCGAGTGCAGAAGCCGGGCTCACTGCTTATTTACACCAACCAGCCATGGCATCCGCAGCTTGAAATGATCGCGCGCGCGCTGACGTCACATCGCGGCGGACAGGCATGGGTCATGCGTCGCCGCACGCAGGGCGAAATGGATCAGCTTGTTGAAAAGGCAGGCTATCGCAAGATCGAACAGCGCATTGATCAATGGGGCATTTTCACTGTATCGATCGCCGAACGCACCGGAGACAACGCAGCGTGATCACACGACTGGCAGACCATGATGGTCTCTCTCGGCGGGCTGTCATCCGCCGTTCAATCCTCTGGCTGTTGTTTCTCGGCCCCTTTTTCTATCTGACCTATGGCACCGCCAACTGGCTCGCATCACTCCATGAAGATGTGCCAAACCTCGCTTTCAACTGGGAAGGCCATGTTCCTTTTATCGCGTGGAGCATCATTCCCTATTGGTCAGTCAATCTTTTTTATGCAATTGCGCTGTTCATCAATGACAGCCCGGAACAGGTAGACCGGCTGGCAAAGCGTTATTTCACAGCACAGATCATCGCCGTTCTTTGCTTTGTTGCCTTTCCGCTGACCGCCACGTTTGTGAAGCCTGAAACATCCGGACTTCCTGGCTTAATGTTCGATGTGCTTGGCGGGTTTGACAAACCGTTCAATCAGGCACCCTCGTTGCATATTGCGCTGCTGATTATCATCTGGGATCAGATACGCCGTGTGATGGGCTTTGGCCTGCGTGTGATCTGGCATGTCTGGTGTCTGCTGATTGGACTATCGGTGCTCACCACCTATCAGCATCACGCGGTTGATATTCCCGCAGGCGCTTTGCTCGGGCTGTTTGCTCTGTGGCTTTTCCCAAGCAATACGCCATCGCCTTTGGCAGATTTTCAGCTCACATTAGACCCGAAATCCCGGCGTATCGGCTTGTATTATCTTGCGGGGGCATCAGTTTTTCTTGCGCTGGGCGTCCATGGCCTCTGCATAACTGGCTATGCCATTTTCTGGCTCTGGCCTGCAACCGCACTTGCAATCGTGGCGCTCGGCTATTTCGGTGCGGGTTCTGGCATTTTTGAGAAACAAACTAACGGCTCGGTCAGTTTTGCCAGCCGCCTTTTGCTCTGGCCTTACCGCTTCTTTGCCCGGCTGAATATCCGCTTGTGGACGCGCAAATTTCCAGCCCATGTCGAACTAGGCAACAATGTTTTTCTCGGACGCTTCCCCAAGGCTAAAGACCTGCAATTTTTCTCGACCGTTATTGATCTCGCATCCGAAATGGTGCCACCCGCGCACTCTATCGATTGGAAAAGCTACGGTACGATTGATCTCATCAAGCTTCCAGCAGAAAAGCTGCGGCTCGCATCGGATGCGGTCGAAGTTGCACGCCATCACGGCCCGGTACTCATTTGTTGCGCGTTGGGCTTTCAACGCAGCGCCACCGTTGCAGCCCACTGGCTTATCAACACAGGCCGCGTGAACAATCAACGCGAAGCCGAAGCGCTGATCCGCGCAAAAGGCTGGCCAGTGCATCTCCACTCGGCTGAGGTGCATCAATGAGCGCGCAGGCATCAAGCATCGCGGCAAGTTTGCAGCGCAACGCCCATCTCGGCATTGCACTGGCCGTATTGATATTGGCTATCGCGCCGTTCTTGCGTGCTGTCCATGATCTCACCTTCTGGCTGGTGTGGCCGGTTCTGCTTTTGAGCACACTGAGCGCTCTTGGAATTGCAGCGCATCTGCTTTTTGATGCCGCACTTTTCCGACTGGTTGCTGCAAATCCGGTTGAAGAGGCAGGGCTGATCGAACTTGATAAGGTTCTTGAGAAAATGGGTTTGCGAGAAGCTATCGGCCCCACCCGTTTTCTTTCTGAGCGCATCGCCGGTTCTAGGCGCATCATCATGCGGCTGCGGCTTTTTCTGATACTGGCAATCGTGCTGTTCTTTCTTCTGGCCTTCGTGCCACATGGTCAGGGACTTTGATATGCGGGAACTGATCCGCCATCAGGTGCAATCGATTTTTGGCTCGTTGCTCGCGATCCTGTCGCGCGGGATTACCGGCGTGCGGCCAATCTGGAGCGGCTCCGGCCCCTCGCGCAACCAGCGCATCTATTTTGCCAACCACACCAGCCATGGTGATTTCATTCTGCTTTCCTCCTGTCTTAACCAGGAAGAGCGCGCCCGGACCCGTGCTGTCGCTGGTGCCGATTACTGGCGCGGCAATGCCGTGCGCCAGTTCATGGCTGAAGTGCTGCTGCGCACCGTGCTTGTCGAACGCAACTGGGTAGAACGCACGCAAGACCCGATGGAAGTGATGTTGAAAGCGCTTGCCGATGGTCATTCACTCATCATTTTTCCCGAAGGCACACGCAATATGAGTGATGAAGCGCTGTTGCGTTTTCGCTCCGGCATCTACAATCTTGCGCTGGCGCGACCGGATGTCGAACTGGTGCCATGCTGGATTGAAAACATGTCACGTGTGCTGCCAAAAGGCGCAATGCTGCCTGTGCCGCTGCTTTGCCGCGTCATTTTCGGTGCGCCGATTAAACTCGATATGGGCGAAGATCGCAGGGATTTCTTGACCCGCGCCCGCCAAAGCCTTCTCGATATTCAGCCTCAGAATGGTAATCTCCCATGAGCGAAACAACCCAGCTTTTCCTTGGCCTCATGGGCGTTCTGGTAACAGCCAGCACTGTTGCCGGTGTATTGTCGTGGCGCGCACCAAAGCCGCTTTCATCCACACTGATTAACCTCAATGCCCGCATCAAAGCATGGTGGATCATGGTCGGCGCCATGTGCATCGCCTTCCTGTTCGGCAAAGGCGGCGTGATCGTGCTGTTTGCGCTCATTTCTTTCGCATCCTTGCGCGAATATGCAACGCTGACACAAACCCGCCGCGCTGATCACCGTGTCTTGCTCGGCATGTTTCTGCTGGTCATTCCGGTACAGTATTATCTGATCTGGACCGACTGGTATGGCCTCTATTCCATCTTCATCCCGGTCTATTGCTTCCTCGCCATGCCGGTGCTGACCGCTCTTTCCGGAGATACATCGCGCTTTCTCGAACGCATCAGCGAGCAGCAATGGGGAATCATGCTCTCGGTCTATTGCATCAGCCATGTGCCTGCGCTGATGACGCTGGATATTCCCGGCTATGAAGGAAAAGAACTACTGCTCATTGCATTTTTGGTTGCAACTGTTCAGGGCAGCGACGTGTTGCAATATATATTCGGCAAGCTATTCGGCAAACACCGCATTGCTCCCAATATCTCCCCGTCCAAGACATGGGAAGGGTTTGTCGGTGGGATAGCCGCCGCCTCGCTGCTGGGTGCTGGGCTTGCATGGCTTACACCTTTTTCGCCCGTTCAGGCGGGTGCGCTTGCCGCAGCTGTCTGCATTATGGGCTTTTTTGGCGGGCTCGTCGCATCGGCCATCAAGCGTGATCGCGGGGTAAAAGATTGGGGCCATATGATTGAAGGTCATGGCGGTATGCTCGACCGCGCTGACAGCCTTGTTTTCTCAGCGCCCGTCTTCTTTCATATCGTTCGTTATGTCTGGACCTAATAGAGTGGGGCGAGTGCTTAAAGCGGTTTTTTGAATAAGATACGCGAAAGCTATCCTAACCAGCGGCGTCCAAATTGCATGTGTATTGCACGCCTTGAGTTGT
Organism: Ochrobactrum sp. MYb379; assembly: GCF_037479515.1. Taxonomy (NCBI): domain Bacteria; kingdom Pseudomonadati; phylum Pseudomonadota; class Alphaproteobacteria; order Hyphomicrobiales; family Brucellaceae; genus Ochrobactrum; species Ochrobactrum sp. MYb379. Next base: position 145,043 of record NZ_JBBGYW010000006.1, read on the forward strand.
AAGGAATATCTGGTTCATATTTTCAAAAGATATTTCATATCCCTGCTCCCCCTTGAATAAATTGAGGGGGGTGGAGCTAACTCTTTCAAAAACGCGCTCTTTACTGAAAGCATTGAGTATCAAGCTATCTGGCTTATCCTGCGCAATAATAATCTCAATGGCATTATCATGGTCGCAGATATAAGAATAACGGTCTTCATCGCTATTTGCGAATGCGACACCCGGCATGAGTAACAAAAGTGCAATTATGTACTGGTGCATCATACATTACCTCAAAGTCGGACAAACGGAACCTGTTCTATATCTTCTACAACAATATCTGCATAGACGAGATAGCGTAGCGGCCCTTGCGTGACGGCATCAAAAGGGTAACACGTTGCAAGAACGAGATGCGATCCTGATGCATGAATATCAATTTGCGCCTCGTCCCAGTGCGTAATTGTCATATGAGTGGTGCGGTAGGTATATGTCTTTCCGTCATTGCGCGTAACACGGATAAGGTCTCCTTTTTCAATATCTTTCAGAAAAGCAAAGTGCGTATCACGATGCGCTGCATAGACTGCGGTTCCACGATCACCGGCCTGCGGCGTGTTCTGTAAATGGCCGGGACCAAAGGCAAGAGATTGTCCACTCACATCACGCAGAGCAATAGCGGACATTTCCAATCGTGGCGCTTCGATACGTGCAACCGGCCAGGTATCAGCCCAACTCCATGGTTTGACCTTATCGCCAGAGTTGATGCTCTGTGAAAAAGCTCGTTCCAGAAGAATTTGTGCCGCATAGGCCTTTGCATGGATCCAAAGCCCTTGGCTGAAAAGAACAAGACCAGAGATCATTATGATGATCGAAACAAGCCTTATAGGAGCGCGCAACATAGCGCGCTCTGTTAGTTTGGATTTCTGCGCCATAATCATCTTCATTGTGCGCGCTTTCTGCGAAGGGAGAACCAGAAGACCAAAAACCCAATGAAAATAATGCTTAAGCCCTGAAACATATTGAGGGTTGCTGGCGTGGCCGTCTGCGGCAAACGCATTGTTGGTGCGGGAAGATTTGGTGCGCTGATGGCAGCTTTTTCGCGAAGCTGTATTTTTTCAGCGCTGGCATCAGCGTGGTCCGTAGGGCTGCGTTCAGTGCGAATGCCAAAGAGAGAATCGAAGTCCCATCCAGCTGGCAGTTCGAGTGGAATTTCTGCACGGGTAAGCGGGGTATTTGAGGGGCGTTCTGGCGTCTTATCTACGGCCACCAGACTTGTAAGCCGTGTTACGAGATGATGTTCCAATGCGAGACTAAGGATACGTGCATCAGCTGCGCGCGGTGATAAGCGGTTCAGTTTTATGTCAACTTCTGCATCATCGATTTTTCGCCGAGCCCATATCTTAGAAATACCGTCTGCATTGCCCGCCGCATCAAGTGGCAAGGTGATCGTCCAGGGGCGGCTTCCTACATTGCCTTCAATCGTTAGTGACCCAGTTGCATGCTTTAACCGTGCAGCAATAACGAGGGGTTCGCCGTGATAGATGTCTGGAAGCATGCCAGGGGTTTGGCTGGCACCATCCTGTGAAAATTTCGCTGTCACACTCGTTACAGCCGGGCTCTGCAGCTTATCAAACAATTCACGCATACGTTGCTCCACCTCATCAGGCGAACCGATATGTGTGAAGGTACCGCGACCAAGTTCAGCGGCTTTGTTCATCAGATATGTATTGGGGGCCGATCCGATGCCGACCATGAAGAGACGTGAGCGGTCGCGACGCGATGCAATAACATCAAGCAATTGCTGTTCATTGCTGATTGCGCCATCCGTCAGGAACACGATCTGGCGCAAACCATCTTTCTTGTGGCTGTCATCAAAAGCCGCGTGCATTGCGGGCAACATTTCTGTTCCGCCGACCGCTTCGAGGCCGGCAACATACTGGCGGGCATCATCAATATTTTGCTCTGTGGCATCGACAGAATCCTCGAAGAACTTGGTAAGTGTGTTGTCAAAGCGAATTACGTTGAAACGATCTCCGGGGTTAAGTCTGGAAAGGGCATAGCGGAGACTGGTCTTGGCCTGTCTCATTGATGTGCCGCCCATTGAACCAGAATTATCGATCACGAAGATGATTTCCCGCGACTGAACCGTGTCGGGTTCAGCATGCGGTGGTATTACATATGCAAGTACATAGTCATCATCGCCAACGCGTTCGCGAAACAATCCGACGTTAGGCATATCTGTCTTCGCGGCTCGCCATTCGAGCACAAAATCACGGTCCGCTTTGGTTTCGCCATCCAGAGTGATTTTAGACGTCTGCGGGCTCTGCTGATCAATATGAACCTTATGATAAAGGCTTTTAATCTCAGTGGTAGCAAAGCCAGGTTTGAGGTTGATGCCTATTGTGACCAGATTCATGCGCTTTTCACCCGGCATAATAAGCGATGTTTTGATGGGGTTATTATCTGGACCAATGGTTGGCTGTGTTTGAGTATTCCCCCATCCGCCATCAACGTTGACGGTTTGTTCAATGGGATCAATGTTTTCTGGATTGTATCGTGGCGCAGCCACAAGTGGCAGGCGCAAGGAAAACTGATCGTCATTCAGGCGGACAGGCTGTTGATATTCGATTTGTACAACGACTTTCTCGTGAGGTCCGAGATTAGCAACCGCATTGGTAAAAACATTAGGGCGTTGTTGCTCAATGAGTGCTGCTTTTTTGCCTTCACTCTTTGCTTTTTCGTAAATTTCGCGTGCTACCTGCTTTTCCTTGATATCAGCGACAATAATTCGGTCACCAACAATCATTTTCAAAGAATAGACCGCACTATCTTCGGGCAACGGAAAAACATATAGCCCCTCTACCCAGCCGTCAGTCGGATTTTCAAAAATCTGGCTCAGACGGGCGCGAGCTGTCGGGCCGCTGACATCAATGTCGTAATCTGTTGTAAGGCGAGGTGCTTCAATATACTGGCCCTCCTTACTGCTTTGCAGCAGAAGGCTACCGCTTTGCACCGCATTCGGTGTCAGATATGCGGCCTTTTCTGCTCGGGCTGAGGCGATATTCAGGAGTGAAAGAATAACCGCCACAATCGGTAATATCAGCATATTCATCAACCAGATGGCTTTGCAGAAATGCGACAGACGCATTGATTTCTCGCTCGCGTGTAAGTGTCTGTAGGCAGGCAACATGATGCGCTCCTGTATTGATCGTTTAACTGGACGCATTCTTCGCTGTTCCGCTGATTTGGCACCAGCGTAAGCTTTGCCAAGTTTTATCCGCCGTTTGCCGCAAACCACCTTGCCGCTTGCGCCGTTGTGTGGAATTGTGAAGGAAAGTACGTATTCAGGAAGATTTCATGTCTCAGCAAGACGCTGTTTTACCCGATCAGATGAACAGCCATGTCGCTGAACGTGTACGAGAGGAGATAGCGCGTCGCAGAATTTCCCGTCAACAACTGGCAGACGAGGCGCGTATTAGCCTATCGACGCTCGAAAAAGCTCTGTCGGGTCACCGTCCATTTACACTCGCGACAATCATCCGGCTTGAGCAGGCTATGGGGCTGAAGCTGCGTGATAAGCCAGAGACGGAAAAGCCAATAATAATCCCCCCTCAGGCACATGCTCATGAAGATTTAGGGGCATATTCGCGTGCTGCGGTCTCCTGGCTGGAAGGCACATTTTTAACGCTTCGCCCTTCCTTTGGTAAGAGCAGTGATATCTTTGCTTACTGCACTGATATTGGCTGGGATTCTGAAAATACGCATTTAAAGTTTGAAGAGCGGGAACGTATCGATACGTCGTTCTCGCAACATGGACGTGTTTCCGTTCCCCATCTCTCGGGCCATGTTTACCTGGTGACTAACACATCAGGTCAGCATCGAATGGCGGTTTTATCCCGTCCCAGTATTTCAGGTGAAATGTATGGGATTCTAACGACCTTGCGGGCGGGGCAGGGAGCGCAGCTAACGCCTGTATCAGTGCCGCTGGTTCTTATACCGATGAGGGTTTTTGAAACGCCGATCTTTGGGCGCGTTTCGCCAGAAGATAAAGCTTACGATCATTATTCAGGCTTTCTTAGCAGAGCGATTGGTGACGGCTATGCAAGCTTCATCACATCACACCAAACCTGAAACTGGTTGCTCTCTCCGAACCATGGATCCCTGACCTAATAGAAAATACGGCTCTATCTTAGCGAAGTAAGTAGCCGCTCGTGTGTATATTCTCGGAAAGAAAATCTATAAAGGCACGGATACGTGCAGCGAGATAGTTGTGCCCCAAAAACACGGCATGTATCTGTTCAATATCTTCTGCGTTGAAGTCCTCAAGCACTGGAATGAGACGGCCAGCGTCAATATCGGCTTGCACATGAAACTGCCCCACTCTTCCCAGACCTGCTCCTGAAAGGCAGAGTTTGCGGATGACCATTCCACTGTTCACCAGGGCATTGCCCGTAATTGGTATGCGATAAACCTCTGATGATCCCGGATTTCGGAATGGCCATTCATTGAGGGTGCGAGCGAAGTTAAAACTGAAGCAATTGTGATGAGCAAGGTCTTGCGGCGTTAGCGGGGCTGCTTTCGATGCTAAATAGTCAGGGGATGCGACGACAACACGTCGGCTTTCAAAAATTTTTCTGGCCTTGAATGAGGAGTCGGCCATCAATCCAGAGCGTATTGCAACATCCGTGCGTTCTTCGATCAAGCCAATGATGCCGTCTGTAAGTGATAGATCGATCTGGACATCTGGATATTGTTCAAGGAAGGCCGGCAGGAGTGGCAATAATATTACCTCTCCAAACCCGACAGAAGCACTGACCCTGAGCAAACCACGAGGCGTATTATCACGCCTATTAGCGATGCTCTTTTCCGTATCATCAATGTCAGACAATATCTGTCGAGCCCGGGCCAGATAAGTTTCTCCCTCTGGAGTCAATGTCATCATTCGTGTCGATCGATGCAATAACCGTACTCCGAGACGATCCTCAATACGCGTAACAATTTTGCTCACCGCAGAGGGGGACATGTTCAGCCGTCTGCCCGCAGCTGAGAAGCTTTGCAGTTCCGAGGCGACAACAAACACCTCCATTTCCCCGGTACGATTATCCATTGGTGCTACCTGTGAATTTTTTTCATAAATATTAATCCAACAATGCGGATTATCAATCAAGTCCTCCAGGACCATATTCCGGCCAACTGGAACCCTCAGATAAATAAGCCGATAGCGATCTCAAAATCGCCATCGACGAAGGAATGGTCATGCCATTAGCTATCTTTGCTCTAACAATCGCAGCCTATGCGATTGGAACTACAGAATTTGTAATTGTTGGCCTCTTACCCACTGTTGCGAGTGATCTGCATATTACATTGCCATTGGCAGGTTTAATCGTCAGCGTATATGCACTGGGCGTTACGTTTGGTGCACCCGTTCTGACCGCACTCACCGGACGCGTCGAGAGAAAGCCCTTACTGCTCGGGCTGATGGCGCTTTTTATTGTCGGAAATGCAGTAGCAGCAGTTTCACCAAACTACACGTTGCTCCTTGTTGCCAGAGTATTGGCCGCATTTGCACACGGTGTCTTCTTCTCAGTTGGTGCAACCATTGCAGCTGATCTCGTACCGCAAGATCGTCGCGGGTCTGCGATTGCCATGATGTTCATGGGGCTTACAGTAGCAATCGTTACTGGCGTTCCTCTTGGCACTTACATCGGTCAGGTGTTTGGTTGGCGCGCGACATTCTGGGCTGTTGCTGCCCTTGGTATTGTCGCTTTTTTGGCAATCCTGACACTTCTTCCTAACAACTTGAAAAAAGCTGCTCCGGCTAATATTCTTGATCAATTGAAAGTGTTAAGCTCAGGAAGGCTGCTCATCGTATTCGCAATGACGGCATTGGGCTATGGCGGAACCTTTGTTGCCTTTACCTATCTCGCACCGATACTCCAGCAGATAACTGGATTTTCTGAGAAAAGTGTAAGCCTCGTATTGGTGCTATACGGCTTAGCAATTGCTTTAGGCAACATTGCCGGGGGGCGGATTGCCAACAAGAACCCTGTGAAAGCCCTGATAGGTCTCTTTGCCTTACAAGCTCTCGTGTTGATCATGTTGACATTTACTGCCGTATCTCCGTTGCCTGCAATTCTAACACTCGCTTTGCTGGGGTTTCTCCAGTTCGGCAATGTGCCGGGACTTCAACTTTATGTCGTTAAACTTGCTCAGGAACACCGCCCCGGTGCTGTAGATGTTGCCTCCGCATTAAACATCGCTGCTTTTAACCTTGGTATTGCCATTGGAGCCTGGCTTGGTGGCCTCGTTGTGGAATCATCGCTAGGCCTCGGATCGACACCTTGGGTTGGTGCCGTTCTGGTGACTATCGCTTTAATCCTGACTATTTGGAGTTCCTTTCTCGATCGGAACGCCATTCGCACCCAAGCAATATTCAGGACTTCTTCGCAGTGAGAGAGCAAACCACAGTTTTTGACTTTTTTTGGAAGAGTTAACTTCGCACCCAGACAGACGACTCGGGTTCTGTAATATTGCTCAGGGGTGAACCGATACTTCCTGAGAAGCCCCTAAAGCGCTGATGGCTGTGAGTAAGGTGGGCCTGCATGGCTGCGCGGGTCTGCTGTGCATGGCGTGCGCCGATTGTTTCAAAAATGGCGCGATGTTCTATAACCGTGTTTTGTATATATTCCGGCGTGATCAGAGCGGGATTAAAATTGCGTGAAAATGCGGGCTGCGGCAGCATTTTCACGCTCATCCAACGCCGCTTCGTCATCATGCGAGCTCTCGAACTGTTTTAGAGCCTCCCACATTTTAGCTTCCTGCGCCCATGATATGCGTTGTGCTGCCGGTCCCGCCGTATAACCTCAAATGCCATTCGCGATTCCAGAAGGTCCATAAAAGGCCGGGCGGCTCCATAATGGTGGCGGCTTCGCCGGGTGCTACATTAGCTTTGTCCTGATCACGAACAAGGGTAACGGTACAAGTCCGGTGCGCCGAGTGGCTAGGTATCTACATCGATTATCGTGCAGGCCGGATAATGCGCCATGTATCGGTCCATGCGTTTATCCGCACAGCACCTTTATCAATTCTCATTAGCAATCAACGGCGTGGTTTTCATTCGTTTCACACCATGTTTCGGAGCTGTTGTGACGCTAATGATCTGTTGCTGCGGATTTAAAGGATCCTTTTTGGACCGCATTCTGGCTCACCGCTTCGCTCTACATGCCGATTTCGTCAGCGCTATAGCCACTGACGAATGTCAGCCTCAATTGTTCCACTTGTTTAGCAATTTGTTTCTCTACGACATGAAACGACAAAACGTCAGGTGCTTAATGACTGACGATTATTAGCCTATAAATTTTATAGGATTTAATTGTTGAAAGCGCATCATGACTATAACGCCACGAGAACAGGAGTTCTGGCTGCAAGCCGGCGAGGGCGCTCATAGCGAGCAGGCTCCTCGGGACGTTTTGCTAAAGCTGCCGCGTCGTAGGCGTGATATTCGCCCATCTTTTATCCTGCAAAGGCTTGGTGCGACGGTAATTTCTGTTCTCGGTTCAGTGTCACTGGTTTTCTTCCTGATTTTTGCAACTGGCAGCCCGGCAACTTTGCTTGCGGGCGGGCAGGCGACAAAGGAAGAAGTCGCAGCGCTGAATGCAAGCTATGGGTTTGATCGCCCTGTGATCGAGCAATATGGGCAATTTTTATTTAAAAGCCTGCGTGGCGAGTTTCCAAAATCATTGCGTTTTGACATCCCTGCTGTTGATGTTCTGGCACCGGCCATACCGCTGACGCTCGTGTTGGTTTTGACGGCGCTTTTGATCGGTTCTGCAATAGGGTTGTTCGCTGGTTATCTGTCGGCCACGTCATCAAACCGATTTCTTCGTGAAGGCCCGCTGGCACTTTTAACGGTTGTGCAGTCCACGCCTGTTTTTGTAACCGGCATCCTCGCGGTTCTGTTCTTCTCTTTGACGCTCGGCTGGCTCCCAACGGGAGGAAGTGGCAGCTTAAGGCATCTCGTTTTGCCTGCTTTGACTCTGTCTTTGTTGATCGCTCCGCCTGTAGCACGGCTGTTTCGCACCAGTCTTAAACAGCAGCAGGGTGCAGACCATGTCCGCACGGCTTTATCGAAACAGATTTCGCTCGGTCGTGTGCGTTTCAGGCACATCGCTATCAATGCCCTCGTTCCTGTGATTGCCCTCTTGGGTACGCAAACGGGAACCTTGTTGGGCGGAGCTGTTCTGACAGAAACAGTCTTTGGCTGGCCGGGTGTTGGCACGGTTCTGGTCAGCGCCGTTGGCATGAAAGATTATCCGGTCATTCTGGCGGCGATTGTCCTGATCGCCCTGACTGTCAGTCTTTGCAATCTACTCGCCGATCTTTTTATCGCTGTTGTTGATCCACGAAGTGCGGTGACAAAATGAGTGAAATTTCTAATCAGGATTTTATTGAACTCTCTCGCGAAACTCCAAAGCCAAAGCTGGCTTTGAGAGGTAAGATTGGCTTTCTGATCATCCTGCTCTGGTTGGTGGCTGCCACTTTTGCACCGTTGTTTGCACCTTATGAGCCCAACTCAAGTGATCTGACGGCGTTTCTGCAAGAGCCGTCATGGAATAGCGGACATTGGCTCGGCACTGATGATCTAGGTCGAGATATTTTAAGCCGGGTTTTTTACGGCGCACGACCTGTTCTGCTCGTTGCAACCATTGCAACGCTTCTTTCCGCTTTGATCGGAAGTCTGCTGGGTATTGTTGCAGGATTGAGCAATCGTTTGCTTGACCAGATCATTGCCCGGATCGCCGAAATTCAGCTGACAATTCCTGGTCTGGTTCTAGCACTTCTTGCACTGGCATTATTTGGTTCAAGGCTTGAGAACCTGATCCTTATTCTGGCGCTTGAAAGCTGGCCCCTGCATTTCCGTGTCGCGCGCTCCTATACGTTGAATGCGCGCAATCAGGGCTATATGGAAGCCGCATGGCTGGCAGGTGTTCCGCTGTGGAAGTCCGTTCTTCGCCATATCGTACCGGGGCTGTTGCCGCTGCTGATTGCAACCTCAACAATAAGTGCTGCCTTCATTATCATGACAGAAGCCGGTCTCAGCTTCATTGGCTTGGGTATCCAGCCGCCAACCGCCGATTGGGGCCTCATGATCGCTCAGGGAAAATCGCAGCTCGGTGCCGCCTGGTGGCTGTCAGTGATGCCTGCTCTTGCTCTGCTCAGCCTTCTTTTTGGTGTGCAGCTTTTGGGTGATGCCCTTTCGAGCAGGCTTTCCGCGCGCGAAACAGGAGAGCCAGCATGACAATTATCAATACGCTTCTGTCCGTTGAAGGGCTGGTTGTCAGATCAAATGAAACGGTGCTTGCGGGCCCGGTGTCATTTACGCTGAAACAAGGCGAAACGCTTGGAATTGTCGGTGAATCCGGTTCCGGTAAAACACTCACAGCAATGGCCGTTGCAGGTCTTCTGCCCCAAAGCCTTCGTGCTGATGGTCAGGTCTATCTCGATGGAAGACCACTCGCATTTTGCATATCTGGCCACGGTCGTGACTTCAGAACGTCACAGATTGGTGTGGTTTTTCAGAACCCGACAACAGCGCTTAATCCGCGGTTGAGCGTTGGTGCTCAGCTGTTTGAAGCCTTATCGCCTGCCATGCGCCGCGATAAGGCAAAGGCTGCGACTATCTGCCTGCGCCTTTTGGAAGAGGTGGGCATCCATGAGCCGGTAAAGAAGCTGACCGCGTGGCCACACGAACTTTCGGGCGGGCTGGCGCAACGCGTTGTCATTGCCATGGCTTTGGCACGGCAGCCGAAACTGCTCATCGCGGATGAGCCGACGACTGCACTTGATGTAACGGTGCAGGCGCAAATTCTTGATCTCATTGCCCGGCTGCAAAAACGTCATGGGTTCGGTGTTCTCCTGATTACCCACGACATGGGCGTGATCCGGGATCGAGCGGATAGTGTTGCAGTCATGGATGGCGGGGCGATTGTTGAAAGTGGCGCTACGCGCGATCTTTTTGCAAGTCCGACCAGTAGCGCGGCGCGATCACTTCTGAAAGCAAGTGAACTCACTTTTTCGGCCGAGAGCGACACACTTCACGACGCTGTTTCCCAACCTCCACTTGTTGAAGTCAAAGCTCTTCAAAAGACATTTCGCAATGGTCCGCGCGCGCTTGGCGGTGTCGATATTTCGGTGAAGGCTGGAACAACACTGGGGATTGTTGGCGAGAGTGGGTCGGGTAAGACCACGCTCGCGCGGATTATCGCCGGGCTGGAGCGCGCAGATGACGGCCATATCCTGATTGACGGTAGCGTACGACCAGCGCGAACACGTTCAGATCACGTCCAATATGTGTTTCAGGACCCGTATTCGTCTCTCGATCCACGCATAAGCATTGTGGACACAGTGGCGGAACCCTTGCTTGCCAAAGGGCTTCGCAAAGCTGAGGCCGTGAGAGTTGCGCAAGGCTTGCTTGAAGAAGTCGGCATCCATCCGTCTTTGTGGCATCGCTTGCCGGGGCGCCTATCGGGAGGACAGCGCCAGCGCGTTGGTTTCGCGCGGGCGATTGCACCCAGCCCCAAACTTCTGATCGCCGATGAGCCAGTCGCGGCACTCGATTCCACATCGCGGGAGCGCGTGCTTGCCTTGATGGAAGATATGCAGCGTCGGCGTGGCACCGCGCAACTACTCATTTCTCACGATCTATCGGTCATTGCACGGCTTTGTCGCGAAGTCGTGGTCATGCGTAATGGTGAAATCGTAGAGCGCGGCGAAACCCGCCGGATCTTTGAGGCTCCGGTTCATCCTTACACCCGACAATTGCTTGCGGCCATTCCTGGCAGAAAGTCATTTGTCGCGCCCAATCCCTGAATCTGAACACAAACACTGGAACAAACACATGATTGTAAGACGATCATTGAACGCATTGAGACTGATGGGAGCAAGCCTGCTTCTCATGTCAGCAACACTATCGGTAACCCACGCGCAGGCACCTGCGGACTATGGCAAGACACACGAATTGGTGGTGGCGCTGCCCTATGCCTTGCAGACCCTTGATCCTGCCGTTGGGGGCAATCTGCGCGGCGATTTGAGTATCATTGCTTCGATCTATTCGCCACTGACACGCCTTGATGGTAAAGGCAAACTGGTGGGTGTTCTGGCCAAGGACTGGAAGCAGGAGTCGGATACGCGTTGGGTGTTCGACCTGCGCGACGACGTGGTTTTCTCCAACAATGTGCCATTTGATGCTCACGTTGTTAAGTGGAACATCGAGCGCATTCTATCGTCGGAAAAGCCAAGCTGGATCGTCTCGTCAATGAAGGCGGTTGATAAGGTTGAAGTTCTTTCCCCGCATCAGGTTGCCTTTACGCTAAAGGCGCCTGACATTGAGTTTCCCAAGCGGCTGGCAGGCATTTTCTATCTGGAACCTGAATGGGCCAAGTCACACAACCCAGCGATTGAGGCGCTTGGCACCGGCCCCTATAAGCTGGTGAGCTATAATCCAGAGGGCGAAGTTCGCCTTGAAGCCAATGAACATTATTTCGGCAAGGCAGCACCATTCACCAAGGCGCAGTTCCGCGTTGTGGTCGACGCCGCAGCCAAGATTAATGGCCTGAAATCCGGCGAGATTGATGCCGCAGCGGTTATCGCACCGCAGGATCTCGCACAGCTTGAAAGCAATGGTAATCTGGTGGCAGGTGCGCGTCCAAGCACGCGCGTACAGATCATCCGTTTCAACACCAATATCAAGCCGCTTGATGATGCGCGTGTGCGGCAGGCTTTGAACTATGCCATTGAGAAGGAAGCTATTACCAAGGCGCTGTTCAAGGGATTGGTAAGCCCCGCCAACAGCCAGATCATCACCAACTTTCATGAGGGCTATAACACAGACCTGAAGCCATGGCCTTATGATCCCGATAAGGCCAAAGCGCTGCTTGCGGAAGCAGGCTATCCGGATGGCTTTGATGTCGAGATGGTGTTTGGCAAAGGCACCTATGTCGGTGGAGAGCAGGCAGCGCAGATTATCGCGGCGCAACTGGCTGCGGTTGGTGTCCGTGCGCAGCTCAATATTCTGCCCGCTTCGTCTCATGCCGAGCGCGCTGCATCCGACAAAGCCGCTGGACTGACGTGGTTTGGTTACGCCGATACGGCAAGCATTGCGGCCGAAACACTGACCTATCTCGGCAGCACGCATTTTCAGACAATTGGACCCGTCCCGGCCGCCTTTGACGAAGCGGTAAAACAGGCGAAAGGCGCACTCACCAAGGACGCCGAGCTTGCATCGGTCAAACGTGCAACCGAAGTGGCATCTGACGAAGCGCTCGCTGTCTTCCTTTGGGATCTGCCGCAAACCTATGCCTACAGCAACAAGGTCGTATGGGACATCCGCCCGGATGACTGGACGCTGCCATACGAAATCAAACCTGCTGAATAACCCTTTCTTCCAACATACCCAATACAGGAAATACCTATGACCAGTGGTCTGACGAAATATATCCGACACAAGAGAAAGCTGCACGACGCAAAAAAGGGACAGCCAGCAGGCACTGGCCAGCTTTCCGCCCGCGTTGTTGCCGAAGGACGCAGCGGTATCCGTCGTCTTTTCATTCGTGATTTTCAGATTATCACCGATGGATCGCCCGCTGGCGGTGGCTTTGATCTTGGTCCGGCCCCGGGTGAATTGCTGATCGGCGCCGTTGCTGGTTGCCTCAATCATGGCTTTCTCATTCAGGCGTCACTGCTCGACATCGAGATTGATGCGCTGGAAGTTGTCGCTGAAGCTGTCAGTAAGCCGGGACAAATCGGAACAGGCTCAAGCGAGCCCGTCGATCTGGAACTTCGCTACACCGCGAAAATCCAGTCTCCCGCCTCTGACGCTGAGCTGGAAGACCTGCGCCAGCGTGTTGAGCTTAATAGCTTTGTTTATAACGTCGTTACCCGCGGCGCTTCGATTGCAGGACGTCTGGAAAGGATCACCGCATGACCATTCGAGTTATCGAAACTGATAAAGCAACGTCCGGCGGTCTGCGTTTTGCAACGCGAGCGACCCCTGAGCCAGGTTATGGGGAAGTTCTTATCGATGTCACACACACCTCGTTGAACTTCGGTGAAACCCGGCGTGGTGCGCGCGGTCTTGAGGCTGATGGTACGGTTCTTGGATGGGATGCGTCCGGAGTGATTGTAGCCGTTGGCCCACAAACCAAAGCTCCGCCCATTGGAACATTGGTTGTCACCCGCGCACCACTTGGGGCCTGGGCTGAAAAGCGCATTGCACATGTGGAGGATATCGCGGTCATTCCGGAGGGGGTCGATCCCGCTGAAGCTGCGACGCTTCCGACAGCAGCTGTCACGGCGCTGACGACCTTGCAGCTTGGTGGGCCTATTCTCGGCAAGACAGTTCTCATCACCGGTGCTTCTGGCGGTGTAGGCCGCTTCGCAATTCAGCTTGCACGGCTGGGTGGCGCGCGCGTTATCGCTTCTGTGGGGTCCGAAGCCAGTGCGGCGGGTCTCAGCGAACTTGGTGCGGACCTAGTTGTGACCAGCCTTGATGATGTGAAGGAAGGTATCGACCTGGTAATCGAGAGTGTCGGCGGGGCGCAGCTCGTGCAATCCTTCAAGCTTCTCAACCGGCATGGCAATGTGCAGAGCCTCGGCTGGGCTTCAGGCGAAGATGCCGTTTTTGGTCATCTTGGCACAGTTGGTCCGGTTGGACGTCACATTCATGGCTTCCTGATTTCCGAGTATCGGGTGGGCCCCTATCTCAAGGCGCTGCTGCAATGGCTGGCTGAAGGCAAGCTCAAGACAGAAGTGAAATGGCGTGGTGACTGGAACCAGTTTGACGAGGCTGTCGCGGCTCTTCTTGACCGACGTTTGCATGGTAAAGCCGTTCTGGATGTGAAACCATGAATGCACACGCGCAATCCTTCCGGCATACGCACTGGTTTGATCCGCCAATTGAGGCGGATATCTGGGCGCGTGTTGAGCAGGTGAAAACTGAGCTTGCACCGCACGTGGTAGAGCGGGACCGTAAAGGTTCCGCCCCCGTTGAGGAAGCATCGCTCTTGCGCCAGTCCGGTCTGGCAGCACTAACCGTTGATGATGATCTGGCGCTGTTTCGTAACGCTAAAAGCCGCCGCGAAGCGATAGGCGCGCGCTGGCAACATGCGCTTTTTGCGATCCGGGAGATTTCACGCATCGATTTATCGAGTGCAGCCCTTCTGGGATATAATTACATGCATCTGTTGCGCATTGAGATTGCCGGGCGCGGCCTGGTGTTCGCAAAAGCCGCAGCAGATACGTTGCGCACGCCTACACTTTGGGGCGGTGCCAACAATCCGGGCGGTCCTGCCGCAGATTTGAAGCGGACTGATGGCGGCTATATTGCCAATGGCAGGAAAAGCTTCGCAACCGCCGCACAAACAGCTGACCGTCTGGTCGTCGGTGAAAGCTATCGCGCGCCCGATGGCCGTGAGAAACGTCTGACGTTCGTTCTCGATGCGTCAACGCCGGGCATTGTCCATGCGGATGACTGGGATGGCATTGGTGCGCGTCGCTCCGCATCAGGCAGTCTGGTCTTTGAAAATGTGTTTATCCCGGATGCCGCGATTTTCAGCACTTCGGCAGCCGATCCAACAAAACGACCGCTGAATGAATCGATAGGCTCGCTGGCCTTTCAGATCATGTTTGTTAATTTCCTCAATGGAACGGCGTTAGGGGCAATTGATACTGCACTGTCGCAATTGCACTTGCGCAAAAGCGGTCAGAATGCATCTGTGCCTGACTATATTGCTGACACTATTGGCAATTCAATCACCACAGCTAACGCATCTTTCGCGCTTTCAACTGTCGCCAACAGGGCTTTTGGTGAACTGGTCGCAGATATCGATGAGAAGCGTCTGACACCGGAACGCCGGGGCGAGATTGCTGATCTCATATCACAGGCCAAGGTTGCTTCGGACGCAGCAGCGCTTTCGGTAACATCGCGCATTTTTGAAGCCGTTGGCGCGCGTTCCGCGACTTTGAAGCAGGGGCTGGATCGTTATTGGCGTGATGCTCGCGTTTACACGCTGCATGATCCAGTCGCTATAAAAATACAGGAAGTTGGCAGATATGCCGTTGATCTTGAGTTGGCGACGCCTTCAGCGAACAGTTGATTTTGCTAGCGCTTATCTCATAAGTATCGTCCGGCTTTCAAAGCTGGACGACTTGTCATGCAAAGAGTGAGCTGATGGATATAACCACCGCAAAAGCCGGGCATCCAAAAGAGCGCCGGAAAAAAGGAAGCTGGCGCTTCCTGTTCCGCTCGGACAGTGTTGCACTCAATCTTGTTGCGACCGTCGCAGCGTCAAAAGATAGGACAAAAGGCGTTGATCGGTTCTCAGAGCCCTCCTTGCTCGATAGGTGGCTTTGCGAGGCCGAACTACCGCCGCTTGCAGGTTCTGTTACGGACGAAGAACTCGCAAAGACAAAGTCTTTACGAGAGGCGATATTCAGACTGGCCGATAATCGTATTAATCAAAGCGAGATATTGGTGTCGGATATTGCGCTCATCAACGCGCACGCGCGCTCCGGTATGCCAGTTGTGCGTATTGCGTGCGATGGATTTAATACGGAGCCACCGGACGTAGCTGAAATGGAGGAGATATTGGGCCTCATCGCACGCGATGCTGTTGAAGTTTTCACTGGACCCTATCGCAATCGAATAAAGCAATGTGCTTCGCCACGTTGCCATGTAATGTTCGTTGATAAGTCGCCCGCTGGAAATAGACAGTGGTGTTCGATGTCTCCATGCGGAGATCAAGCGAGCGCTCGTGCGTATCGACAGAGAAAGCGTAGTCAAGAGAGTTGATCATCCTGTCAGGCAACTGTGTAATACTGGAAGTTATTTATAATCTGATCAAACGAATATGAGAGAGGTAGCTACTTCTTTTGCAGCGTTCCCGCCACAAGAATTGTACAGATTAAAACAGTCTAACTGTATGTAGCTACACCGAAACCACCGTCAGACCGTTCCAGAAAATGATCAGAAATTATCGGAGTTCCAGCCTATTTAACTGCTGCAGATTCATTGCTTACCAGTGTTTAAATTTGTCTGTTCTGAAATTATCCAGGGTTGTTATTCACACTCGAGTTGAAATAATTTACCGGAAAAGCCACTGTAAATTTAAGAAGAATATTTTTATAGTACCAAAGATTTTAGTTAATTGATGCGTGCGTCAGGTCCCTTCGATGTGAAAAACTCTAATCAGTTTTTTATTGGTGAGAGGGTCTCTAATTGCGATCAAATATACTAAGTTTCGTAGCAGCGACATTGATTATTGCTTCCTCAACGCAGTTGAGTAATGCTGAGACATTGCGCTGGACCAGAGCTGCTGATGCACTCACGCTGGACCCTCATGCACAAAATGATGGCGTTACGCATGCGGTTCTCAACCACATTTACGAAAGCCTGATATGGCGTGATGCCGAAGGCAAACTCGTGCCACGTCTGGCGACTGAATGGAGTTTGAAAGAGGGTGACCCCACCACGTGGGTCTTTAAACTACGCAAGGATGTTAAGTTCCACGACGGTGCAGATTTTACCGCCGAAGACGTTGTTTTTACGCTGGATCGGGCGCGCTCAGATAAATCCAATCTCCGTCAGCTTCATGCAGATGTGGAAAAGGTGACGGTTGTTGATGACAACACGGTTGAGGTTAAGCTGCGTGCTCCCAATGCGATTTATCCCAATAATCTGACCGGAACTTACATTCTGGATAAGGGATGGGCAGAAAAGCATGACGTGACAGAGGTTCAGGATATTGCGGCGGGGAAGGACAATTACGCGGTTAGAAACACCAACGGCACGGGTCCATATACGCTAAAATCCCGTGAAGTCGGGGTCCGTACTGTTCTTGATGCAAATCCGGCATATTGGGCGGAGAAGAAGCCGGAAATAACAGAAATTGTCTACACACCTATCGCCGACAATGCGACACGCGTTGCAGCTCTTCTTTCGGGCGAAGTGGATTTTCTGCATGAAGTGCCGGTGCAAGATATCGAGCGACTAAGAAATACGCCGGGTATTAAAGTCTCTGTTGGTCCAGAAAACCGGTCAATTTTCCTTGGCTACCGGGTTGATGATGCACCGCTGGCGTCATCTGACGTCAAGGATAAAAATCCACTGAGCGATGTGCGGGTGCGCGAGGCTTTTGATCTCGCAATAGACCGCGATGCAATTAAGACGGTTGTTCTTCGTGGTAATTCTGTGCCAACCGGCATCATCGTGCCACCGTTTGTTCATGGCTGGACGCAGGAACTTGATGCCTATTCCAAGCCTGATGTTGAAAAAGCAAAAGCGCTTTTGAGTGAAGCGGGTTATCCGCAAGGCTTTACGATTACTCTCGACACTCCCAACAATCGTTATGTCAATGATGAGGCAATCGCACAGGCAGTTGTCGGGTTTCTTGGACGCATAGGTGTTAAAGTGAATCTGGCATCGCGTCCCTATGCACAACACTCGCCGTTAATTGTTGATCAGAAGACAGACTTCTATCTCTTTGGTTGGGGTGTGCCGACATTTGACAGCGCTTATAACTTTAACGATTTGGTGCATACAAGACAGGGACGTTATGGCGCCTATAATGCAACCGGCTACTCAAATGCAGAGGTTGATCAGAAAATTGAGTCACTAGGCGCTGAAATAGATCCAGCCAAGCGTGATGCAACCATCGACGAATTATGGAAGCTGGTGAAATCGGAGCATCTATATCTGCCGCTTCACAATCAGGTGGGAGCGTGGGCCGTGCGTGACAAATTTAACCTTGAACATCAGCCAGATAATTCGCCCAAGATCGGACAGGCAACGATCAACAAGTAGTACGTACGCATTTGCAGCTATCGCCCTCGCATGCGGGGGCGGAGCATTATGATGAATATTTGCTACGCGGTGGCGGTAGAGTTCAGGCTAAATATATGACCAGTTTCATCATCAGACGTATTTTCCAATCTGCAGGCGTCATGCTGACCGTGGCCTTGATCGCATTTGCCGTCATTCGCTTTGTTGGCGACCCGCTGGAATCCATTGCCAGTCAGGAAACACGTCTGGAAGAACGACAGGAGCTGAAAGAACGTCTTGGATTGAACAAGCCGGTTTATCTGCAATTCTTGTCTTTCATACAGCGTGGTCTGGTGGGTGACTTTGGCCTCTCATACAAACAGCAGGAACCCGTCAGCCGGATGATTATAGAGAAACTGCCCGCGACAATTGAACTGGCAATTACCTCGTCACTTATCGCGCTTGTCGGGGGTGGCATTTTGGGTGTCTATGCTGCTTTACGCCCCAAAACGCGTCTGACTGCTTTCATCATGACATCGTCTTTGATCGGCGTATCACTGCCAACATTTCTGATTGGGGTGGGGCTGATCTATCTGTTTTCTGTCGAGCTGGGCTGGTTGCCATCTTTTGGGCGAGGGCAGGTTATTGAGATCGGCAACTGGTGGACGACGGGCTTTCTGACGACATCAGGGCTGCGTTCATTGATACTGCCAGCAATAACCTTGTCCCTGTTTCAGACAACGCTTTTAATGCGGCTTATCCGGTCGGAAATGCTCGATGTTTTGCGGCAGGATTATATCCGTTTTGCAAAAGCGCGCGGTCTTTCCAGCCGCAGTATCTATTTCGGACACGCGTTGAAAAATACCCTTGTCCCGGTGATTACGGTGGTCGGATTGCAACTGGGATCAGTCATCGCCTTTGCTATTGTGACAGAGACGGTGTTTCAATGGCCGGGTGTGGGTTCACTCTTTATTAACTCCGTACAGGCCGTCGATGTGCCGGTTATGGCTGCATATCTGGTCTTTATCTCATTGCTTTTTGTGAGCATCAATTTCGTGGTTGATATTCTTTATTTTGCTGTCGATCCGCGTCTTCGTTTCGACCATATCAAGACGGGAGCGTAACGTGACTGATACGCCTTTTTCTTTAGAAGCCGCACATAATCGCCACTCTGTGAGAGCTAAAATTCCGCGCTTTAAACGGTTGCCAGTGGTTACAACGATAGCTGGGGTGCTTGCTGCAATACTGGTATTGGGTGCAGTCTTTGCACCTCTGATTGCACCATATTCGCCTTTTGATCCGTCAACCTTGAACCTGATGGATGGTTTGAGTGCGCCTTTGCAGCCAAGTGCTTTCACAGGCAATACCTTTCTGATGGGAACGGATCATCAGGGCCGGGATATATTTTCTTCCATTCTTTATGGTAGCCGCGTTTCATTGTTAGTGGCTTTTTCTGCAACCGTTGTGTCGTTGTTCATAGGTGTTAGTGCCGGGCTTATCAGCGGATATGCAGGTGGACTGCTCGATACGATCATTATGCGTATAGCTGATACGCAATTGACCTTTCCTACAATTCTTATTGCACTTTTAATCTTCGGTCTCGCGCAAGGTCTTGTCCCTCCAGCGCAGCAGGAGGCTGCCGCTGTGTGGCTACTTATTTTTGCTATTGGTCTTTCAAACTGGCCACAATTCGCGCGGATAGTTCGGGGCGCAGTGCTGGTCGAACGACGAAAGGATTATGTGGCTGCCGCAAGGCTAATTGGTGTTCGTCCTGCTCGTTTGTTGATTACCCATATTTTACCGAATTTACTTGGACCAACTCTCGTTGTTGCAACATTGGGGCTGGCTCTCGCAATTCTCGAAGAAGCCACTTTGTCTTATCTTGGGGTAGGGGTTCCACCCACGCGTCCATCATTGGGCACACTCATTCGCAATGGCCAGCAATTTTTGTTTTCTGGAGAGTGGTGGATACTATTCTTCCCTGCGGTCACATTGGTTCTGCTCGCGTTATCCATCAATTTGCTGGGTGACCGGTTGCGAGAGTTTCTCAATCCGAAGAAGCAAGGGCAACTCTAATGCATGAAGCATCAAGAAAAGAGCCTGTGCAGGTTCTAACCGTGCGCAATCTGCAAGTCGACTTCCCCGCGGATGGCCACGTCTTTCACGCCGTTAATCGCGTGTCTTTCGATATCCATGCCGGTGAAGTGCTTGGAATGATTGGAGAGTCAGGCGCAGGGAAGTCGATGACCGGATCGGCGATTACGCGCCTTCTTGATGCTCCCGGATATGTTTCAGGCGGCGAAATCCATCTCAAGGGAAAACGCATTGATAATTTGCCGGACAAGGAATTAGCAGCTTTACGTGGCAAAAAGATTGGAACGGTTTTTCAGGATCCGCTGTCCAGTCTCAACCCGCTCTATACGATTGGCCGACAACTAACCGAGACCCTACATCGCCATCTGTCCCTTTCTCAACCGGCTGCCCGTAAGCGTGCAATAGAGCTTCTCACAGAGGTTGGAATATTGGATGCGGAAAGACGGCTTGATGCTTATCCGCACGAGTTTTCTGGAGGTATGCGTCAGCGTGTTGTGATTGCATTGGCAATTGCTGCCGACCCGGAACTGCTTATCGCCGATGAGCCAACGTCGGCTCTTGATGTCTCAGTTCAGGCGCAGATTGTTGCGCTTCTGAAAAAGCTTTGCGTTGAGCGTGGCTTAGCTGTGTTGCTTATTACGCATGATATGGGGGTCATTGCAGAAATTGCCGATCGTGTTGTGGTGATTCATCATGGACGCGCTGTGGAGGCTGGTACCGTCCGTGACGTGATACAGACACCGCGTGAAGATTATACCCGCAAATTGATCGCCGCCACTCCTTCTATTCATCAGAAAAACCTCCGTGACCCCTCACAATCATCAGCCGATGAAATATTGCGGGTCGACAATCTTGCGCATGAATTTCGTATCGGGCACCGCGGATTTTTCTTCTGGACGCGTGGGGAGGGGCAGAATAAGCTTCGTGCCGTCAATGACGTTTCGTTTCATATTCGGAAGGGCGAGACCTATGCGCTTGTGGGCGAATCCGGTTCCGGTAAATCGACAATTGCGCGCATAGTTGCCGGACTTTTGCCGCTTAGCGAAGGGTTGGTCAGGGTTAATGGTGTTGATCGTTCTGATGGCGCGTCTGTTGATCATAGCGGCGCTGTGCAGATGATATTTCAGGACCCCTATGCCAGCCTCAACCCCCACTGGCGTGTCGGCGATATTATTGCTGAACCTATCCGCCGTTTGAAGCTTGAGCGTGACCCACTGTTTGTAAAGGCTCGCGTGAGGGACTTGCTGGAAAAGGTGAGATTGCCACAAGATTCTGTGCAACGTTATCCGCACGAGTTTTCTGGCGGACAAAGACAACGCATCGCAATCGCAAGAGCACTCGCCAGTCGGCCTCGTTTTATCATTTGCGATGAACCCACATCCGCACTCGACGTTTCGGTTCAGGCCCAGGTTCTCGACTTAATGACGTCATTACAAGCAGAATTTAATCTGACTTATCTGCTGATAAGTCATAATCTCGCAGTGGTGCGACAGATGGCTGATCGTGTTGGCATATTGCGTCATGGCATTCTCGTGGAGCAGGGGCAGGTTGAAGATATTTTCGAAAATCCAACCCACGACTACACAAAAATGCTGATCAGTGCCGTGCCGGATATCAATGAAGCATTGGCTCGACGCAACTTGCATTAGGATAGTGGAGGGGTAGCACGCATCCTGCTTTAGCTACCTCTTTTTGGAGTTACAAACAGATTGCAGGCCATGAAGTCGACAAATACTCTAATTTTTGGCGATAAATATCTGTTTGTCGGCCATAAGATCCGGAAGATACCAGTTTCTGCCAGATATTCATCGAGTATCGCAACCAGCTTGCTTTCTGCAATCTGCTGCTTGACTGCGAAGTTAGGTAAACACGTGATGCCAAAGCCGTTTTCTGCGAGGTGGATAAGCGGCTCCAAAGTGCTGGCAACGGTGGTCACTGGCAATATAATACGTGTCTCAGTTTGGTCTGCAATGAGTGGCCACGGCTCAAGCTTTCCCGAATTGGCATAGCGGTGATGCATACACCTATGATGCAGCAAATCCTCTGGCAGACGTGGCGTGCCCTGTCGTTGCAGGTAGTCGGGTGATGTGACAATTCGATGCTTGAAGTTCCCCAGTTTACGGCTCATCAGCCGTGTATCGCGAACTTCGCCTGTGCGCACAACGGCGTCAAAACCTTCCTCAATCACATCAACCAGCCGATCGGTGAAATCCAATTCGAGATCAATTGCAGGATAGGCCTTCATAAATTCAGAAATGGTCGGCATGAGCAGCATTCCGGTAAGCGGAAAGCTCACACGTAACAGGCCACTTGGCGTGCTATGTGATCGCGAGAGTTGCGCTTCTGCGGCATCAAGTTCCGATAATATCTTTTTACAAGTATCGAGGAAGAAACTCCCTTCTTCCGTAAGCGTCATGCTGCGGGTAGAGCGATGAAACAGAGAGACGCCAACCTCATGTTCGAGGCGTGCCACTGCTTTGCCTACAGCCGAACTGGTGAGCCCCATGCGTTGGGATGCGGCGACAAAGCTGCCACTTTCAGCGGTTTGAACGAATATCTTCAAGGTTGCCAGCTTATCCATAGCGCTCTCTATTGCGGAATTTAATTCCTGTTTTATCAGAATAGAAGATTATTTATCGCTTATTCGGAAAGCGATATCCAGTGTGTCTCAAAGTTAGTGAGCTGTCTTTTAAAGGGATACACAATGGGTATGAAGCCTTCAGCCGGATTTACGTCTTCGCCAGTTCCAACCACATTCATCGTCAATGTAATACATGCCTTTCCCGGCAAGCAGGATGAGGCGTTTCAAATCATCCAGGACGTCGTTCATTATGTGGCGGAGAGAAAGCCCGGTTTTCTGTGGAGCAATCTTGCCAGGAGTACGGATGGGCTAACGGTCGTTAATATCGAAGCTATTCAGGGCGCAGGCAACGTGGACGAGTTCTTCTCTGATCCCGTGTTCGTTGAAAATTTTCGGAAGTTAGATACCGTCTCAACAAGTGAGTTCCATACGTATCAAGTGGACGATCTGGTTTTGCCAAAGCTTGGGCTTGAGGGCTAATAGCGATGCCCAGTAGTATTTCAGAAAATCACGATTGCGTTCAACTGACTGATGAAACCAGATTGCCGATGGCCGCTTTGCTAACCCTGGCTATGGCAGGTTTCATCACAATCCTGACGGAAGCATTGCCTGCTGGTCTTCTTCCTTTGATGAGCAAGGACCTCAACGCCAGTCCTTCCGCGATTGGTCAGCTCATCACAATATATGCTGTAGGCTCCCTTATCGCGGCTATTCCGCTAACAAAGCTTACACAGCATTTTGCACGCAAACCGGTGCTGCTTTGTGCAATTGCCGGATTTGCCGTAGCCAATAGCGTGACCGCGATCACAGCAAGTTATAGCATTATGCTGCTGGCGCGGTTATTCGCCGGAATTTGTGCGGGACTTCTTTGGGCGATGCTGGCGGGATATGCAGCTCGTATGGTTTCGGAACAATTGCGAGGCCGTGCGATTGCTGTTGCTATGGTTGGAACTCCCCTTGCCTTGTCATTGGGCATTCCTGCGGGCACGATGATCGGTTCCTTCATTGGCTGGAGAACGACATTTTTGTTGATGACGGCTCTCACCCTGGCTTTGGTTATCCTGGTCCTGATAAAGGTGCCCAATTATTCCGGAACGACCCTTCGTGATAAGGCGTCTATAGGAGGGACGTTGGCGATCGGTGGCATCAAGTCAGTGTTACTTGTCACCCTTTTATTCGTGCTCGCTCATAACATTCTTTACACATACATTGGCCCACTTGTTGAGCCTTCCGGATTGTCCTCTAAGCTCGATCTTGTTTTGCTCGTCTTTGGGGTAACGGCAATTGTTGGAATCTGCATTATTGGCTGTTTCATCGGCCGATGGCTTCGAGAGTTGGTCTTAGCAAGCATTCTGCTTTTCAGTGCCGCAGCATTGATGCTGAGCATATGGGGTGATGTGCAAAGTCTATTCTGGTTGGCGACAGTTATGTGGGGGCTGGCTTTCGGCGGAGCTGCAACGCTGTTCCAAACAGCTGCAGCAAACACGGCATATGAAGCATCGGATCTCGCACAGTCTATGATCGTCACCGCCTGGAATCTTGCAATCGCTGGCGGCGGGCTTATCGGTGGATTGTTACTTCAACATGCAGATGTTGCATGGCTATCATGGTCGGTGTTGATGTTGTTATTGTTGGCCTACGCTATAGCTTCTCTTGCCAAAGAGCGCGGATTTCCGCCTAACGCAACATGACCGCACGACATTTCCTATTAATGCTCTAACGTGATTGGTGCATTTTGTTTCAATCAGATCGAGATACGCTCTAAAATATGCCGGGCATATATGTCCGGCATATTTGTCTGAAACAGCAACCAACACCCACATATGATATGTGTTTATTTATAGTACGCTTCTATTGTGCGTGATAGTGGGAATGTCCTGATGAAGCGCTGCGATCTCAGCAGCAACAAGCTCTTGCAGCTTCCAAAGATTGCGGTCGCGAATGCCTTTTTCTTCAAGGTGCCTGACTGTGTGATAAAGATACTCGGCGCATGATCCAATATGACCACAAGCGCGTGCCAAAACATGCGCCACAGACTCCAGCGATAAGCCGTTCAATACGCGGTCTCCACGTGGCCCCGCCCAGAACGTCAAGGCACGAACCGGACCTTCCGGCGTATCGACCACGACCCAGCGAATACTGTAAGCGTCACTCATTGAGCTTATCTCTCGGCGGATCATGCGCTGGATCTGCGCAAGCCGATCCTCTTCCGATAGACGAAAGACAATACCGTTACAGCTGCCACCCGGCCTTAGCGCGAGCATTAATCCGGGCTGGCTTTGAGTACCGCGCCAGCGGGTTAAACGAAGGCAGAACGAGCGATGCCACCCTTTTACACCGCCATAACGCCAGCCAATGGCATTAAAATCCGGCTTCCAGATGAGCGAGCCATAGGCAAAAACCCATAGGGGCGTGTCACCGCTCTCGCGAAAAAGCTTTTCAGACAGCGCCTCAACATCCTGATCTGTAATGGGAATTCGATTGGGCTCTGGTCCCAGATCCACTTCAGTCCGAATGCTCAGTGAGACCAATTCCTCAGTCAGTGTCATTCTGGATGCAAAATCACTCAATGCGCTTTTCCCGCTTAACCCAACTTCACCTTCGACAATCCACCGGGGGATTATGAAACGAATTTGGCATTTTGCTCAAGCCCGCAGAGATGCTTTAGCATCATCCAACTGGCGAATGCTGGAAAACAGCGTTTCACGATCTGATAAGTGTCGCTCGAACAATGCGATGAAGGTCGTATTATCAGCTATATGTGGAAGAGGAGCCGACTGCGCGCGGCGCAGACTTTCATTTGCAGCCTGTTTTGCAGCATCAACGGCGGCCAATAGCGATGCTATGGTTCCTCGTTCCTGCATGCATTTACCATAGACCTTTGATAAAGAATGCTGATTATCTGACTGATTTTGCATCGTGATCACATCTCCTATCAATTGCGTTATGATCTATTGGCTATGTGCTCATTGTACGTTCTTAATCACCTCCGAAACGAGGCAATCAAAGCTATTTCTTGGCAACAGTCTGAAATATCGACGCTTCGATTATCAGAGTTGGTAGAAAAACCGCCTCTGGCTCAACCGCAAAAGCAAAAGTGGCAGCCTAGGCTGCCACTCTGTTTCGTATCTGGAGCCAAAGCTTTCCTGATCAGAACGAACGCTGGAAACGAACAACGCCCTGCCATGCATCCTGACCTTTGAGGATCGACTTGCTGTCATCCCACTTGGTATAGGAAACCTGTGGCGTGATGGTGAAGCCCGGAACGAGCTGATAGGCAACATTCGCACTTGCCGCAAACGTGTCGGCTGCTTCATATGCCAGCTGTACGTTGAAGGTCGCTTTGTTTGTAGCCTTAAATTTTGCGCCGCCCCATAGAGCCCAATCGCCACCCCATGTACCGAAGAAACTGTCGATTACACGCACGCCGCGATAGGTGCTGCTGCCTCCATCATGAACGATAACACCGCTGCCGTTGTAATGCACATAATGGTCTTTGTTGGACTTATATGCACCCTGTAACCAGACGGAAAACTGGTCTGTTACATTGACATCTGCGCGGATCTTTCCGGCCCATTTTTCGTTGACTGCATCATAGGCCGCAACACCGGCAATCGAGCCCCAGCTTTGCGCATATTTAAGACCACCAACGACGTGCGGTGTATAGTCATCAATCACGCCATTCCAATCGACATCGGAATTGTTGCCCTGTTCAAGAGACAGAATAGCTGAAATGCCATTGCCACCCTTGAAGGTGTAGCTGATCTGGTTGGTGCGATAGCCGCCTGCGCTGATAACGTCATCATTCAGCACATCACCGAAATATCCGGTAAATGTATAGAAGGCCGAGTCATCAAGGCCAATGCGAAAGCCACCAAGCTGGATGTAAGCGCGGTTGAGCGTTGTCCCGGCATCAGCACCGTTACCAAAGTTAAAACGCGATTCAGTGAAAGTCGAAAGTGTTCCGAGTTCCGTTTCAGAAGCAGTCGATGTGCGCAGTGTGAAACGCGTATTGTTGTTCCATGTCTCATAAGACTTGCCGCGTGGGCTAAGATTAAAGGCACTGCCGTCAGGAGCGCGGCTAACGCCTGCACCACGATAGTAGACGTTATCACCCGCCCTCAAGTCATAACGCACATAACCATGAATGCGCAGGCACGTTTCCGTGCCCGGAATATAGAAATAGCCTGCACCATAAGCATCGCAAACGCGTACATATTCTACAGCTTCCGGTTCCGGTGCTACGACCGCATCCGCTGCATTTGCATTCGTCATCCCCAGAACTACAAATGCAGAGCCGATGACTGTGTTTTTCAGAATCATAATTATCCCCACTAACAATAGACAAAATCGTCTTATTTCAGAGGGATAATTCGATTAAGGAAATTATATCTAATTATTGAAAAATATATGACAAATAATATTTCATATAGAAATAATCAATATTGATATAATTGACGCTGCTATAGTAATATTTACCTTTAATCTGACAATTATGGTTAAAATATATTACGTTAGTATATTTATATATCGCAATAGTTATTCAATTTATAAATCGTAGATGTTCTTAATAATCGGTTATCACCGGCTCCTGAAACAATGACAAGTAGCGCTCTCCGCTATCAGGCAGAACGACAACGATGGTCTTACCTGCATTCTCCGGGCGTTTTGCAATTTGAAGAGCTGCTGCAATCGCCGCACCAGAAGACGTTCCGACCAGAAAGCCCTCTTCGCGAGCAACTGACAATGCGGAACGTCGAGCCTGCTCCGTCGTTACTGCGACAATTTCATCGACAATCGCCCTGTCGTAGTTTTCAGGCAAAATCGTCTCATCGATATCGGTGACTTTGTGAACGCCTTCAATAGTTTCGGCTTTTGGATTATCGGCAGAAGGCACCGAATCTGCCGTCGGCTCCACCAGAATGATGCGAAGAGATGATTTCTTTTCCTTAAGGTACTTTCCCGCCCCTGAGATGGTCCCGCCAGTGCCTACGGTACTGACCAGAATATCCACCTCGCCATCCGTGTCGCGCCAGATTTCCGGGCCGGTCGTTTCAAAATGAATTGCCGGATTTGCAGGATTGGACCGCTGACCCGTATAATAAGCGCCCGGATTTTCGCTGCGAATACGATCGAGCACCTTTTGCAACGCCCCTATTTCCAGCAACTCATCATTATCAATCAGCACGATTTCTGACCCGAACTGACGCAGGATATTGATTTTGTCTTCGCTGATTGTATCACGCAGGTAAAACTTCGTTCGATAGCCCTTTGCGGCAGCAACAGCCGCAATACCAATCCCGGTATTTCCGCTCGTCAGATCTACCAGAAGATCCCCTGGCTTAATCTTACCTGCACGCTCGGCATCCCGAATAATCCCCCATGCTGTACGGTCTTTGATGCTGCCAGCCGGATTGAGATACTCTATTTTTCCGAGAAGACGCACAGAAACGTCATTGCTCTTCTGAAGGCGTGAGAAAGCAACCAGAGGCGTATTGCCGACAAGCTCCGAAAAACCATTGCGTATGTTACCCATGTTCCACTCCCTTTTGCCAACAGGTATCAAAATTCAACGTCTCATTTTCACCAGCCGCTAAATTTTATTAAGAAAATTATTCACTTAGTTCGCCCCTCACATAGATTTGCTATCCACTGCAGGAGGCCTCTTTGCATTTATATTCGCGTAGTAACACTACCCGGATCATCATGAATGATGTCCCCTATTCGATAGACTGACGGGATTTGCACGAGCCTTACTGATTGCTGTCTCAAGGATTAAAGGTTCCAACTTCTCATGCCCTGACCACCGAAAACGTATCCAGCCATTCTGATCTACGAGAAAGCTTGTCCCATCGGCAGTTGGTGTCAGAAGCTGCATAGCCACAGCCGCAGTCTGGTCGGAAACATCGCATTGTGCCGGGATGCCATTGCTATCAACAGCAAAGGCTTCCAGCTCTTCACCCTGAAGATGAAGCAGCCAGAAATTGTCGGATTGTCGACCGACCTCACGCCGACTAGCCCCGCAATAGATCGTAATCCGCGGGCTGGCAGCCGGGTAAACCGCACCATCAGGCGCGGGCAGACTGGTCGTTCGGGCAGACGCAATCGTTCGGATATAATCCACTAGCGACCAAGCGGCTTTCGC
Organism: Ochrobactrum sp. MYb379; assembly: GCF_037479515.1. Taxonomy (NCBI): domain Bacteria; kingdom Pseudomonadati; phylum Pseudomonadota; class Alphaproteobacteria; order Hyphomicrobiales; family Brucellaceae; genus Ochrobactrum; species Ochrobactrum sp. MYb379. Next base: position 173,654 of record NZ_JBBGYW010000006.1, read on the forward strand.
TTCCAACACCGTTTCAAAACCGGGCATGGATTGCCGACCGTTTTGCAACTTTCTGCCATGCATGATCGTCCGGAAGATTTCGCCGTCACTGCGATCCGCAAACAAGGGTGCTGTCAGATCGGGTGGCCATACCGGATCGCCTGTTGCCTGTTCACCGCGCCCGCGCCCGTCATTGCCATGACAGGATGCACAATTGCCTCCGAAAGCCGTAGCACCCCGCGCAATTGCGATGGACGTGTAGGATGTGGACGAGCGCAAAAAGCTTGCTTCATTAGCATCCTGAACAAACAATCCGATGCGTGGTGGCTGAAACAACGCGAACCCGATAATTGCTACGATAACAATAGCCTGCCATCGCCATTTAGACAGAAAAAGGCACCCAATACCGATCAGAAATGCCAGCAGAAGTGGCTTGAAACTCCGCCATGCGGCATCGACGAGAAACGCATCAGCCAGAATATTGTCGCGCAAACGATAGGCGAAAGGCCACATGATGTCTTCATGTACGCCGGGCGGTTGTGTCGCGAGAAGTGATGCCGCGAGAAACACGACAAGACCAATTGTTCCCTCCAAGATGAGCGCATAGCCAAGTCCACGCCCGCTGCGGCCAGCACGGCTCAGCCAGAAACGATTAAGTGCTGCAAGTGTCAGCATGGCTACCAGAAGCGCGATCTTCACGATCATGATCCTGCCGTAAGTGGTACCAACCAGCCCCGGCAGACCACCAGTCAAAAGCCATCCTGCAATTACGGCACCAATAACAAGAATGGCAACAAAAATAATGCCATTTAGCGAAAAGCGCTGCGCTGCCTGCAAACCCTCATCCCGCGAAGCACGTAAAAGAAGATAGAGTGGAGGCAGCGAACCAAACCATAGAGCACCCGCAATCACATGCGCAAAAACCGCCAGTGGCAACCAGATTGTATCAGCTGCTGCTGCGTGCCCCATGCGCATCTGAAGACCAAGCGCGAAAACAGTGATCAAAAACAGAAGGACACGGATGGCTTGAGACTTTATCGCGTGCGGCAGAAGCAATGCAGCAAGCAAGATTGCCAATGCACGCAAGCACGATGCAATGCCAAACGCTGTGCCGAAAAGTCCGCTTGGGAGAAAAGCCAATGCATCAGAAAAACTGTTCGCACCAGACAGCAGTGAGAACTGAAGTGGAACCCATAGAACCAGTCCAAAGGCACTGATTGCCACGGAATAGCTGCAAAGTTGATACCAGATTCTCACAAAAGACGTAGGTTTGCCGTCACTTATTTCGCTTGAAACAAGAAAAATTCGAAAAAATAGCGCGCCTGCGAGCAGTGCGAGGCCCGCAAGATTAAGGCATCGCACGAGCGCAATGACGATATCAATTCCAGTCATCGCGCCCGGCAACCTTAATTAGCAATCTTGAATTTGAACGCGCCTTCGGTGCGGTGCGTATCGACTGACGCAGCACCCCACTCGACAGTATAAGTACCCGGCTTCAAGGCTGACGGTTTGACCGAAAGCGTCTTGGTATTGCCGTCAATATGTTCAGGCTTACTGGTCTCGATAGTCGCCCCGCTCTCATCCTTGAGGACGAGTTTGCTAAGGCCAAGTTCCAGCGCTTCGGTATATTCGATGGAAACAATGGCAGGCGTTTTATTGAGCACAGCGTCCTCGGCTGGCTCGGATTGTGCGAGATGCGCATGCGCATAAAGTTGCGTCATCGACCCCAATAAAAGGGCCGTTGTGAGAATTGCTTTTTTGAACATTTTTCTTTCCTGATTTTACCAGTCGGCATCAAGTCCCAGATGCGCAAGTGCCTGCCTGCGCAGTTCCGCCAATCGCGGATCGCCGCGATGGCGCGGATAGCTTAGATCCACTTTAAGTTCGGCTTCGATGCTTGCCGGACGGTTGCCAAAGATGATGACCCGCTGCGAAAGGAAAATCGCTTCCTCGACATCATGCGTGACGAGCAATGTGGTAAAGCCGTTGCGTTGCCAGAGATCCAGAAGCTCAGCCTGCATGGCAAGCCGCGTCAGGGAATCGAGTTTCCCCAATGGCTCGTCCAGAATGAGCAATTTAGGGTCATTGACGAGCGCACGCGCCAAGGCTGCACGCTGCGCCATGCCGCCCGAAAGCTGGCGCGGATAGGCATTGGCAAAAGCCGACAATCCCACCAGCTCAATTGCTTCATCGATGCGGTGTCCCTGAGTTTTAAGCACACCACGCGCCTGAAGCCCCAAAGCAACATTGTCCCGAACCGTGCGCCATGGATAAAGTGTGGGGTCTTGGAAGACCACCACGCGCGACGGATTAGGACCGAGGATTTCCTCGCCATCGGCCAGAATTCGCCCTTCACTTGGCGGCTCCAGCCCGGCAGCGAGCCGCAAAAGCGTACTCTTGCCGCACCCCGATGGACCCAGAATGGCAACAAATTCACCCGGTTGCACATCAAGCTCAATGTGGTTGAGAACCGGCAGTGACTTGCCTTCAAGGCCAAAGCGATGGCTTACATTCTCAACCTGAATATGGAAGCCACGGCTTTTATCAGCGGTGGCGGCAGGCGTTTGTTTGAGGGCAGCATTCACCATTTCACATCCCCCTTCTGCCAGGTCAGAACGCGATCACGCACCGTAAAGAGCAGCGTAATCAGACCGGAAAATACAATCGCCATGATGATGAGCGCGCCATAGAGATTGTTGTAGGCCGCCCAGCCTTGCGCCCATTGCAGATACCAGCCGAGACCGGACTTGACGCCCATCATTTCGGCGGCGACCAGCACCGAGAAAGATGCACCCAACCCCATGAAAAGACCGACAAAAACATGCGGTAACGCTGCGGGAATTGCGACGCGCAGGATCAGGAACAACTGACCGGCGCCCAAAGTGCGGGCAACATCGTAGTACGCTTTATCGACACTCGCCACGCCCGACCATGTCAGAACTGTCAGAGGGAACCATGTTGCAAGCGCGATGAGAAAGACTGCTGCTGAAAAGCCTGATGGGAAGAAATAGAATGCCATTGGTAACAGTGCAGTAGAAGGAATTGGCCCGAGAAACCGCAAAACCGGATGAACCCAATAGCCGATTGCCTGTACCCAGCCGATGGAAACACCAGTCAGAAAGCCCGCAATCGCACCAAGCACAAAACCCGAAGCCAGCAGCTTGAACGAGTTATAGAGGCTGTCGAGCAGACGCGGCCAATCATCAAGATAGACTTCGAGCAGAGACGAGGGTGGTTGAAAAAACGGCACAGGGAGCCATGCGAACTTGGCCGTAAGCAATTCCCAAACGCCAAAAAATACCGCCAAAGCCGTCAGCCATGGCGACCAGTAAATAAGCCTTTTGCCAATTGCCGGATAGACCGCAACCAATGCTGCAGCGACTGCCAGAAGGATCGTCCAGCCGATGAACAAGCCATTGGTTTCACGAACATAAAGTGGCTCGGCAAAGCCGACCACCACATTTGGAAGGAAGACGGAAATCGCACTAACTATAGCCCAGGCGATCACCGCCACAAACGGCCATAGCGAGCGACGAAGCGCGGAGGGCAGAGCCTCCCGCGCGTCGTCCTTGGAGGAGATATAGACTGTGTCAGGTGATGACATTGGCGACGATCTTTTCCGCAAATGCATCCGTATTGGTATTTGGCCGGATGACATTGATGATCTTGAGCTCATCCACGAACAAAGCGACATCCTTGCGCAAGGCATCCCCCGTCGAATGATGGTCATGCGTGTGACTGCGCAGGATGCGCGCCACGTCCGTTGCAGAGACATTGCCCGGAACGAAAGGCGCAAAGATTTCAGCGCTTTCATCTGGATGCGCTGCAGTCCAAGCCTGTGCTTCTACGATTGCACGCGACAAGGCGCTCGCAACTTCCGGCTCATCACGAACCAGACTTCCGCGAAGACCCAGCACACAGCAGGCAGAATTGACATACTGCCCATCAAGATTAGTCGCGACTTCCTTGAGACCATCACGCTCGCGCTGGAGGAAGGCGTGCGGATCATCGCCAGCCACAGCCTGCACTTCACCCTTCTTCAAGGCTTCCGCAAAAAGATCAGCCGGATATTGCAACCACTCGATTTCGGTATCCGGATTGATGCCCTGCTTGGCCGCCTGAATGGCGAAGAAGTTGCGGATCGGGCTGGCCTGGTCGCTGACAGCGACCTTCTTACCCTTCAGATCAGCAATCGAATTGATACCTGAATCTGGCGCTGCCAGAAGGCGCATACAGCCGCCATGCGTTCCGACCGTCAGCGATACGTCAAACCCTTGTTCTAGTGGCTTAAGCCAGCGCAGTGCCATGCCAATACCGCCATCTGCCTTGCCAGTGGCAATAGCCTGTAGCAGCTGATCGGTTGGACCGGAGAAATTAACCGGCTCGACAGTCAGGCCATATTTCTCAAACAGACCTTTCTTGAGCGCGACCGAAATTGGCGACTGACACACAGCCGTCTGCCCCCAGGCCAGCTTGATCACTCTCGGAGAAGATGAGGTGCTCTGTGCGAATGCCTTGCGCACAAAGCCATCGGAGCCACCAATGGCTGCCACACCAACACCAACTGCGGATGCCCCCAGAAAAGCACGCCGAGACAGATAAGATTTCTTATTTTCGGAAGTCATGCAATCACCCTGCTTATAAAGAAAGATGATTGACCATATTTATAGTGATAAATTAAGTTCAGAAATTGTAATTCAATTTATTGGTGAAACGTAAAAATTATTACTCATAACAAATTGAAATAATTTACCAATCTTCGATAATTTTAAAATATTAATAATAATT